>NZ_JBFSRM010000009.1:0-183153 GCF_041465805.1 Vibrio sp. 10N.239.311.G01
AAATGATCAGATCACAGGACTTGGAAAAGGTTCAACTAATTTAGGCAACAACGCCACTGAAGACAACAAAACAGATAAGTAACTAGGCCTGATTTCAGATCATAAGTGCAACATTCATGGAAAGGTATAGAAGACGACAACTGCTGAAAGTAGTGCGCTCTTCTCACCAAAGAAACAAGCAGTTGTAGCATGAATTATCAGCAATTCCTGAAATAGCTAAAACAACTCAGTGCCATCGCTCTACGATATATCTGGAAGTTATCATTGCCGACCTTCGCCATCAAATAAGCTATCGTTACAAAGAGAAAGGCTCCGCAAAGGGGCCTTTTTTAATCCGGTTTCAAATCACTGATACCCTCGATTTCCACTCTTCAAAGATCCCTTCTTTTCCTAACACTCAATTTGGTTAGTCCATTAGCCAAGATGTTAGTAATGTTTTTTGTTTACTTATCTAATTCGCAGGCTATATTAATAAACAAATAGCTTTATAAATAAATGTATTTACTAACATTGGCAAAAGGGAGTTCAAGATGAGTATTGGTAAAGTGGGCATTGTTTTCTTCTCTAAGAATGGAACAACTAAGCAAGTTGCTGAGACAATCGCTGAAGGCATTAACACTCAACAACCTAACTCAGTACTCCTTGTCGAAGTGCTATCTTCTGAAGTGGTCGAAGGAAGGTATGACAATGATGATAAGCTCAAGTCATTAGACAGCTGTGACGCCATTATCTTTGGCTCCCCGACTTATATGGGTTCACCAGCCGCGCAGTTTAAGAGCTTTATGGATGCAAGTAGTGATAGCTATTGTAAGAAAGCATGGCGAAATAAACTCGCAGCAGGCTTTACCACTGGCGGCAGCCTTAACGGTGAGCAGCAACAAACCTTGTTGAGCTTTTTCACTCTGGCCTGTCAGCATGGCATGATTTGGGCTGGGCTTGATATCTCAAAGCACATTGATGACTTAGGTTTGAATCGCACAGGGTCAAGCATTGGTTTGGTCGCCAGTGAAGATGAGACGGCAGATAGCACCAATAGTCACATCAACAGTAACGATCTTCAGACTGCTTTCTATTTTGGTCAGCGCATCGCGAGTCTAGTTAAGAGAACCTAAACTAACTAGTTAGCTGACGGGCTAGCTTCAAAACTCCTAGCTTGATTGATATCTATGATCTCAAGACTAGAGAATGAATGTTGTTTGAGGTAAGTTGAAACAATCATTCCCAACTTTCATGAATATAACCCAATGCTACTCGAAGGAATCGAAACTCTACTGATATTGAGTAAAGCAAAGACCATGAGCCGCACAGGCAGTTTGCTTTATATCAGCCAATCAGCGGTCAGCAAACGGATTGCGAATTTAGAAAAGAAGCTAGGTAAAAAGCTCATTGAACCGAGTGGCCGACAGATAAAACTCACGCCAGATGCGATAGCATTAATCGAGAGTATTGGCCCGACATTCAATGAACTTCGTGGGCTTATTTATGAACAGCAAGAGTTGGAAGATACCACTCTCATCACCCTAGACAGCAATAAGTCTCTGATAGCCGGTTATTTAGGTGAGATGATGGGCCAATTTATCCAGCAAGATAAGTACATCACCATTACCACCAACCACACGCCGAGAATTATCGAACGGGTGCAGTCCGGCAAGGCGACCTTGGGGTTGTGTGCTGGCTTACTGCCACCACATCATGGGTTGATGACCTTCCATCTTTTTGATGAACCGTTTTACATAGTGAGTAAGTCGCCGCTAACGGATCTCCCTCCAATGGTCATCACTAACGACATGACCAATCCAGCCAATTCTTATCAACTTTCTGTATTAGAAAAATTTGGTATCAAACCCTTGATGGAGATGGATGCCTACACCGCAGCGGCGCAACTTGCATTGGGCGGGACTGGGCCAGCGTTGATCCCGCTCTCTATCGTAAAAACACTCAATATTGAGCCTCAATATCTGTATAGCTTCACCGAATTAGCAGGCTTGATTCGGCCGATTCATATCTGTGTCAGACCAAATAGTTACCAGTCTCCACGAGTTAAAACACTGATAGAATCCATTGTTGATGCTGTTCCCAAAGCAGTTTAGACGCCATTAGCATCGACATCACGATCACAAGGGGGCGAATCCATTTCTGCCCTTTTGTCACCACCACTTTAGCGCCAAGCTGAGCGCCCATAAATCCACCGACCGCCATCACTAATCCCAACTCCCAAATAGGCAAACCAGCCAAAATAAAGAAAATTAAGGCAGCGATATTCGAGGTAAAGTTAAGTACTTTAGTACGCGCCGTAGCATCGACTAACGAGAAGTGACCAATAGCAACAAAGCAGACGGTGAAGATAGAACCTGTTCCTGGGCCAAAAAAGCCATCATAGAAACCCACGCCGCCACCAATACACAGAGCAAACATCGCCTCAGAGATCTTCTGTTTTCCTTCAGACGCTCTAGTTTGGGGTGCCAACAGGAAATAGAGAGAGATAGCGATAAGCAGCAGTGGGATAACACTGGTCAGTAGGCTCGCATCAATGTGCTGGACTAACTCAGCGCCAATTGCAGAGCCAATAAAGGTACAAAAGATAGCAAGGCGCATCTCTTTGATGCTGACGATACCGTTGCGCACGAAATACCAACTGGCGGAGAAGCTGCCAAAAGAACTTTGAAGTTTGTTGGTTGCCAATGCCTGCGTTGGTGGTACTCCAGCCGCTAGCAATGCTGGTAGAGTCAATAGTCCACCGCCGCCAGCCATTGCATCAATAAAGCCTGCTGCCGTTGCAACAACAAACAAGATAGCCAATATTTCTAGAGTGATTTCCATATACCCAACGCCTTAAATTCTCGTGAAGCGACAACTTACCACCGTGAGCAAACAATCAACAACGAAACACAAGATTGTAACCTATTCCAAATTTTCATCATTTAGCCATCACCAGATTTTCACTATTTAACCGACACCAGATGACAGACATAAAAAAGCCCACTCCGAAGAGTGGGCTTTGAGCATTTATATCCGCTTAGCAGCGATACACGTTAGTCAATTAAGCTAGAGAAGCTTTAACCTGTGCGTGCAGTTCTTGAACTGAAGTTACTGACGTTTTCGCGTCTGCAGTGTGCGCCATACAAGTCGCAAATGCAGCATTTAGCGTCGTCGTGTAGTTAACTTTCTCAGCCAACGCGCCACGACGAAGAACTTTAGAATCTTCAATCGCTTGACGGCCAGCTGCAGTGTTCACGATGTACGTATACTCGTTGTTCTTGATACGGTCAAGAATGTGAGGACGACCTTCGTGTACCTTGTTTACTAGACGTGGGTTGATGCCCGCTTCGCCAAGGATAACCGCAGTACCGTGAGTTGCGTCTAGCTGGTAACCAAGCTTAGATAGTTTAGATGCTAGGTCAACAACACGCTCTTTGTCGCCTTCGCGAACAGAAAGAAGTGCACGACCGCCTTCTGGGTAGATGTTACCACAACCCAATTCAGCTTTAGAGTATGCTTCTGCGAACGTCGCACCAACACCCATAACTTCACCAGTAGAGCGCATTTCTGGGCCTAACAGTGGGTCAACACCAGGGAACTTGTTGAATGGAAGTACAACTTCTTTCACTGAGTAGTAAGGTGGGATGATTTCTTTCGTAAAGCCTTGAGACTCTAGAGATTGACCCGCCATTACACGAGCGGCAATCTTAGCGATTGGCGCACCAGTTGCTTTAGATACGAATGGAACCGTACGTGCTGCACGAGGGTTAACCTCGATTAGGTACACTTCATTGTTCTTAACAGCAAACTGCGTGTTCATCAGACCACGAACACCCAACTCGAACGCTAGCTTTTCAACTTGCTCGCGCATTACGTCTTGGATTTCTTGGCTTAGCGTGTATGCAGGAAGAGAACATGCTGAGTCACCAGAGTGAACACCCGCTTGCTCGATGTGCTCCATAATACCGCCGATTACAACGCGCTCACCGTCACAAATCGCATCTACGTCTACTTCAACAGCGTCATCTAGGAAGCTATCAAGTAGTACTGGAGATTCGTTTGATACGCTAACTGCTTCGTTGAAGTAGCGACGTAGGTCTTGCTCGTCGTATACGATTTCCATCGCACGACCACCAAGTACGTAAGAAGGACGTACAACAAGTGGGAAGCCGATTTCACGAGATTTCTCTACCGCTTGCTCCATTGTTGTTACTGTCGCGTTTTCTGGTTGAAGTAGGCCTAGACGGTCTACAGCAACTTGGAAACGCTCACGGTCTTCTGCACGGTCGATTGCGTCTGGGCTAGTACCGATGATTGGTACGCCAGCAGCTTCAAGAGCACGTGCCAGTTTAAGTGGCGTTTGACCACCGTACTGAACGATAACGCCTTTTGGCTTCTCAACACGAGCGATTGCTAGTACGTCTTCCAGAGTTACTGGTTCGAAGTACAGACGGTCAGACGTATCGTAGTCTGTAGAAACTGTCTCAGGGTTACAGTTAACCATGATAGTTTCGTAGCCATCTTCACGTAGCGCTAGTGATGCGTGTACACAACAGTAGTCAAATTCAATGCCTTGGCCGATACGGTTTGGACCGCCGCCTAGAATCATGATTTTTTCTTTGTCTGTTGGGTTTGCTTCACACTCGTCATCGTAAGATGAGTACATGTAAGCCGTATCTGAAGAGAACTCAGCTGCACACGTATCTACACGCTTGTATACCGGGTGGATATCGTATTGGTCACGTAGACGACGGATTTCGCTTTCCGCTACACCTAGAATCTTAGATAGGCGCGCATCAGCAAAACCTTTACGCTTAAGCTTGTTTAGCTCGTCTTTATTTAGACCAGCAAAGCCTTTCGCTTTAAGTTCTTGCTCTAGCTTAACGATGTCTTCGATTTGAACTAGGAACCAACGGTCGATTTGCGTTAGGTTGAATACACCATCTACCGACATACCAGCACGGAATGCGTCAGCGATGTACCAAATACGCTCTGCGCCAGCTTCTTTAAGTTCGTGACGGATAGTCGTTAGAGCATCTGGTGCGTCTAGGTCCACCATTTCGTCAAAACCAGTCGCGCCAACTTCTAGGCCGCGAAGTGCTTTTTGTAGAGATTCTTGTTGGTTACGGCCGATAGCCATAACTTCACCAACCGACTTCATTTGCGTCGTTAGGCGGTCGTTAGCACCTGCAAACTTCTCGAAGTTAAAACGAGGAATCTTAGTTACTACGTAGTCGATTGTTGGTTCGAATGATGCTGGAGTTGCGCCGCCAGTGATGTCATTCATTAGCTCGTCTAGCGTGAAACCAACAGCCAGTTTCGCTGCAATCTTAGCGATTGGGAAACCTGTTGCTTTAGATGCTAGTGCAGAAGAGCGAGATACACGTGGGTTCATTTCGATGATAACCATACGGCCATCTTTCGGGTTGATACCAAACTGTACGTTTGAACCACCTGTTTCAACACCAATCTCACGCAGTACTGCTAGAGATGCGTTACGCATTAGTTGGTATTCTTTATCTGTCAGCGTTTGAGCTGGAGCCACAGTGATTGAGTCACCTGTGTGAATACCCATTGGGTCGAAGTTTTCAATCGCACATACGATGATGCAGTTGTCGTTTTTGTCACGAACCACTTCCATCTCGTACTCTTTCCAACCGATAAGTGATTCATCGATAAGAAGTTCATTAGTTGGAGATAGATCCAAACCACGACGACAGATTTCTTCAAATTCTTCTTTGTTGTAAGCGATACCGCCACCAGTACCACCCATCGTGAACGATGGACGAATGATACAAGGGAAGCCAACCATGTCTAAAACTTTGTAAGCTTCTTCCATCGTTTTCGCTGTATCAGCAGTTGGACACTCAAGGCCAATTGCTTTCATTGCTTTATCGAAGCGTGAACGGTCTTCTGCTTTATCGATAGCGTCAGCCGTTGCACCAATCATTTCAACACCGAACTCTTCAAGAACGCCGTGCTTTTCTAGGTCTAGAGCACAGTTCAATGCAGTTTGGCCACCCATAGTAGGTAGAACTGCATCAGGCTTCTCTTTAGCGATGATGTTACGCACAACTTCCCATTGGATAGGCTCGATGTAAGTTGCATCTGCCATATCTGGGTCAGTCATGATTGTCGCTGGGTTCGAGTTTACAAGAATAACTCGGTAACCTTCTTCGCGAAGCGCTTTACAAGCTTGAGCACCAGAGTAATCGAACTCACATGCTTGGCCGATAACGATCGGGCCAGCACCTAGAATAAGAATACTTTTAATGTCAGTACGTTTTGGCATTGTCTACTACTCCGAATTACGCTGTGTGCTGTTTGATTAGTTCAATAAAGTGGTCGAATAACGGCGCTGCGTCTTCTGGACCTGGGCTTGCTTCAGGGTGACCTTGGAAGCTGAATGCTGGTTTGTCTGTACGGTGAATACCTTGTAGAGAACCATCAAATAGTGATTTGTGCGTTGCACGTAGTGTCTCTGGAAGGGTTTCTTCGTCAGCAGCAAAGCCGTGGTTTTGCGAAGTAATCATCACAACATCACGATCTAAATCTTTAACCGGGTGGTTTGCACCGTGGTGACCAAACTTCATCTTCACTGTCTTAGCGCCTGACGCAAGAGCAAGAATCTGGTGACCTAGACAGATACCGAAGATTGGTAAGCCTTTTTCTAGGAACACTTTTGTCGCTTCAATTGCGTAAGTACATGGTTCTGGGTCACCAGGGCCGTTTGAAAGGAAAACACCGTCTGGGTTCAGAGCAAGTACTTCTTCAGCTGAAGTCTCAGCAGGAACAACCGTTAGGCGGCAGCCGCGGTCAACAAGCATTCGTAGGATGTTTCGTTTTGCACCGAAGTCATAAGCAACAACGTGGTATGGCAATTCTGAGTCTGCTTTCGCTTCAGGAAGTCCACCCGTAAGCGTCCACGAACCTTGTTTCCATTGATACGCTTCTTTTGTTGTAACTTCTTTCGCAAGGTCCATACCTTTCAGGCCAGGGAATTCTTTTGCTTTAGCTAGAGCCAAAGCTTCGTCTAGGTTTCCGTCGTTTACTGAAGAGCCAGCTACAATACAACCGTTCTGTGCGCCTTTTTCACGAAGAATACGCGTCAACTTACGAGTATCAATATCAGCGATACCAACAACGTTTTGCGACTTAAGGTAATCAGAAAGGGATTGTTCATTACGGAAGTTAGAAGCGATTAGAGGGAGATCGCGAATCACAAGGCCTTGAGCGTGGATTGAAGAAGATTCTTCGTCTTCGGAATTGGTTCCGGTATTGCCAATGTGAGGGTAAGTAAGGGTAACGATTTGTTGAGAATAGGAAGGATCAGTGAGGATTTCTTGGTACCCCGTCATCGAGGTATTAAAAACGACTTCACCAACTGCAGAACCTACAGCGCCAATGGCTTCACCGTGAAATACTGTCCCATCTTCTAGGACGAGTAGTGCTGACTTCTTCAAGACAACCTCCAGAAATAAAAATGCATTAAAATTGATTTAATTTGCAAATCTACCTTCCTGCAACACCAAAAACTGCGTGTTTATGGAAATTAGACAAATTGGCGGTATTTTAGTGATCTGCGTGATACGTGTCAACATTTAACTCAAAAGAAATTAAACATTTGTAAGGACTAATTCAATTTACCCCCTCAAAGCTCCAAAAGTTCAACTTTCATACGCATTTAGCTCGAATATTACGATTTTCTAATTTTCACCCCTCATTTTAGCCAACCATAGAGTGATAAAAATATCAGCAACAAAACGCAATCGATAAATACCAAGAGAAAACATGACAATTTAAAGATCTAAAACAAAAAACATACTAAAGACCACATAAACAGCATAGAAATGGAGTCAAAAAGGCGATAAGAAGAAAGTAGAAGGAAGATCGGAGAAGTGAGATTACTAAGGAAAAGGCACCAAATAAAGAAAGCGCCGGCAATTGCCAGCGCATAAATATCTATTTATAGGTCATTCAAACCAAGCACATCCGTCATGGTATAAAAGCCTGCTGGTTTATCATTTAACCAAACCGCGGCCTTGATTGCGCCATTAGCAAAGGTCATTCGATCAGTGGCTTTATGGGTAATTTCCACTCGTTCACCGATATCAGCAAACATAGCGGTGTGTTCACCAATAATGTCACCGGCACGAATCGTCGCGAAACCAATCTCATCTTTAGTGCGCTCGCCAGTAATACCCTCGCGTGACCATACAGCTACATCGTTCAGCTCGTTGCCCATAGCACCCGCAATAGCTTCGCCCATACCAATCGCAGTACCTGACGGTGCATCGACTTTATGACGGTGATGAGCCTCAACGATCTCGACATCACAGTAATCGCCCATCACTTTAGCGGCCTTCTCTAGCAGCTTAAAGACCAGGTTCACACCAACGCTGTAGTTAGGTGCCATTACGATAGCCATCTCTTTTGAAGCAGCATCAATCACCTGCTTCTCTTCTTCAGAGAAGCCCGTTGTACCGATGATCAGTTTTTTACCGTGACGTTTACAAAGTTCAATATTCGCTAATGTGCTAACAGGGGCAGTAAAATCGACAATCACATCAAACTCTTCGATGGCTTTAGACAAATCATCGACTAAAGCAACATCAAAACGACCTTCACCGCATAACTCGCCGACATCTACGCCGACCAAAGATGACTCTGGACGCTCTGAACCAGCTCCAACACTTGCTTCTGAATTATGATGAGCGGCTTTCACCAAGTTGCGGCCCATGCGGCCCGCTGCTCCTGCAATTGCAATTCTTACCACTGCGAATATCTCCATTGTTTTGGTTACCGTTGCCACTTATCTCTTGCAGCAACGTTCAATCGATTAATCTCTTTAAACTAACAACAATCTCAAACTCAGGCTAGCAATTACGAAAACTCTTTTATTACTCGCTCTAAAATTGGCACATTTGCCTCTGGGAAGGCGTATTGATTCAATGATTCTAGGCTTACCCATTCACCTTGCTGACCTTCTTTACCATAAGGCTGCTCTTCAAAATCAGTCACGAGAATGAAATCGAACTTAAGTGACTTATCCGTGTAATCAAATTCAAGATGCTCAAACAGAGACTGCTCGGTCACCTTGATACCGACCTCTTCATCAAGCTCGCGAGTCATCGCTTGCTCAATAGTTTCGCCCTCTTCAACCTTGCCACCTGGAAATTCCCAGAAGCCACCTTTGTGCTTGTCATCTGGACGCTTAGTGATAAAGACCTGTGACTTATCTTGATTGAAGATAATACCCGCTACGATATGGATTCTTTTCATTGATGGTGTTCCTTAATAAAACGCTGAACTCACATAGTCCCTAAATACGTCATCCTCAAGAAAGAGGAACGACTGAGTTGGGGATCTAAAACTACGCGAGCCTAACTAAACAAGATTCCCTACTACGCTCACTCCTCGCTATAGGGAATGACAACTTCCTTGCGTAACAAAGTAAGCCATGAAATTTACATACAAAAAGAGCCGCCTAAGCGACTCTTTATATTCTATTTGTCAGTTTTATGAAGCTAAGTTGTAGTGTATGAGAGCAAGGCGGTGGCACGGAGCTTACGACTGTAAGTGAGTACCACCAACGCAGCTATCATGCGCTACAGCAACGATTCATTAAACTTACGCGATTTTACCGTGACACTGCTTGTACTTCTTACCGCTACCACATGGGCATGGCTCGTTACGGCCAACTTTACGCTCGTCACGCACTACCGTTTGTGGAGATGCCGCTTCAGCTTCATCGTCAGCTAGCTGGTTTTCAGCTGTTGCATGTTGCGCTTGTGCACGACGCGCCGCTTCTTCAGCTTGAGCTTGACGTTGAGCTTCCATCTTTTCAACTTCTTCTTGTTGCTGAACGCGCACTTTAGAAAGGATGGTAACAACGTCTGTTTTCAGTACATCTAGTAGGCCTTCAAACAGTTCAAACGACTCGCGCTTGTACTCTTGTTTCGGGTTCTTCTGAGCATAACCACGTAAGTGGATACCTTGACGAAGGTGATCCATCGCAGCCAAGTGCTCTTTCCAAAGGCCGTCTAGCGTTTGTAGCATCACAGATTTCTCGAAGTTACGCAGTACTTGAGCACCAACCACTTCTTCTTTCTGTTTGTACGAATCAACCGCCATAGCAAGAATACGCTCACGCAATGCTTCTTCATAAAGCTTGTCGTCTTCGTCTAACCAACCTTGAATATCAAAGTCTAGATCGAAGTCATTCTTCAGACGATCTTGCAGACCCGCGATATCCCACATATCTTCAAGAGACTGAGGTGCGATGTATTCATCAATCACTGATGCCAATACATCTTCACGGTTGTGTTCGATCATCTCGCTGATATCGTCAGAGCTCATCAGTTCATCACGAAGCTCATAAACCACTTTACGTTGGTCATTGGCTACATCATCGTACTCAAGAAGCTGCTTACGAATATCGAAGTTACGACCTTCAACTTTACGTTGTGCTTTTTCAATTGAGCGAGAAAGCATCTTAGATTCGATCGCTTCGCCTTCGTCCATACCACTTTGGATAAGACCAGCCATACGATCCGATGTGAAGATACGTAGCAGAGAATCTTCCATTGATAGGTAGAAACGAGAAGAACCCGCATCACCTTGACGACCAGAACGACCACGTAGCTGGTTGTCGATACGGCGAGATTCATGACGCTCAGTACCAATGATGTGCAGACCACCTGACTCAAGCACTTTATCGTGGATTACTCTCCAGTCAGCTTTGATCTTCTCGATCTGCTCTTTGGTTGGATTCTCTAGCTTCTCAACTTGTGCCTGCCAGCTACCACCTAATACGATATCGGTACCACGACCAGCCATGTTAGTTGCGATAGTTACCGCACTCGGCATACCAGCTTGTGCAACGATCTCTGCTTCCATTTCGTGGAATTTAGCATTTAGAACGCTGTGCTTAATTTTTGCTTTTTTCAGTGCGTTAGACAGTAGTTCAGACTTCTCGATAGAAACCGTACCAACCAATGATGGCTGACCAGCAGCTACACGGTCTTTGATGTCTTCAATGATCGCATTGAACTTGTCTTCTTCGGTACGATAAACCACATCTGGCATATCGTTACGAACCATAGGCTTGTTGGTTGGGATAACCACTGTTTCTAGGCCGTAGATAGACTGAAATTCGAAAGCTTCTGTATCGGCTGTACCTGTCATACCTGACAGTTTTTCGTATAGACGGAAGAAGTTCTGGAATGTAATCGATGCTAGCGTCTGGTTTTCATTCTGAATCTTCACACCTTCTTTAGCTTCAACAGCTTGGTGTAAACCTTCAGACCAACGACGACCTGGCATAGTACGACCAGTATGTTCATCAACGATAACCACTTCGCCTTCTTCAGTAACGATGTAGTCGACGTCTTTCTCAAACAGTACGTGTGCACGCAGCGCTGCATTAACATGGTGCAATAGGCTGATATTAGTTGGAGAGTAAAGCGTGTCACCCTCTTCCATCAGGCCGTTTTTGACCATTAGCTCTTCTACAAATTCTTGACCGTTTTCAGTCAGGTGAACCTGTTTCGATTTCTCGTCCATGGTGTAGTGACCTTCACCACGGTACTCTTCAGAATCTTCTTTATCTTGGCGCTCAAGGTTAGGGATCAACGTGTTAATACGCGTGTAAAGATCTGAACTATCTTCAGCTGGGCCAGAGATAATAAGTGGAGTACGAGCTTCATCGATTAAGATTGAGTCAACCTCATCGACAACAGCAAAGAAGCGCTCACGTTGAACACGATCTTCAGTACGGAAAGCCATGTTGTCACGTAGGTAATCGAAGCCAAACTCGTTGTTTGTTCCGTATAGGATATCCGCTTGGTACGCTTCTTTCTTCTCTGGTGGAGCCATGTTTGGCACGTTTACGCCAACAGTCATACCAAGGAATTCAAATAATGGGCGGTTTGTTTCCGCATCACGCTTCGCTAGGTAGTCGTTCACCGTTACTACGTGAACACCTTTGCTAGGTAGGGCGTTAAGATAAGCTGGTAGGGTTGCTGTAAGAGTCTTACCTTCACCAGTACGCATTTCTGCAATTTGGCCAGCATTTAGAACCATGCCACCAATCATTTGCACGTCAAAGTGACGCATGCCGTAAACACGCTTAGACGCTTCACGTACCGTAGCAAATGCTTCAGGTAGAAGTTGGTCTAGCGATTCACCTTTATCTAAGCGCTCACGAAATTCAACCGTTTTTGCTTTTAGTTCTTCGTCTGAAAGTGCTTCAAACGTTGGTTCGAAGTTATTAATTTCTTTTACAATTTTTCTAAGGCGGCGCAGTGTTCTGTCATTGCGACTGCCAATTACCTTTGTCAGCAGCTTAGTAATCATGTGCTTGGAATCTCTTCGTTCTCAGATCGTCCGCGATCTATTTTAAATGCCGTCAGTGTCTCTACTAGCTATGAACTAGTCTTCAGTTACTAACCAAGGATACTGAGATAAATCTAGTATCTTTGATATTGTACTTGAGAGTAGAGTTTTCAAGGCTTGAGTTAAAATTAATGCCCTTTAGTGTAAGTAATTTTCACACCAACAACCATTTATAACCCCATTTGTTTGATGTGCTTGGAACTTTTCTTTCTAATTGCTGATGGATTAGCCAGACTGCAGCTCATTGGGAGACAACTTTCGGATGTTGACGACACTGTATCTGGAAAATAGATACAAAAAAACCAGGTCAATGACCTGGTTTTCGAAATCTTATATTGCTGTAAACAACAATTACGCTAGAACCATTCCTGGTTCAGCAAATGCAACAGGAGAGCCTACTTCTTCTTCGAATGTTGCCCATTCCCAAGCTTCTGCGTCAGCAAGTACTGCACGTAGTAGTTGGTTGTTTAGGCCGTGACCTGATTTGTATGCACGAAACTCACCAATAATAGCGTGTCCACACATGTACAAGTCACCAATCGCATCTAGTACTTTATGAGTTACGAACTCATTGTCAAAACGTAGACCCTCTTCATTAAGAATTCGGTATTCGTCAAGTACGATAGCATTATCAAAGCTACCACCAAGTACTAGGTTTTGAGATTGTAGATACTCAATGTCGCGCATGAAGCCGAAAGTACGAGCGCGAGAAATTTCTTTCACAAAACCTTGTGAAGAGAAATCAAACAACAAACGTTGCTCATCAGATTCAATAGCTGGGTGGTTAAAGTCGATCTCAAAGTCCATACGGAAGCCGTTAAATGGAACAAATTCTGCCCACTTATCGCCATCTTCAAAACGGATAGGCTTTTTGATACGAATAAAACGCTTCGCTGCATTCAGTGTTTCTACACCCGCTTGCTGTAGCAAGTATACGAATGGGCTTGCGCTACCATCCATAATTGGGATCTCAGGTGCATCTACTTCAACAATAATGTTGTCGATGCCCATACCCGCTAAAGCTGCGTTAAGGTGTTCCACTGTAGAGATACGTACGCCTTCGTCATTAACAAGAGCTGTACATAGCATAGTGTCACGAACTGACGCTGGATCAGCTGGGAAATCTACAGGTGGATTTACATCTGTACGACGATAAACAATACCTGTATTTGCAGCTGCCGGGCGAAGAGTAAGTGTGACTTTACGACCAGAGTGGAGACCCACACCAGTTGTTTTCACAATTTCTTTCAGAGTACGTTGTCTGATCATCTGCTTGCCTCGTTATCAGTGCTACAAATCACGGTCAGTATTTACCGACCGCGAATTTTACCATTAATTCGACGATAGTCAAATTTTGGGTATTTGTTAATCAGCCTGACGTCGTAAGAATGCTGGAATATCTAAGTATCCACTCTCTTTCTCAGCCTTAGGTGCTGCACTTTGGCTAGCGCCTGTACCTGAAGAAACAGGTGACGTTGTTGGCTGCGGCTTAACTTGAGGTTTAACCTCAGTTTTTTCTTGCAATGGTTGTGCCACTTTCTCTTCCACTTTTGGTGCAGTTTGAGCCGCTACCTGTGGTTGAGGAGTTGGTGCAACCTTAGCTTTACCACCAGCAACTAATGTAATGTCTGGTTTTTTCTCTGTGCCGATACCTGTTGCTACAACAGTTACACGGATTTCATCCGTCATATCAGGGTCTAGAGAAGTACCAATCACAACTGTTGCGTTATCAGATGCGAATGCCTTAACTGTATTACCTACTGTTTCGAATTCATCTAGACGCATATCTAGGCCTGCTGTGATGTTCACAAGAACGCCACGTGCGCCAGCTAGGTCGATGTCTTCTAGTAGTGGGCTAGAAATTGCCGTTTCAGCAGCTTCTTCAGCACGGTCTTCACCTTTTGCGATACCGCTACCCATCATTGCATGACCCATCTCAGACATTACGGTGCGAACATCCGCGAAATCGACGTTAATCATACCAGGGCGAGTAATTAGCTCAGCGATACCTTGTACAGCGTTTTTAAGTACATCATTAGCACTTGCGAAAGCTTCTAGCAGAGTTACGCCGCGGCCAAGTACTTTAAGTAGCTTCTCATTTGGAATCGTAATTAAAGAATCCACATGTTTAGAAAGCTCTTCAATACCTTGCTCAGCAAACGCTAAACGTTTTTTGCCTTCAAAGCTAAATGGCTTAGTTACAACAGCAACCGTTAGCACACCCAACTCTTTCGCAACTTCAGCAATAACTGGAGCAGCACCTGTACCAGTACCACCGCCCATACCAGCTGCGATAAATACCATATCGGCGCCAGTTAGAACTTCTTTAATTCTTTCTCGATCTTCGAGAGCTGCATCACGGCCTACTTGTGGGTTTGCACCAGCGCCCAAACCTTTAGTGATATCACCACCAATTTGGATCACGCTGCTCACGCTTGTTTTACGAAGTGCTTGTGCATCAGTGTTAACACTGATGAATTCTACGCCTTCGATTGATTCACGTACCATGTGCTCAACAGCGTTACCGCCACCGCCACCAACTCCAACGACTTTAATTACTGCATCGTCAGACATTTCCATCATCGGTTCAAACATGTGTTATCTCCGTTTTTTCCTGCAACTCAGGTTAAAACTCTTTTTGTATCCAATTACGCAATTTGCCAAATAAACCAGACATAGAAGGTGCTGAACGCTTAGGTTCGCTGTAATCACCTTCATCACTGATCTGACAATCTCTTGCGTAATGAAGTAAACCAACCGCCGTAGAATGATACGGCTCTTTAACATAGTCAGTTAAGCCACTAACTTCTAACGGCTTACCAACTCGAACTTGATTGCGGAAAACACGTTCCGCACACTCTACCAATCCGTCAATTTGTGCCGCTCCACCAGTGAGAACGACGCCAGCTGCAAGGTGGTGTTTAATACCTTCATCTCGTAGCTGTAATTGAACCGTATCAATAGTTTGGTTAACGAGACCCATAAGTTCAGTGTAACGTGGTTCAATCACTTCCGACAAAGTTTGTCGTTGCAAACTTCTCGATGGGCGACCACCAACACTTGGGACGTTAACAGAATCATCCTTGCTTACGAGTTCACTCAGAGCGCAACCATGGTTTACTTTTATCTCTTCAGCATCGCTCACTGGCGTGCCGAAAGCGAAGGCAATATCACTGGTTACTGCATTTCCTGCGTAGGAAAAGACTTCTGTGTGTCGAAGTGCGCCGCCAGTCCAAATGGAAATATCCATTGTACCCGCACCGATATCGACAACACATACTCCAAGCTCTCTCTCGTCTTCAGTAATTACCGCATTGCTTGAGGCAAGTCCTGAAAACACGATTTGTTCTACTGTGAGACCACATCGTTCAACAGCTTTAATAATGTTTCTCGCCATGTCGCTGTGGCAAGAAATTAGATGAACACTGACTTCCATTCGAACACCAGATAAACCAAGTGGATTCTTGATCCCCTCTTGATAATCGATGGTAAATTCTTGTGGAATCACGTGCAGAATTCTCTGCTCATCACCTATTTTAATTGATTTCGCGGTATGGATCGCTCGATCCATATCGTCTTGAGACACCTCTTCATCAGAAATAGTGCCCATGCCTTTTTCAATTCGGCTCGCGATATGTTTGCCCGATAGCGAGATAAACACATTGCTGATTTGGCATTCCGCCATCAACTCTGCTTGATCAATGGCTCGCTGAACTGACTTCACTACCGACTCTAGGTCGTTTACACCACCTTTATCCATACCTCTGGATGGGCTTTGCCCTGAACCAATGATATTGATTTGACCATCAGGCAATATTTCACCAACTAGAGCTGATATGGTCGCAGTGCCTATATCAAGACCAACGATTATGTTGTCATCTGCGGTCTTAGTCATCTGTGCTCTCTTCTAACTCTTGCTCTGGAAACCAACCTACAGCGGCTCCCGTATCATACCTGAGGTCGATGTAGCTCACTTGATTCGCTTTACTACCAAGTTCGTTGTAAAGCGAAATGAAGCGTTCAACACGCTCATCTAAAGAATCTTTACCTAGTTCTAAACGGATACCGTTATCTAGGATTATTTGCCAAGCGCGACGCTCATTGAGAACGAGCGAGGTAACGGTTAACCCTAGATTGTTAATCAAAGGGGTTATCTGTCGCCACTTTTCTATCACTTTTTGGCTGGTGCCGTCTGGGCCGTAAAGCTTGACTCTATCGCCCTTCAAAAGACCGATATCACCATTAAACACCTGACCATCGTCATTCAGCAGCATGTTACCGTTCCAGATTGCTGCCGCATGGTACTCAGTCAAAAATACTTTTATTGTGTCTGGCCACTGCTTACGAATGGACACCACTGAAACCCAAGGTAACGCTTCTAAACTGTCTTGCAACACACCGATGTCTTGCGACATGAACGTTCCAATATGCTCTAGCTCGCCAAAGGCATGTTGAACATCACCAGCAGTTACGTAAGTTAAGTCGCCTTGAAGTACTATTTTGGAGAGAGGCAATCGCTGATCGTCCCACATCCAAGTCAGTGTGGTATAGAAAAGAAATCCAATGAATAGCAGTACCATGACAAAAAAAGACCCGCCTACAGCGTGTTTCTTTAGCGATGGTAAACTGAATAGGTGGCGGTTTTCGCTAAAAGTACTTTCTACCAAAGCCCGCATTCCCTGTCGTTGGTTCGCAATTCTATTCCCTATCTTCGTAATAGAGGTAAAAGCACTTACTTTAACCTATGAATTATACTGAGCAAAATCAAACTATCAAACGTTGATAATAAGATTTTTGGTCAATTTTAGGTCAATCGCAAGAAGTGAGCGATCAACCACAGTCTGTATACAGTATTCTGCTACGCGTTTTGCATCTTATTAATGTCTAATTGTAGCGATTCAAGTTGCTTCGCTACACGACCAACATCACCAGCACCCTGTGTTAAAACAAGGTCTCCGCCTTGAATAACGTTGGCTAAAACCGACGGCAGCGTGTTGATATCAGCAACAAAGATGGGATCAATCTTACCACGCCCACGAATAGTTCGACTTAACGAGCGTCCGTCAGCCCCTGCAATAGGTTTCTCACCTGCAGAATAAACATCTAACAGAATAAGCACATCAACCTGCTCAAGAACGTTCGCGAAGTCATCATACAGATCGCGAGTGCGGCTATAACGGTGCGGTTGGAAGATCATCACAAGACGTTTATCAGTCCAACCACTTCGTGCAGCTTGAATGGTGACATCAACTTCGGTTGGGTGATGGCCGTAATCATCGACCAGCATTGCAACACCCTTACCCGTTTCATATTCACCAAGGTGATCGAAACGACGGCCAGTGCCTTCCGTTCCAGCCATCGCTTTTAGAATCGCTTCATCGCTGATGTCATCTTCCGTCGCAACCGCAATCGCCGCTGATGCGTTCAGTGCGTTATGGCGACCGGGAATATTCAACGTAATATCGAGATTGGCTTTACCTTTACGAACAACCGTAAACTTGCCTTGCTGACCTTGTTGTACATAGTTTTCAATGCGGATATCAGCGTCTTCAGAGAAGCCGTAAGTAATCACTTGGCGGCTCACCTGAGGGATAAGTTCACGTACAACAGGATCATCTACACACATCACAGCCTGGCCGTAGAACGGCAGGTTGTGTAGGAAATCGATAAATGTCTGCTTTAGCGTTTCGAAATCGCCGCCGTAGGTATCCATATGATCCGCTTCAATGTTAGTTACGATACTAACCATAGGTTGCAGATGTAAAAATGAAGCATCACTCTCATCGGCTTCAGCGATAAGAATACGGCTTGAACCTAAACGTGCGTTAGTGCCAGCACTTTTAACCAAACCACCGTTTACGAAGGTTGGATCTAGGCCGGCTTCCGAGTAAATCTGTGTCACTAGCGCAGTCGTGGTTGTTTTACCGTGCGTACCTGCCACAGCAATACCGTGACGAAAACGCATCAGCTCAGCCAGCATTTCTGCACGACGAACGATCGGTGTGCGCGCTTCACGAGCTGCAATAATTTCTGGGTTTTCTTCGTTGATAGCGGTTGAAACAACCACCACACTTGCGTCGGCAACGTTACTCGCTTGGTGACCGATATAAACGGTCGCACCCTTGCTAACTAAACGATCAGTCACTGGGTTTTGAGCAATATCAGAACCCGTGATCTGGTAGCCTTCATTTAGCAAGACTTCAGCAATCCCGCTCATTCCGGCACCACCAATACCAATGAAGTGGATAGATTTAACACGGCGCATCTCTGGCACCATTGCACGGATTTGCGCTAAGTCTTGGGTATGTTCAATCGTCATCAATTCAATCTCATTATTTTGCTAAAGCTTTAATCGCTTCAGCGACGGTCACATCAGCATCAAGCTTGGCGGCTTGACGAGCTTTTGTTGCCATCATTTTTAATTCATTTCTATCAAGCTGCGCGATAGTGTTCGCTAGCTTATCAGCCGTTAGTTGAGGCTGTTCAATCATTAACGCTGCGCCACATTCAACTAAATGGTCGGCATTCAACGCTTGTTGTCTGTCTTTGTGCATAAACGGAACGAAGATAGAACCGACACCTGCCGCAGACACTTCTGATACGGTTAATGCACCTGAGCGACACACTAATAGATCTGCCCACTCATAAGCTTGCGCCACATCATCAATAAATTCAGTCACTTGAACATTACCAACAGAATGTGATTTGTATTGCTCAATAACTTGTTGTTGATTGTTCTTACCCGCTTGGTGCATCACAGTGAAGCCTTCACCAAGCTGCGCCATCGTTACTGGCAAGGTATCGTTTAGGATTTTTGCGCCCTGACTGCCGCCCATAACCAAGATGCGGATGTCACCATCACGCTCAGCCATGCGTTGCTCGGGTTCAGCTAAGGCAACCACATCTTCGCGTACTGGGTTACCCACCACTTCTGCAGTAGGAAACGCACCAGGGAAAGCTTGGAAAACCTTTTTAGCAATCTTAGACAGCCATTGGTTGGTTAAACCTGCCACTGCATTTTGTTCATGGAGAACCACTGGAATGCCAGACAACCATGCCGCGATACCACCCGGGCCACTCACGTAGCCACCCATACCAAGTACCACATCAGGCTGCCATGCTTTGATGTGTTGCCTTGCTTGAAGTATGGCATTAATAATCTGGAACGGCGCTTTAATTAACTTGCTAATGCCTTGACCACGCAGGCCTTTCACTTTGATGAAGTCGATTTCAATGCCATGCTTTGGCACTAAATCCGCTTCCATTCTGTCTGCTGTGCCTAACCAGCGAATTTCCCAACCTTGTTGCTGAAGCTTTTTCGCTACTGCTAACCCTGGGAAAACGTGACCGCCAGTACCACCAGCCATCACTATAAGTTTTTTGTTTTGTTTCATCACGTTAGATTCTTATTCTACTAATTCGTTTTGACTATCAGCTTGTTCTTTTTGTTGCATTCGGCATTCGTGGTCAATGCGCAGCAGCATTGATACCGCCACAGACATAACAATTAAACTCGAACCACCATAACTGATTAGCGGTAGGGTTAGACCTTTGGTCGGAACGATGCCAGATGCAGCACCTACGTTAACAAGCGTCTGAAACGCAAACCAAATACCAATACCAAAAGCCAGATAGCCGCTGAACACTTGATCGTGTTCAAAGGCTTTTTTACCTATCAGAATGGCTTTTAACACCAAGCTGAAGATCAACATTAATACTAAGGTAACACCGACAAAGCCAAGCTCTTCAGCCAACACAGCAAATACAAAATCGGTATGCGCTTCTGGTAAGTATTCGAGTTTTTGAATCGAGTTACCAAGCCCTTGCCCCATCCAATCACCACGGCCAAACGCCATCAATGACTGAGTTAACTGGTAACCACTGCCGAACGGGTCGTTCCAAGGTTCCCAGAATGAGGTAACACGTCGAACACGATAAGGTTCTATAACAATCAAACCGACGACCGCGGCAATACCTGCCACCATCAAGGCGATAAACTGTGAAAGCTTGGCACCAGCAATGAATAGCATGCCGAACAGGGTCACTAGCATTACGACCACAGTACCTAAATCGGGCTGGCCTAGCAGCAGCACGGCAAAAGCGCCGAATACCATGATCGGTTTACCAAAACCACCGAAGAAGGTTTTTCTCACTTCATCTTGCTTCCGAACCAAGTAGCCCGCCATAAAGATAAACAGCGATAACTTGGCGACTTCAGCGGGTTGTAAGTTAAATAGCCCTAATGGGATCCAACGCGATGCTCCGTTAACCGACTTACCGACGGCTAATACCACAATCAGCAAGAAGAAGGACAAGCCCAGTAGATACATACTGTATTGAAACCAGCGTTGCATCGGGATTTGCAATATGACGCTAGAGACACCTAACGCCAATACAAGGAAGATGGCATGACGGAACATAAAGTGAAACGGCTGATCGGTTAAACGAGCACTGATGGGGAACGAAGCAGACGTCACCATCACCAAACCTGTCAGCATTAGCCCAAGAGCAATCCACACCAATTGACGATCGTAAAGCGCCTCGGGAGTAGCACGGTTTAGCCACTGCCAGATGGATTGATTAATCTCTTTGACTCTTTGCACTGAATGTTAGTCCTTCAACACGTTAAGCATACTCATGAGCAAGCTCAGTGAACGCATCACCTCTTGCCATGAAATTATTAAATTGATCGAAGCTTGCGCACGCCGGAGACAGCATCACCATATCTCCAGCCACCAGCTGTGGCGAGATAGATTCGATTATCTGCTGCATGGTATCGAACTTTTGTGCCGATAGGTGCAGAGGCATGAATTGATCTGCATCTTCACCGAAACAACACAGCTGAACACGCTCAAGTTGCGCCAATACTGGTTCAAGCTCACTAAAGTCAGCACCTTTACCAACGCCGCCAACCAAAAGATATAACGTACCTTGATACTCCAACCCAGACAGGGCTGCCAATGTGCTGGCTACATTCGTTGCTTTGGAGTCATTAACCCATTTGATTTCGCGCTTGTCAGCCACGACTTGGCAACGATGCGTCAAACCGTTATAGGCCTTCAAAGCATCAAGACTTTTGCTGTAGTCGATACCAACTTGCTTCAATAGTGCAAGTGAGACTAACGCATTCGCCACATTGTGACGTCCAACCAATGTTAAATCTTGGGTAGCAAGGACAGGTTTACCGTGATCGACCAACCACTCAGTACTATCAATCGTTGATACACCAAACTCTTGGTTATCTAGGCCAAAAGTCAACAATGGCATTGTCTGGTCAGGGTAAGTCTCTTTGTCTTCACGATTAACAGTCGCACACTGCGCGTTATTAAAGATTCTTAACTTGGCCTCACGGTAATCAGCCATGCCTTGATAGCGATCCATATGATCTTCAGACAGATTTAAGAATGCCGCAGCGGCAAGTTTTAAATTCGATGTAGTTTCTAACTGAAAACTTGAAAGTTCAAGGACATATAAATCCGCATCAAGTTCTAGAAGGTCTAGGGCAGGAATGCCAATATTGCCGCCAACGCCAACATTAAGCCCAGCAGCCTTAGCAAGCACACCAGTCAGATCAGTCACGGTACTCTTACCGTTTGAACCAGTAATCGCCACAACAGGCTTATCTACAGCCCAACCAAACAGCTCGATGTCGCCAACGACAGGCGTACCCGCTTGAAGCACATCTTGAATTTCAGGTGTCGCTAAAGCAATGCCTGGGTTAGCAACCACCAGATCAGCCTCAGCTAGCCATTGGCTATTCCAGCTTCCAGAATGCAGCTCTACCGACTCAGGTAAAGATTCTTTTCCTGGTGGTAGCTCTCGCGTATCAATGACCTTCACATGCGTATGAGGTTGATATTTTACGAGATGTTTAACGACAGAGAGCCCGGTAATACCGAGCCCCACAACCACTACATTTTGAATATTTTGCCAACGTTCCATTTAAACAAGATGCTCTTAATAGTTTTAAAGAGCCCCTACTCAGAGGCTCACACAGGATTAACGAACTTTCAGTGTCGCTAGGCCAACCAGTACTAATACCATTGAGATGATCCAAAAACGCACGATAACACGCGGCTCTGGCCAACCTTTCAGTTCATAGTGGTGGTGAATCGGTGCCATGCGGAAAATACGCTGACCACGCAATTTGTAAGAGCCCACCTGCAGAATCACTGACAGAGTCTCCATTACAAATACACCGCCCATGATAACCAGTACCAATTCTTGGCGAACTAACACAGCAATCACACCCAATGCACCGCCCAGTGCTAGCGAACCAACATCGCCCATGAATACTTGAGCTGGGTAGGTGTTGAACCATAGGAAACCTAGGCCTGCACCGACGATAGCAGTACATACAACCACAAGCTCAGAAGTGTATGGGATGTATGGAATGTGTAGATATGCTGCGAAGTTAACGTTACCTGTCGCCCAAGCAATCACAGCAAAACCAGCAGCAACCATCACCGTTGGCATGATCGCCAAACCATCTAGGCCGTCTGTTAGGTTCACCGCGTTACTGGTACCCACAATAACAAAATAAGTCAGTACGATGTACAATAAACCTAATTGTGGCATCACATCTTTAAAGAAAGGAACCACCAGTTGAGTTGCCGCAGTATCGTGCCCGTGAGCATACAGAGCAAATGCCACAACCAATGCAATAGCCGATTGCCAGAAGTACTTCCAGCGAGCAATCAAGCCATCGGTGTTCTTACGAACCACTTTACGGTAGTCATCAACAAAACCAACCGCGCCATAACCAGCAAGTACAACTAATACCGCCCAAACGTAAGGGTTAGAAAGATCAGCCCACATTAATACTGTAATAATAATGGCAGCTAGGATCATCACGCCGCCCATGGTTGGTGTACCACGTTTGCTAAAGTGAGATTCAGGGCCGTCATTACGAACAACTTGGCCAATTTGTAGCATTTGCAGACGCTCAATTAAACGAGGTCCCATCCACAGCGACAGACATAAAGCCGTCAAAATACTCGCGATTGCACGAAACGATAGGTATTCGAACAAACGGAAAAAAGAAAGGTGTGGCTGTAGTAGCTCTGCAAGCCAAATTATCATGAAAAGTTCTCCTTTAAAGCAGCGGCTATTTTACTCATTCCTGCACTATTGGCGCCTTTTACCAACAAGGTATGTGACGCGTTTTCTGGCAAGCATAAGTGCTGCTCTATGTGCGCGATCATCGCTTGATGCGTTGCAAAGTGGGTACCATTACAGACCTCACTAATCACCTTGGTATCATCACCGTAAGTGAGTACATGCTCAAAAGCGAATGGGGCAGCATATTCACCGACTTGACGGTGAAGTGCAAGGCTTTCGTCGCCTAATTCAGCCATATTGCCTAAAATCAACCAACGCTGACCTTTGAAGCTCGACAGCAGTTTGGCTGCCGCCTTCATCGCAGGTACGCTAGCGTTATAACTGTCATCTATCAGCTTGATATTCTGACTTAATTGTTGAACCTCAACTCGTCCTTTGACAGAGATAAGATTCGCTAAACCATTTTTTACTTCTTCAAGCGTGGCACCAAACTGGATACTCAACGCTGCTGCAGCCAACGCATTCGCTACGTTATGCTGACCAATAATGCCAAGCTCAACCGGTATAGCGCCTTGCGGCGTTTGCATCTCAAAGCAAGCTTCGCCCTGCTCATTAATGCGAATATTCTTAGCAAAGTAATCTGCCGTACTGTCGCTTTCTGAAAATGTCAGTACGTTTTTGTCTGCAAGCACATCTTTCCAGAAGTCACCACCATTGCTCTCTAGGTTAACAATAGCAGTATCACCAGCAGCAAGCCCCTGAAAAATTTCGCCTTTCGCTTGTTTAACACCATCAATTGAGCCAAAGCCTTCTAGATGCGCGGCAGCTACGTTATTCACCAACGCCACCTGCGGTTTCACAAGTTGCGTGGTATAGGCGATTTCACCAATATGGTTCGCGCCCAGTTCTATCACGGCATAGTCGTCATTGGGCTCACTGCGCAGTAAGGTTAGTGGTACACCAATATCATTATTGAAGTTACCCGCAGTAAACAACACCTTGCCACGTTGTTGCAGAATGCTCGCCACCATCTCTTTGACGGTTGTTTTGCCACAGCTTCCTGTTATCGCCATGGTTGGCACATCACATTGTTTGTGGATCCAAGCACTTAGCTGACCTAAAGCAAGTTTAGTGTCTTCAACAACAACTTGAGTAATATTTAGGTCAAGTTTTCGTTCGACTAACAACGCACTCGCATTTGCCTCAACCGCTTGATGACAAAAGTCATGCGCATCGAAACGTTCTCCGACGATAGCAACAAACAATGCACCTTCTTCAACGGTGCGAGTGTCGGTAGAAACGGCATTAATTACGGCATTGTTTGAGTTACCAGCCTCAATCAACTCACCGCTGACCGCTGAACAAATCTGTTCGAGTGATACATCAATCATTATGAAATACCTAAAAGTTGAAGCGCAGATTCTCGATCTGAGTAATGGATCGTTTCGTCTTTTAATACTTGGTAATCCTCATGGCCTTTACCAGCCAAAAGAATAATGTCATTGCTGCCTGCCTGCTCAAGCGCGAACTTAACCGCTTGGTAGCGATCGTGTTCCACAAATGCAGATTCAGGTTTGTTTAAGCCTGCCAGCATGTCTTTGACAATCAAGGCAGGATCTTCGCTACGAGGATTGTCATCTGAAATAATGATTTTATCGGCGAACTGCTCTGCGGTCGCTGCCATCATAGGACGCTTACCAGTGTCACGGTCACCGCCGCAGCCAAAGATAGCCCACAACTTTCCAGAACAGTGAACTCGCAATGCTGCTAATGCTTTTTCTAAAGCGTCTGGCGTATGCGCGTAATCGACAACCACTTTTGCTTTGTTCGGCACTTGGAATAGCTCCATTCGGCCAATCACAGGTTGCAGCTGAGGCGCAGTGTCGACCAAGATTTGCTTATCGATACCTAATGACAGCAAGGTCGCAAAGGCAACCAGTACATTTGATGCGTTAAACTGACCAATTAATGGAACAGAAAGATCGCCTTGTCCCCAACTACCATCGAAAGAGAGCTTAATCCCAGTTTCTGCATAAGCAACATCAGATGCCCATACCGACTGTTGGTAGTCCGTTAATGGAAGTAATGAAACAGCAATCGCATTCGATAAATCTGTCATCCAAGCTTTGCCTACTTCGTCATCAACGTTTATGACAGCGTGCTTGCATTTATGTTCGGTAAACAGACTCTTCTTAGCCAAAGCGTACTCTTCCATCGTGCCATGGTAATCAAGATGATCACGGCTCAAATTAGTGAATACACCGACTTCGAAGTCCAAGGCTTTAACGCGACCTTGCACCAAACCATGAGAAGATATTTCCATAGCTGTGTAAGCCGCGTTTTCTTTCGTTAACTCACTCAGTGTGCGTTGTATTTCAATCGCACTGCCTGTGGTATTCGCCGCGGTTTTTAGATTATCTAAAAAACCATTACCCGTGGTGCCCATTACCGCAGAACGTTGACCAACAAGATCAAGCCATTGAACAATCAATTGGGTGATAGTGGTTTTGCCATTGGTGCCGGTAACACCAATCAACTTAGTCGCTTGAGACGAGTAAACACGACCGGCCAACTCAGATAACACCAAGTTAAGGTCTTTAATGTAAATTACTGGAACAGTATCCAACCACTCAATCAGACCGTGGGCCTTTTCAGCATCAGCTTGTGCGATAACGGCATTGGTTCCCTGTGCGACCGCTTTGTCGATGAAACGACGGCCATCAACAGCATGCCCAACTACAGCAACAAAAATATCGCCGTCTTTGATGGCACGACTATCCAACTCCAACTGTTCAACGGCAATCGCATCCAGCTCAGGTGAACTAAAGTCACCCCAAGGAGAAAGTAAAGATGACAGCGTGAGGCTATTACTCATATTGAATCCTGATTGGCTCTATTCTTGAAACTTGTTTTCATCAGCAGGGACATTCAGTATTTGCAGTGCACCCTTCATGATTTCAGAAAAAACGGGGGCAGCAACTGAACCGCCATAGTAAAGGTCACCTTGAGGCTCATTGACCACAACAACCAACGCGACTCTTGGGTCACTAACAGGGGCAAAACCTGCGGTAATCGCAATGTATTCGTCGCTGTATCCGCCAGCTTCAGCCTTACGAGACGTACCCGTTTTTGCTGCAACTCGGTAACCAGGAACCGCCGCTCTTGTTGCTGTGCCGCCTTTTTGAGTCACCCCTTCGAGCATATTCAAAACCAGTTCAGCGTTCTCGCGCTTGATGATCTGCTTAGAAAAGTCTTGGTCGTTACTCTTAATAATATGAATCGGTTCATACATGCCTTTGTTGGCTAGCGTCGCATACGCATGTGCCAACTGCATCGGTGTAACAGACAAACCGTAACCGAATGATAGTGTTGCAATTTCAAACTTAGACCAGCGACGACGATTCGGGAAAATACCGCTCGTTTCACCGATTAAGTTCAGCCCAGACATTTCGCCTAGACCAACAGAACTGTACATCCCAAGCAGGGCTTCTAAAGGCATGTTAAGTGCCAACTTCGCCACACCGATGTTACTCGACTTCTTGAGGATCAGTGCTAAATCAGCCTTACCGACTTTAGACGAGTCTCGCACACGACTGCCACCGATCTGCATGATGCCGTTGCCAGTATCAAGAACGATATCTGGATCAGCAGTACCGTTCTCTAGCGCTGCCAAAACCACAAAAGGTTTCACGGTAGAGCCGGGCTCCATCGCATCAGTAAGTACGCGGTTACGCATCTTAAAACTTTGTAAGTCAGCACGATTGTTCGGGTTATAAGAAGGGGCATTGACCATCGCCAACACAGCGCCGGTTTTTACATCCAACAAAATAGCAGAGCCAGAAGTCGCCTTATGATCGGCCACCGCCTGTTTAATCGCTCGGTAGGCGATCGCTTGTAATCGTTGATCGATCGTTAGCTCGAGTGGTTTGCCTTCTTCACGCTCTTCTAAAGCAATGTTTTCAACAACACGTCCGTAGCGGTCTTTACGAATCGTTCGCTTACCCGCCTCGCCTGTGAGCCACTTGTCATAGCTGCGCTCAACGCCTTCTAGGCCGTGTCCATCAATGCCGGTAACACCGATAAGGTGCGCACTGACTTCGCCTGCAGGATAGTAACGTCGAGATTCAGCTTTCAGGCCAACACCCACCAGCTTAAGCTCACGGATATACTTAGCCATTGCAGGGCTAACTTGTCTTTGCAGGTAAATAAAACGACGGGATTTGTTGCTAGAGATCTTGTCGATCATCGATTGTCGCTCTAAGCCAAGTACATCGGCTAACGCGTACCAACGATCAATTTGGGCCATGCCGTTTTTATCGAAAATCGTTTTAGGATCGGCCCATACCGCTTCAACTGGAACACTCACAGCAAGCGGCTCGCCATTACGGTCTGAGATAATACCGCGAGCAGAAGGAATTGCCTTAACACGTACCGAGCGAAGGTCGCCCTGACGAATTAAGTTATCTGGTTCAATAATTTGGATGTAAGCCACACGACCAACCAGCGCAGCAAAGGCAAGAAACACGAAAGCAATAACGACGTTGAAACGCCATTTAATAAGAATTGGATCCGAATCCTTTTCGCTCGTCACACGCTCTTTCGTTGATTTCTTAACGGTTTTTGCGGGTGCTTTTTCCTTTTTACCGGTCATTTCAGTGTGATCACAACTTCTTTTTCAGAGTCTGGACGTTTCATGTCTAGCTCTCTTTTTGCCGATGCTTGAACGCGACTATGTTCAGCCAGAGCCGTCTCTTCAAGCATTAAATTTCGCCACTCATCATCAAGCTGTTCTCGCTCCACCAACGCCGTGTCTTTTTGCGTGATCGCCTGACGTGACATATGTGTCGTAAGAACGACCCCCATCGCACTCGCGAAGATACAGATAAGAAGCATCAATGGGACCTTGCCCACGGAGATCAAATCAAAAAATATTATCTTGGCTAAGTTTGGTTTGGAGGTCTTCATTGACTATAGCTTTTCTGCGATTCGTAATACTGAGCTACGCGAACGAGTATTCTCATCCACTTCATCTTTAGAAGGCTTGATCGCTTTACCAATTGGTTTTAGATCGGCACTACCTAAAGCTTTAATTTGATCTTCGGTTAGCGGTAAACCATGAGGAACCTGTGGCCCTTGACTCTCTTTACGGATGAAGCGCTTCACCATACGGTCTTCAAGAGAGTGAAAACTGATAACAGAGATACGACCTTGGGGAGCAAGAATACTTGCAGCGCCTTTCAGTGCGGTATCGATCTCTTCAAGTTCACTATTAATGTAGATACGAAATGCTTGGAAAGCACGTGTCGCTGGGTGCTTTTTCTCTTTAAAGTTCTTTGGAGCGACATCAGAGATAAGCTTAGCCAATTGGCCAGTACGTGTTAACGGTTCGTTCTCTTCGTTCTCTTGATAAGCAATGATGCCCTTCGCGATACGACGAGCGTGTTTATCTTCACCGAACTCACGGATAACCCATGTGATGTCATCAAGATCCGCATCAACTAGCCACTGAGAAACCGGAATACCCGTCGTTGGATCCATACGCATGTCTAGCGGGCCGTCTTTCATGAAGCTAAAGCCACGTTCAGCATCATCTAGCTGTGGTGAAGACACACCTAA
Organism: Vibrio sp. 10N.239.311.G01; assembly: GCF_041465805.1. Classification (NCBI taxonomy): domain Bacteria; kingdom Pseudomonadati; phylum Pseudomonadota; class Gammaproteobacteria; order Vibrionales; family Vibrionaceae; genus Vibrio; species Vibrio sp. 10N.239.311.G01. The sequence goes on from NZ_JBFSRM010000009.1 coordinate 29,053, forward strand.
ATCCAGTAAAACACCATCCACTTTACCCACTAAGTCATAACGCTCTGCATATTCAGCCATACCTGAGAATGGGCCGTGAATAATCGTAAAACGGGGGTCATCAATCTTCTGAGCTTCAGCAATTGCTTGTGGATCGCGGTCGATACTAAAGAGTCTTCCATTCTCGCCCAGTTTAGACAGGATTGTACGGCTGTGCCCACCACGGCCAAAAGTACCATCGATGTAGGTACCGTCAGGTTTGATCGCAAGTCCGTCAATAGATTCGTTAAGCAATACTGAAATATGTTTGAATGCTTCTGTCATAGTCTTCTCAGTGAGTGGATTGAGCCATTAGTTCGGCAATAATTTGTTCTATTAACGTTTTAGTGTACTGATTTCACGCTGTATCTCCACCATATTGTGTATAGGCATTTGGAATTTTTGACCCAAGCTTATATCAGGGTGAAAGATTTTAAGGAAATCTAAATAATTTACGTCAATATAAAGCAAAAAACCCATCACTACGGTTAAGTAATGATGGGTTCTTTATATAGGTGGAGTTGACACATACGCCGGGTTCTGTTCCGCTTGCGCGGTGGTAACCATTCGTCTAGGCCTGCAATCGCTCACAGGCTCAAGCAATCTACCCGCCCCCATACGCGAGCAGCGCAATGCGAGGGCCTATTTGATCTTGCTCCGGGTGGAGTTTACCTTGCTACGAACTGTTGCCAGTCGCACGGTGCGCTCTTACCGCACCCTTTCAGCCTTACCTGTGCCTCTTCCGAAGAAATGAGGCCATCGGCGGTCTTCTCTCTGCTGCACTTGTCGTGGGCTCGCGCCCCCCAGACGTTATCTGGCACCCTGCTCTATGGAGCCCGGACGTTCCTCCCCTCTGCCAGTCTCCCGAAGGACTTCAACGTCAGTTTCCCGAAGGACCTCAACGTCAGTCTCCCGAAGGACATCAGCAAAGCAGCGATTACCCGTTCAACTCCGAGGGCGGATTGTATAGAGATTAGAGTGCAGTGTCTAGCGAGATCACAAATATGCTGCAAACCGCTAAGTAAACGCATGAATTTCACACAATCCAGACAAAAAAAGAGGAATGAAGGGACGACCTTCATTCCTCACAAGCTTTAAAATAGCACTCTAGCGACTTATACACTGAGCAGCTATTTATCTATTCAGCGTTAACCATCTAGGTGCTCAAGGCCCCACTTGTACAGCGCGTTCTTTTTCAGGTTGTAGATTTCTGCCGTCATCGCCGCCGCTTTTTTAAGAGGCAGCTCTTTGGTTAGAATGCCTAGTGTGCGAGTCGCTTCGTCTGGCAGTTCTGTGCTCGCTTCTTCACGGTGGCCGTGAATCAGTAACACCATCTCACCGCGTTTACGGTTCGCGTCTTCTTCAATCCACTCAATAAGTTCACCAAGTGGCAGCCCTTGGATGGTTTCGAAGGTTTTGGTTAGCTCACGCGCCAATACAACCTCACGGTCAGGGCCAAGAATCTCAAGCATGTCTTGTAGAGAATCTGAAATACGGTGTGGTGATTCATAGAAGATGCACGTGCGCTCTGCCTTTGCGATCTCTAAGAACTTGTCTTTGCGACCCTTGCTCTTTGGCGGTAAGAAGCCCTCAAAGCTGAAACGATCTGACGGTAAACCAGAAGCACTTAACGCGGTAATCACAGCACAAGCACCAGGAAGTGGCACAACTCTCACACCCGCTTGACGACATTGTGAGACAAGATGGTAACCTGGGTCACTAATTAAAGGAGTACCCGCATCAGAGACTAATGCGATAGACTGACCTTCTAATAACCTTTCGACTAGAACTTGCGCTTTAGTTTGTTCATTATGATCATGTAAAGCGAACGTTCTGGTTGATATATTGAAGTGAGCAAGCAGCTTACCCGTGTGGCGTGTGTCTTCGGCTGCAATAACATCGACACTTGATAAAATTTCAATTGCTCTTTGAGTGATATCTCCCAAATTTCCGATTGGGGTTGGCACAATGTAGAGAGTTGGGCTCTCTGTGAGCAAGGTTTTGTTATCTGTCATTTGTTTACCATCACTTCAACGATTAATATAGATACAAATTTATACGGAATTTAAAGAACTCATGGCAACGATGAACCATAAGAGACTCAGTGTACCACGCTTACTAACTCCAATTGCATTAGCAATTACATTGGCGGCTTGTTCTTCAGGTCCTCAAGCACCAACGCGTGTTGATATTACACTAGATCCAGCGCAATCAACTGAAAGTTACATGATGCAGGCGGATAGTAGCAAAGGAAGTCTACAAAACGACTGGTTAATCATGGCACTTAAGGCTTCTGTGCAAGCTGGAAAAACCGATCAAGCGACTCTGCTTATCAAGCGCTTAGCCAAACAAGAGCTGAGTGAAGTTCAACAAGCAGAATGGCAATTAGCTCGCGCTCAACTGCTGGTGAATAACTCGCAACCACAGCAAGCGTACAGCCAGCTGAACTTTCAGCCTTGGTGGAAGCTTCCGAACGAGCAGTGGAAAGATTATCACGAGCTACGCGCTAACATTTCTGAAATGCAAAGCGAGTATTTCGAAGCAAGCCGTGAGTTAGTCCTTTATTCAGAATACGTAGACGCTGATGACGAAAGCCAACAGATAACTGCCGACCGTATTTGGCAGAACCTGAATAGCTACTCTCAATATGAGATTCTAGAACTTAAGACTTCTCCGACAGAAGACGTTCTAGCAGGTTGGTTACAGCTGGCTATTTATATGAAGACGCTGAACTCTAACCTTCCAGACCTACAGAAAACTCTGTCTGATTGGCTGGCTGAGAATCCTCGTCATCCTGCAGCAACCTACACACCTCAGGCGATCACTGACATATTGGCGCTAGAGATCAGCAAACCAACCAGCACTGCGCTATTACTGCCGCTCACGGGTAAGTACGGCAAGCAAGCACAGCTTGTGCGTGATGGTTTCATCTTTGCGATGATGAATGACAAAGAGCGCGAAGAAAACGCAACGCTAACGGTTATGGACACCAACGTACAAAGTGCTGCTGAAATTAAAGCGACACTGGAAGAGAACAAGGTAGATTTCATCGTTGGCCCGCTGATTAAGAGCAATATTACCAAGCTTCAGCAAGCGCAGAAAAACCACGAAAATTCGATTCCAGCTTTAGCTCTAAATATTCCGACGCAGCTAGAACCTGATACCAACATTTGCTATCTCGCTCTATCGCCAGAGCAAGAAGTCGCTCAGGCAGCGAAACACCTTTTTGCTCAAGGCTACAAGTACCCGCTTATTCTTGCGCCAAAAGGGCGTTTAGGTGACCGCGTTAAGCAAGCGTTTGAGAAAGAGTGGAAAAAATACAGCAACAACGAAGTCGCGATTACCTTATTCTCTGACAAGCGCCAACTTCAGCGCAATGTGAATCAGGTATTCGGCTTACAAGAGAGCCAACAACGTATCGCTCAAATGGACGGGCTACTTAACCTAGATCTAGAAACTGAACCGCGCAGCCGTCGTGATATCGACTCTGTTTACATTGTGGCGAAGAACTCAGAGCTTACGTTGATTAAGCCTTTCATTGAAGTCGCGATTAACCCAGATGCTGACCAACCAGCCTTGTTCTCAAACTCACGCAGCAACAGCGGTGACAAGCAGTACGAAGATCTAACGGGTGTGTTCTACAGTGACATCCCACTATTGGTTGAGAGCAAGAACGAGCTTAACAAAGAGCTAAACGACCTATGGCCTGCACATTCAAACGGCCAAAAACGTCTGCAAGCACTGGGGATGGATGCCTACTACCTAATGGATGCATTGCCACAGATGAAAGCCGTACAGGGTTACAGCATTCCAGGTGAAACCGGCGTGTTAACCATCGACAACAACTGTGTTGTTCAACGTGAAATCAGCTGGGCAGAGCATGGGGCTTTTTAGCCGAAAGTACCTGTCCAAACCAACAATCACCCACAAACAAGTGGGTGATAAATACGAGGCCGTGGCTAAAAATTATTTAGTTAGCCACGGATTATCGTTAATTCAAGAAAACTTCATAGCTAAATGTGGCGAGATTGATCTTATAATGCGCCATAACAATACGGTTGTGTTTGCTGAGGTAAAATACCGCAAGCAAACCCGCTACGGACATGCCGTCGAAATGGTGACAGCAAAGAAGTCACAGAAGCTGCTCAAAACAGCCAATGTTTGGCTTATGCAGCAAGGCTTGTCGGTACACTCTACAGATTTCAGGTTTGATATCGTTGCCATAGAAGGGCCGAATGACAATATCGACTGGATTCAAAACGCGATTACCCAAGGATAAACATGCTAGACAGCATTAAAGAAAGTTTTACAGAAAGTATTCAGATCCAAATTGCGGCTGCAGAAGCACTGCCAGACGCAATTACGCATGCCGCTCAAGCAATGGTTGCGACCTTGCTTAACGGAAACAAAATTCTTTGTTGTGGTAATGGTGGTTCGGCGTCGAATGCTCAGCAATTTGTATCGTGCCTACTTAATCGCTTTGAAACCGAGCGCCCTAGCCTCCCAGCAATGGCTCTCACAGCAGACAACACCACGCTAACGGCAGTAGCCAACGACTATCACTACGAAGAGATCTTCTCTAAGCAGGTACGTGCGTTTGGTCAAACTGGCGATATTTTACTGGCTATCTCTACTAGCGGTAACAGCAAAAACATCATTAAAGCGATGGAAGCAGCGGTAACACGTGACATGACGATCATCGCCTTTACGGGTAAAGATGGTGGTGAAATGGCAGGCTTATTGGGCGAACACGATGTAGAAATTCGTATCCCTTCACACCGTACAGCACGCATTCATGAAGTACACATGGTGACACTGCATTGCCTATGTGACCTAATCGATCAAGTACTCTTCCCTGCTCACGAAGAGTGATATACGGAGCATCACAATGAAATCATTAACCTCTATGAGGCTGTTTAAGCTGATTAGTGTTTCGCTACTTACACTGTCCCTGTCTGGTTGTGCTGGCATTTTCATTGCTGGTGCTGCAACCACAGCGAACTTAGTCACTGACACACGAACCACCAAACAAATCTGGAACGATAACAATATCGAATTTGAAGTCGCAGCCATCACCAACAAGCAGCCATATCGTGGCAACGTTCGTATCACAGCGAGCTCTTACCGAGGTTCGGTTGTATTGATGGGGCAAGCGACCACTGACTCAGAGCGTCGCGCGTTTGAAAACCAAGCCAAAGAAGTGGCAGGCGTAGAAAGCATCCATAATCAGGTGCGAGTAAAAGAGCCATTGACCATCAGTGCTATTAGTAACGATAGCTGGATTACTACCAAGGTGAAATCAGCTCTTTTAGCAAACGCTGATCTCAACGGCATCAAGGTTAAAGTCATCACTGAAGATTCAGAGGTGTTTTTACTTGGGTTAGTATCTAGAGAGCATGCTGATATCGCGACAGAAGTTGCGCGTAATGTTTCAGGCGTAAAGCAGGTGATTCGAGCGTTTGAATATGGCGAAGAAGAGACGGCCGTTAACTAGCCTTAAGCAAGCCAATTAAATGCTATTTAGCAGAAAAGAAAAAGCAGCGACGAGTCGCTGCTTTTTTATTTGAGTCGTTATTTAGCTAACGTTAAACGTTATTTGATAACACGAAGGCTTGGGCGACCTTTTGCTGGACGAGGAGGCTCAGGATCTGAGTCAGGCTCTTCAGCATCTAAGTCTGCCGTTGCTACGCTCAAAGATGGGCCTTTCTCTTGTTCTTCAAAAGGACTTTCTTCAATCCCTTCTTCAAAAGATTCCATGTAAGCCTCTTCAGGTTCAAACATGGTACCAGCACCATTCTCACGAGCATAAACCGCTTGAACTGCGTAAAGCGGAACGATCACAGAGTGTGGACGACCACTAAAGCGAGCACTAAACGTCACAGCTTCGTTACCCAGTTCAAGTTGTCCAACCGCACGAGGCGCGATGTTCAGAATGATCTGACCATCTTGAACAAACTCTTCTGGAACTCGCACACCCGGTAATGTTGCTTCAACAACAAGGTGTGGAGTTAGTTCGTTATCAACCAGCCATTCATAAAATGCACGAAGCATGTATGGTCGGCGTGGAGTCATATTAGAAATATCCATAAACGCTTAGCGAACGAGTCGCATCTCACGCTCAGCTTCAGTTAGAGAAGCTAGGAATGAATCACGTTCGAATACGCGGTTCATGTAAATCTTAAGCTCTTTAGAACCAGGACCAATTAGTTCGATACCAAGCTCAGGTAAACGCCATAATAGCGGAGCTAGGTAACAATCAATTAGGCTAAACTCTTCGCTCATGAAGTATTCATACTCAGCGAAGATAGGAGCAAGAGTCAGTAGGTCGTTGCGCAGTTTAACGCGAGCTGCTTCAGATTCTTCAGCGTTGCCTTTAACGATCTTCTCTGCAACTGAATACCAGTTACGCTCAATGCGGTACATCATTAGACGGCTGTTACCACGAGCAACCGGGTATACAGGCATCAACGGTGGATGAGGGAAACGCTCATCTAGGTATTCCATGATGATCTTCGAGTCATATAGAGCAAGCTCACGATCAACAAGAGTAGGTACTGATTTGTACGGGTTCAGTTCAACAAGCTCTGCTGGTAGATTTTTTTCATCAACCAACTCAACTTCAACACTTACGCCTTTTTCAGCAAGAACGATGCGCACCTGATGGCTATACATATCAGAAGCACTTGAGAAAAGAGTCATTACAGAACGTTTATTGGCAGCTACAGCCATGGAGCCCTCCAGTACACTTTAAATAAAAACAATGGAGGCCTAAAGCCTCCATTGAACATTAACATAATTTGGGAATTAGCACGGTATTATAGCACAATTAGTGCACATCACGCCAATACTCTTTCTTCAGCAAAATCACGATGATAGTGAAGATTACTAAGAAGGCCATTACCCACCAACCCATAGCGTGACGCTCAAGTTGAACTGGGTCGCCCGAGTAAACCAAAAAGTTAACAAGGTCACGAACTGCTTCGTCGTATTCACCAGCACTTAATTCGCCAGAGCCGTCAGTCTCAGTGCCAACAACAACCGTCACTTCCTCGCCATCTACCATATGAGTATCGTAGATTGGTGTTGGGATACCTTGCAGTTCTTCAAGAACGTGCGGCATACCAACGCTTGGGAAAACAATGTTGTTCACGCCAAATGGACGAGACGGATCTTCATAGAAAGTACGAAGGTAAGTGTACAGCCAGTCTGCGCCACGAACACGAGCAACCAATGTTAGGTCTGGTGGCGGAGCACCAAACCAACTTGCCGCTTGATCAGAAGGCATAGCATTAACCATCAAGTCACCGATTTTCGCTTCAGGGTCGAAAATCAGATTTTCCTTCATAAGATCAACGGGGATCTCTAAATCATTCGCAACACGTTCATAGCGCTGGTACTGCGTTGAGTGACAAGCGAAACAGTAGTTCATGAACATCTTAGCGCCATTTTGCAATGAAGCTTTGTCTGTTAAATCATTGTTCGCTTTGTCTAATGGTACGTTTGCACCCGCTGCCATCACCAGTGACGGCAACATAGCAAATAAAATTACAATCCACTTTTTCATTTGAATGTCACCCTTTCTGGTAATGGTTTCGTCGCTTCATTTTTACTGTAGAACCACAGTAGAACGAAGAACATGAAGTAACCTAAGCTAAAGATTTGAGCCAGTAGCGTGTATGTTGGCGTTGCTGGAAGCGCACCAAGTACACCAAGCGCAATAAAGCTTATTGTGAATTGGATGATGTTAATCAAATGCAGTTTGCTACGGTAACGGTAAGAACGCACTTTACAACGGTCGAACCATGGTAGTAGGAATAGCACAACAATAGATGCGCCCATTGCTACAACACCTAGCAACTTATCAGGAACAGCACGCAGAATTGCGTAAAACGGCGTGAAGTACCATACCGGAGCGATGTGCTCTGGTGTTTTCAGTGGGTTAGCAGCTTCAAAGTTTGGCGGCTCAAGGAAGAATCCACCCATCTCTGGGTTAAAGAACAGCACATAACAGAAGAAGAATAGGAAACCGGCCACACCAACCATATCTTTCACGGTCCCGTATGGGTGGAAAGGAATAGAGTCAATGATGTCGTATTTCTTAGTGTAATCCTTGTGGAATGGGAACTGCGTTTTGTAGTCGTCGCCCATTGTGCCTTTAGGAAGTTTCGTCTCAATACCGTCTGGGTTGTTCGAACCCACTTCGTGCAGTGCTAGTACGTGAAGTACGATAAGCAGCAGAAGTACAATTGGTAGAGCGATAACGTGCAGTGCGAAGAAACGGTTCAGCGTTGCACCAGAGATGATGTAGTCACCACGGATCCAAAGCGTTAGGTCATCACCGATAACAGGGATCGCACCAAACAGAGAAATGATTACCTGAGCACCCCAGTAAGACATTTGACCCCATGGTAGTAGGTAACCCATGAAAGCCTCAGCCATAAGCACTAAGAAGATCAACATACCGAAGATCCAAAGTAGCTCACGAGGCTTTTGGTAAGAACCATAGATTAGGCCACGGAACATGTGCAGGTAGATAACAACGAAGAATGCCGAAGCACCTGTTGAGTGCATGTAACGTAGTAGCCAACCGTATTCCACATCACGCATGATGTATTCAACAGAAGCAAATGCACCCTCACCTGACGGTACGTAGTTCATTGTTAGCCAAATACCCGTAAGGATTTGGTTAACCAATACCAACATTGCCAAAGAACCGAAAAGGTACCAAAAGTTAAAGTTCTTAGGCATTGGGTATTCAGATAAATGCTTTTTATACGCATTCATCGCGGGTAGACGTTTCTCTACCCAATCAAGCAATCCTTGCATTACACGTCTCCCTCGTCCACACCGATCATGATCTTAGTGTCACTCAAATACATATGCTTTGGTACAACAAGATTCAATGGAGCTGGTACGCCTTGGAATACTCGACCTGCCATATCAAACTTTGAACCATGACAAGGACAGAAGAAACCAGACTTAACACCCTGAACTTGTTCTGCAAAAGAATCCGGCAGGTAAGTTGGAGAACAACCTAAGTGCGTACAGAAACCAACAGCAACGAAGAATTCCGGCTTAATTGAACGGAACTCGTTCTGTGCGTATTCTGGTTGTTGTTCAGCTTCAGATTGAGGGTCACGAAGTTGACCACCGATCGATTTTAGGTTTTCTAGTACCGACTCAGCACGGCGTACAACCCATACAGGTTTACCTTGCCACTCGACACGAACCATTTGTCCCGGTTCTAACTTACTAACTTCCACTTCCACCGGCGCGCCCGCAGCTTTCGCCTTGGCACTCGGATTCCATGATTTAATAAAAGGCACGGCTACAGCAGCTGCTCCTAAACCACCAACAACGGCTGTTGTTGCGGTTAAGAAACGCCTGCGACCGTTATTTAAAGGCGCGTTGCTCATCCAAACATTCTCCCATTTGCTCCTTGTGGATTGAAATAATTCCGATTAAAGAGCATGGCTAACAAAATATGTATTTAGTTCTATTTATTGACGGCAAATGATAAATAAAACCCTACTTTTTGACAAGATAAAGCTACCTTTTTGTAACAATCATGAGGCAAAGCGCACATTGGGTTACAAAAGCTTTCAAAATATAAGAATTTGGAAATAAAACGAGGAAGGGAAAGCGTTTAGAGGGGGTATAAAAACAAAAAGCCCGGCATATAGCCGAGCTTTGAACCACAATTCCAGTCGTAAAACTGGGGGCGTGTACTTTTTCGTAAAGAAAAATTAACGCTTAGAGAATTGAGGTTTACGACGTGCTTTACGTAGACCAACTTTCTTACGTTCAACGCAACGAGCGTCACGAGTAACGTAGCCAGCTGCACGTAGAGCAGGACGTAGAGTTTCATCGTACTCCATAAGAGCGCGAGTGATACCGTGGCGGATTGCGCCAGCTTGACCAGAAATACCACCACCAGAAACAGTGATGTAAAGGTCAAGTTTCTCAGTTAGTTCAACTAGCTCAAGAGGTTGCTTAACAACCATACGAGAAGTTGGACGACCGAAGTAAACATCAAGGCTACGCTTGTTGATTACGATCTCACCAGAGCCTGGTTTGATGAAAACACGAGCTGCTGAGCTTTTGCGACGACCAGTGCCGTAGTATTGATTCTCTGCCATTTTCATAATCCCCTTAGATGTCTAGTACTTGTGGCTGTTGAGCAACATGGTTGTGCTCAGTACCAGCGTACACTTTAAGCTTACGGTACATCGCGCGGCCTAGAGGACCACGTGGAAGCATACCTTTAACTGCTAGTTCTAGAACCATTTCTGGTTTCTTAGCAATTAGCTTTTCAAAAGTGATAGTTTTAAGACCACCTGGGAACTCTGAGTGACGGTAGTAAACCTTACCCTTAGCTTTGTTACCAGTTACAGCAACTTTCTCAGCGTTAACAACGATGATGTAATCACCAGTGTCTACGTGAGGAGTGTATTCTGCTTTGTGCTTGCCGCGTAGGCGAGAAGCGATTTCACTTGCTAGACGGCCAAGAGTTTTGCCTTCAGCGTCTACAACATACCAGTCGCGTTTTACAGTTTCTGGTTTAGCAACGAAAGTTTTCATGCTAATAATTACCTATTTAAAAAATTTACACTTAAGGAATACTCGCGTATTCCCACTGTCTAAGAGTTACCATTCATCACCCCTTCGAGTGTTGGAAAACTCTTGGCATAACGTGATTTTACTCATCGCTAGAGGCCCGCAGTAACGGTAGGTCGCAGGATTATAGAGAAGAGCGAAGAAAAAATCACCTCTTTTTGAACAAAATCACGATTTTTTTAATTCTATTTCTTATTCGAGATAATCAAAGCTAACTTAAGTGTTCTTTTGCCAAATATTCATGGCTCTGCATTTCAATTAAACGCGACTGACAACGTTTAAATTCAAACTCTAGCTGACCATGGGTGTATAGCTTTTCTAGCTCCACTTCCGCTGAAATAATCAGCTTCACATTGCGCTCGTAGAACTCATCAACTAATGCAATGAAGCGCCTCGCAGCGTCATCTGAAGTCGCGCCCATTTGCAATACATCCGCCAATAGAACTGTGTGATAAACCCGAGACAACTCAATATAGTCGTTCTGGCTACGAGCCGACTGACAAAGCTGAGCAAAGGTACCATGCAGTACGCCATCACTCGCTTCGACTACATCTAATTGACGGTGGTTAACCTCTATCTGCTTAAGCTTCTCTTTATCTTCACCAACGAGCTGAGCGTAATACTTTTCGAGATTAATATTCGCTTGGCTATCTAGCGGGTAATGGTAAATCTCAGCCTGTTCTAAGGTACGTAGACGATAGTCAATACCACTATCGACATTAAGGATATGACAGTTGTCTTGAATGAGCTTGATGGCAGGTAAGAAACGCGCTCGCTGTAACCCGTTGCGATACAGATCCGCAGGTGGAATATTAGAGGTCGCAACCAAGATAGCGTTTCGAGCGAATAACTCTTGGAACAAGGTTCCTAGGATCATCGCATCGGTGATGTCTGAAACAAAGAATTCGTCGAAACAGATAATGTCCGCTTCTTCCTTCAACTTGTCTGCGACTAAAGGCAATGGATCACTCACATTACCTAGCGCCTTTAGCTCATCATGAACTCGATACATAAAGCGGTGAAAGTGAACACGCATTTTTTTAGTGGTCGGTAAGGCATCATAGAACGTATCCATTAGGTACGTTTTTCCTCGCCCTACGCCACCCCAAAAATAGAGACCTTTCGGTGGTTGTGGCAGTTCTGGCTTTTTGCCTAGTAATTTCTGGAAGCGAGTCAGTTGAGGAATGGGCGTATTCATGTAATCTTGAAATTGATGAAAGAGTTCATCTAAAGATTTTACGGCTTGCTCTTGTGCTGGATCTCTTTGAAATCCATGTTCTTTTATATCTTGTTCGTATTTTTTAATGGGATTCATGACGACATTTCCACAATGAAAGCAATATCAGACAACAACTAAAAATGAGCCCAAACAGTACGAGGAATAACGTGATGTGGTGAATAATGCAGCATCAAACTGCTAACTAGCGCACACGCATTTCTCTTTATACTGCGGCTTTCTCATAGTACCATGGAGCCGTATCACGTGTAACTAAGCAGTAACAAACATGTTAAAAAACAATAATAAGGAGCTGTTATGCCTTGGATGTATGCCGTTGCCGGTTTACTAGTCGGAGTTATTTTAGGGGTCGCTATTTCTCGTCTCATGACACCTGAATACAAAAAACAAAAGAACGTACAGAAAGAATTGGATAGCGCAAAGTTTGCCCTTGAGCAGCAGCGACAAGAGCTGGCTGATCACTTTGCGAAATCAGCAGAAATGTTGGACACATTAGGTAAAGACTACACAAAACTGTACCAACACATGGAAAAAACAAGCTCAGAGCTGATTCCTAACCTGCCAGAGCAAGATAACCCGTTTGTGAAAACAGCCGCTGCCCATTCGGACAAGCCACAAGAGAAGCCTTCAGTAAAAGAGGCGACACTTGAGGAACAACCGAAAGATTACGCTAATGGCGCAACCGGTTTATTTACAGAGCAGAAGAAAGAAATCATGAATGCTCCCGATGTTGTTACAGCAAAAGCATCGTAAACATTTAACACTTCTGTGAACTTTACAAAGGTTTTTGAGTCATAACTTTCACTCAGGTCATTTGAAACTTATCATACTTATTAAACGTATAAGAGGGTTAAGACCTTAACTAGAGAGGAGTTTATGATGAAAAAACCTTTGCTTGCTTTATCAGTGCTAACTTTAAGCTTAAGTTCAATCATCACCCCCATTAAAGCAACAGCCGCACTGCCATTAAGTGTGGGTAATGAACAATTACCGAGCCTTGCTCCTATGCTTGAACAAGTGACCCCCGCTGTGGTTAGTATTGCCGTAGAAGGCAAACAGGTACAACGTCAGCAAATCCCTGAACAATTTCAATTCTTTTTTGGTCCAGAACAAACACGAGAGCGTCCCTTCCGCGGATTAGGCTCTGGTGTCATCATTGACGCCGAGAAAGGTCATATCGTGACCAATTACCATGTCATTAATGGTGCGGACGATATCAAAGTAAAACTGCATGATGGTCGAGAGTACGATGCTGAGCTAATCGGCGGCGACCAGATGTCTGATATCGCACTGCTAAAATTAGAAGAAGCCAAAAACCTGACCCAGATAAAAGTCGCAGACTCAGACAAACTAAGAGTTGGTGATTTTAGTGTCGCGATCGGTAACCCATTCGGACTTGGGCAAACCGTGACATCCGGTATTGTTTCTGCACTCGGCCGTAGCGGCCTGAATCTAGAAAACTTTGAAAACTTCATTCAAACCGATGCAGCAATCAACAGCGGCAACTCTGGTGGTGCGCTAGTGAACCTTAACGGTGAGCTAATTGGTATCAACACCGCCATTCTTGGCCCTAACGGAGGTAATGTCGGTATCGGCTTTGCAATCCCTTCTAATATGATGACAAACCTGACAGAACAAATTCTCGACTTCGGTGAAGTAAAACGCGGCATGCTTGGCGTTCAAGGCGGAGAAGTGACCTCTGAATTGGCAGAAGCACTCGGTTATGAATCAAGCAAGGGCGCCTTTGTTAGCCAAATCGTCCCTGACAGCGCAGCCGATAAAGCAGGACTGAAAGCGGGTGATATTATTGTCTCTATTAATGGCAAACGCATTGATACCTTCAGCGAGTTAAGAGCTAAGGTCGCAACACTCGGCGCTGGTAAGCAGATTGAACTGGGTGTGGTTCGTGACGGTAAGAGCAAAACCTTTGATGTGACGCTTGGTGAATCCACCAATAATAAAACACAAGCTGAGAAGCTCCATGAAGGACTAGCTGGTGCTGAGTTAACCAACACAACAGAGAGTGACTCTGCAACGGGCGTCAAGGTATCGAATGTTGCTCAAGGTTCACCAGCCGAAGCCTATCAACTCCTGAAAGATGACATCATCATCGGAGTAAACCGCCAGCCCGTTAAGAACCTTGCTGAGTTTAGAGAGATTCTTGAAAAACAACCTGGTGTACTGGCGCTTAATATCCAGCGAGGCGACCGAACTATCTATCTTGTGATTCGATAGTCTTACGTCAGCGCAATTACAGGGAGGCTCAGTAAGTTTGCTTTAAACTTACTCAGTCTCCCTTTTCTTTAGATCAATCAAAATGCTATGCTTCACTTGTAATCAAATCAGTCATCCATTGATGGAGGCTTCACACCTTACTTGTTGAAGAGGGAAACATGCTGTCCTTTCTATTTCGTTCTATTTCCCTTGGACTCGTTTCAGCGGCGCTTATTCTTCTCGCCTTCCCGAGCTTAAGACCAGCGATTGTCGCTGACGTCACTAGCCCTAAAGTCGATAATATTGGCTCTCTTCAGATTTCATTTAACCAAGCAGTTCGCCGCGCGGCGCCTGCAGTGGTTAACATTTATAGCCGTAAATACGCTGAAAGCGATCGAAACAAACTGCTCACACAAGGTTTGGGCTCTGGGGTGATTGTTAGCGAGAAAGGCTACATCATTACCAACTTCCATGTGGTGGCTCAAGCAGACCAAATAGTTGTGGCACTTCAAGATGGCCGAGTAGCAGCTGCGCAACTTGTCGGTTCAGACAAACGCACCGATATCGCGATACTTAGAGTCAGCGGTGATAATCTACCGGTGATCCCACTCAATCCTAATTACAAAGCCAATGTCGGTGATGTTGTACTAGCTATCGGTAACCCATACAACCTAGGTCAAACAACAACCTTTGGTATCATCTCTGCAACCGGCCGTTCTTCGATCAGTGCCGATGGCCATCAAGCCTTTATCCAGACCGATGCGGCAATCAATGAAGGTAACTCAGGTGGCGCACTGGTGAACTCACAAGGTGAGCTAGTCGGTATCAATACCGCCTCTTTCCAGCAAGCTACCGACATGGAAACCTATGGGATCTCATTCGCTATCCCCTATCCGCTTGCTAATAAAATCATGGAAAAGATCATCGCCGATGGTCGTGTGATTCGTGGCTATATTGGTATCGATGGACAAGACATCAACTCAGTCACCTCACGCATGTTGGGTACTAAGAATATCGGCGGGATCGTTGTGTTGGGGATAGACCCTAATGGTCCGGCTGCCGATGCGGGTTTTGAAGCTCAAGACATTATTGTCAGTATCAACGATAACCAAGTAAATGGTCGCCAGAGTGTAATGGACATCGTTACCGACCTGCGACCTGGTACAGTTATCGATGTGGGTATATTGCGCCAAGGTGAAAGCAAAACCTTAAAGGTGACCATCGCCGAAGATACTCGCCTGTAGAGCAAACTCTGTAAGCAATGATTCAAGCTGCTAATACACAAGTACAAAAAACCCAGCTCATAGGCTGGGTTTTCTTTTATCTAAAGATTGTTTCAAGTATCTCTACGATTCACTTTGCTCTTCGATATCGATGCGAGTCACTCGCTGTAGTCCTCTAGGCAGTAGACCACCACGACGACCACGTTCACCACGGAAGTTTTCAAGATCCGCAGGTTTCAAACCAAGCTTACGTTTACCGGCGTAGATAGTCAGCGTCGCATTCTCTGGGATAGCCATAAGATGTGAGACAAACTCTTCACGCTCTTTTGCTTTCGCAGAAGGGATGTTGATGATCTTGTTGCCTTTACCTTTGCTCAGCTGAGGGAGATCTTTAATCGGGAACAACAACATACGACCTTGGTTAGTAATCGCCAGAATCTGATTACTGTCCAAGTCAGCAATAGGGCTTGGCATCATCACTTCAGAAGCTTGTGGCAAGTTAACCAAGGCTTTACCGCTCTTGTTCTTGGACAGAAGATCGCTACCCTTACAAACAAAACCATAACCTGCATCAGAACCGACTAACCATAATTGTTCATTCTCTCCCATCACCACTTGGCGAATAGAAGTACCTGGGCTGACGTTCAAGCGGCCTGTAATTGGCTCACCTTGGCTTCGCGCCGACGGTAATGAATGTGACTCAAGGGAGTAGCTTCGACCATCACTGCCGAGGAACACCGCTTGTTGGTTACTCTTACCCTTAGCACTCGCTAAGAATTTATCACCCGATTTGTAGTTCAAACCTTCAGCGTCAACTTCATGCCCCTTGGCATGACGAATCCAACCTTTCTCAGACAACACAACCGTGATTGGTTCGCTTGGTACTAAGTCGCGCTCTGTTAGCGCTTTCGCTTCAGCGCGCTCAATCAGAGGTGAACGACGATCATCGCCGTATTTATCCGCATCTGCTTGGATTTCTTTCTTGATCAGCGTATTCAAGCGACGCTCTGAACCGAGTAGCTTTTCAAGCTTCTCACGTTCAGCTTCAAGCTCTTCTTGTTCCGCTCGGATTTTAAACTCTTCTAACTTAGCTAAGTTACGAAGTTTAATATCAAGAATCGCATTGGCTTGAATTTCAGAAATGTTGAAACGGCTCATTAGGACAGGACATGGTTCGTCTTCTGTACGAATGATCTCAATCACTTCATCGATATTAAGATAAGCAGCAAGCAAACCTTCTAAGATGTGCAAGCGTGCCAGTACTTTATCTAAACGGTACTGCAAACGACGGCGAACCGTTGTGCGACGGAACTCGATCCACTCTTTCAGGATTTGAACTAAGCCTTTAACTTGAGGACGATTATCTAAACCAATCATGTTCAAGTTAACGCGGAAGTTTTTCTCTAGATCCGTCGACGCGAACAGGTGACTCATCAATTGGTCACAGTCGATACGATTCGAACGAGGAACGACAACGATACGCGTTGGGTTCTCGTGATCCGATTCATCTCGCAAGTCGTCAACCATTGGCAGCTTCTTAGCGCGCATCTGGTTAGCGATTTGCTCAAGTAACTTCGCACCTGACACTTGATGAGGTAAAGCCGTGATAACAATATCAGAGCCTTCCTTGTGCCAAACCGCGCGCATCTTGATGCTGCCACGTCCAGTACGGTAGATCTTTTCGATGTCCGATTTCGGGGAGATAATCTCAGCTTCAGTCGGGTAATCTGGACCTTGAATGAAACCCATCACGTCTGAAAGCTCAGACTTAGGCGTATCAATTAGGTGAATGGCTGCATTCGCGACTTCACGCACGTTGTGTGGTGGAATATCGGTCGCCATACCTACCGCGATACCTGTAATACCGTTAAGTAGGATGTGAGGTAGGCGAGCAGGCAACATTTGAGGCTCTTTCATCGTGCCATCAAAGTTTGGTTGCCAGTCAACAGTGCCTTGACCTAGTTCACCTAGAAGAACCTCAGCAAACTTAGATAATTTGGCTTCGGTATAACGCATCGCAGCGAACGATTTCGGATCATCAGGAGCACCCCAGTTACCTTGACCATCTACCAATGGGTAGCGGTAAGAGAAAGGCTGCGCCATCAATACCATCGCTTCGTAACAAGCAGAGTCACCATGTGGGTGATACTTACCTAATACGTCACCAACGGTACGTGCTGATTTTTTGTATTTCGATGCAGCCGATAAGCCTAGCTCAGACATCGCGTAGATAATACGACGCTGTACTGGCTTCAAGCCATCACCGATATACGGCAATGCACGATCCATGATCACGTACATTGAGTAATTTAAGTAGGCATCTTCGGTGAACTTGCGCATTGGCAGCTGTTCAACGCCATCATATGTAATTTCGTTAGACATCCATTATACCTCGGCCATATCACCGTTAGTCTGTAGCCATGTACGGCGATCATCTGCACGTTTCTTACCAAGCAGCATGTCCATCATCTCGTTGGTTGCTTCGCTGTCATCAATCGTTAACTGCACAAGGCGACGAGTGTTTGGATCCATGGTGGTTTCACGCAACTGAAGTGGGTTCATTTCACCCAGACCTTTGAATCGTTGCACGTTGATCTTGGCTTTCTTCTGCGATAGTCGCTCAAGCACACCGTCTTTCTCTGCGTCATCGAGTGCGTAGAACACTTCTTTACCGCAATCGATACGATACAGAGGAGGCATTGCCACATAGATATGACCCGCTTCAACTAATGCATGGAAATGGCGAGTAAACAAAGCACACAGCAGTGTCGCGATATGAAGACCATCCGAGTCCGCATCGGCAAGGATACAGATCTTACCGTAACGCAGGCCGGATAAATCATCGTTGTCCGGGTCGATGCCTAGAGCCACCGAGATGTCGTGCACTTCTTGCGAAGCCAATACTTGGTCTGCTGACACTTCCCATGTATTTAGGATCTTACCGCGAAGTGGCATAACTGCTTGGAACTCACGATCACGTGCTTGTTTAGCAGAACCACCCGCCGAGTCCCCTTCCACGAAGAAGATTTCGGTACGGCTTAAGTCTTGAACTGAACAGTCAGTTAGCTTACCCGGCAGTGCTGGGCCTGAAGCGATTTTCTTACGCACAACCTTTTTGCTTGCGCGCATACGGCGGTGGGCATTCGCAATACAAGCTTCTGCTAGCTGTTCTGCCAGTTGTGGCTTTTCGTTCAACCACAGGCTAAACGCATCTTTTACCACACCAGACACAAACGCAGCAGTTTGACGTGAAGACAAGCGCTCTTTTGTTTGACCAGCAAACTGCGGATCTTGCATCTTCACCGACAGTACGTACGAACAGCGATCGAAGATATCGTCGCCCGTTAGCTTAACGCCACGCGGCAGCAAATTACGGAATTCACAGAACTCACGCATTGCATCAAGAAGACCTTGGCGAAGACCGTTTACGTGTGTACCACCTTGTTTAGTCGGTACTAAGTTCACGTAACTTTCGGTGATCATGTCGCCGCCTTCTGGCTGCCAGATGATCGCCCAGTTTGCCATTTCTGTTTCAGCAACGAATTCGCCAACATACGGTTCTTCAGGCAGCAAGGTGTAACCTTTCACGCCTTCGGCAAGGTAGTCTTTTAGACCATCTTCATAGAACCATTTATGCTCTTCACCACCGACTTTGTCGATAAAGGTAATTTCTAAACCTGGGCAAAGCACTGCTTTTGCACGTAGGTTGTTAATCAGACGAAGTGTCGAGAATTTAGGGCTATCGAAGTACTTAGGATCAGGCCAGAAATGTACTGATGTACCACTGTTACGATGACCACAAGTGCCCGTCACAGTAAGCTCTGTTACTGCATGACCGCCTTCAAGTGCGATCTCGTGAACCTGACCTTCTCGGCGTACGGTCACTTCAACACGTTTTGACAGCGCGTTTACAACCGAGATACCTACACCGTGCAGACCACCAGAGAACTTATAGTTGTTATTCGAGAATTTACCGCCAGAGTGGAGCTTAGTTAAAATCAGCTCAACACCTGAGATCCCTTTTTCAGGGTGGATATCGACAGGCATACCACGGCCGTCATCGGTAACTTCTAACGATTGGTCTGCATGAAGTACCACTTTGATCTTCTTAGCGTGTCCCGCTAGTGCTTCATCGACCGAGTTATCAATGACTTCTTGGGCAAGGTGGTTAGGTCTTTCTGTCTCGGTATACATTCCCGGGCGGTGTCGCACAGGGTCGAGACCTTCAAGTACCTCGAGGTCTTTTGCATTATATTGTTCAGTCATAATACGGAGTTTACTCAAAAAGTTTGCGTCAGTTCGCTGGCTCCAGTTTCACTAAAGCAGAATCATTACTATGAACCGTCATAGTAGAGCGAACGAGCGAAGTATTGGGGAATATAGTCTGGAAGCTGAGTAATGATGTCAAGCTAGTTCAAAAACTAAGACATCAAACTATGATATTTCACCATTGATAGATGAAATAACAGGCAAACAAGAGAAAATCACTTGGTTGGTGGAACAGATTAAAGATTTAGAAAGGTGATGATTTGTTGTGGGTAGCGTTCAAAATCAACAAAGCTATGATCCCCGCCCTCTTCTACTGTCTGTGTTGCACCTTGGTACTTCTCTACCGCTTGTCGGTAATCCAGAACTTCGTCTTCCGTTTGCTGAAGTAACCAGAAGTCGCTCGGCTTAGCGATAGCCGAAACCTCTAACGCCTTCAGTTCATCAATATGTTTTGTTTCCAGTACATATCGTTCATCTGTGTATGGGTTTACTTGTTCACCTAAATAGTCAGCAAGAAGCTCATACGGCTTCACTGCTGGGTTTACAACCACCGCTTTAAAACCATAGTGGCTATTCAGCCATGTTGAAAGATAGCCACCCAGCGAGCTACCGACCAACGCTATTTGATATTGCTCTTTGTATTGCTCCACCAGCTGCTGTAAATGAAGTGCCGCTTGTTGAGGGAAACTCGGCAGTTGAGGGGTTACGACTTTAATATCAGCGCGATGCTCCGCACAGTAATCTGCCATCACATTCGCTTTATGAGAACGTGATGAGCTGTTAAATCCGTGAATATAGAGAAGCAGCGATGGCTTATTAGCTTGTTGATTAGAGCCTGGCATCAATAACCGCCTTCATTAGTAACCAGCAGCCTTAAAATCAGGCAAGAACTGCCCATGAGGCAGACGACGAACTTGCGTGCTAACGGTACCGTCTTGATGTAATTCAATCTCTCTCCAGCCCGGAGACAAAGTATCAACCGCGAAGTCATCTGAGTTAGGTTTGAATTGCACACAAGTCGACGGTGTTGCCATGACTTGTACACCATGATGATCTCGGTTCATGTCTTGATGAACGTGACCACACAGTACGGCTTTAACATTGGTGTGCTGTTGAACCACATCCCAAAATTGATCGGCGTCTTTTAGGTTATGTTGATCCAGCCATGCGCTGCCCACTAATAACGGGTGGTGGTGCAGTAAAACCAAGGTATTACGCTCAGGGAATTCGATCAATTTTTGTTCTAACAGATCAAGTTGTTGATCGCTGAGGCGACCATGAGGCACACCAACCACCTGCGAGTCTAGCATCACCATCTGCCAGTTATCGCCTAGCAAGACATGCTCAACACACTGTATTTGTGGTGATGGTAAAACACTGCCCATATTAGGCTTAAAGTCATGGTTCCCTGGCAGCCAATAGCATGGCTTTTCCAAAGGCTGAATCCCTGACTCAAATTTCTGGTACGACTCAGCACTGTGATCTTGAGATATATCACCGGTTGCTAAAATCGCTTGATAGTCAAAGCCCTGACTAACAATGCCATCGACTACAGCACGAAAGCTATCTTGAGTGTTGATGCTTAATAAGCTGCCATTGCTCGGCGCAAATAAATGCGTGTCCGTTAGCTGCACAAGCTTAATAGTGCTCTCATCAAATTTTGAAGTGTGTGATAATTCCAAAATAACAAATCCAGATACGTTACTGTTTAGACTTTAAAAGTGTTGATAAATAGGCTCAATTAAAAGGCAATTGGGGTTCGGCTGATACCCGTTTTTAAACAAAACGTTAACCATTCCCCAAGAAATTTATTCAATTGAAATTTCTCGTCCTTTTGCAGAAGCTTAGTGTTGGGGTAGTCATATTTCGCTTTGACTCGCGAAAAATCCCCGCTAGCGCACACTTCTGCAACTCGAGCGTCGTGATATAGCCTGACAGACATTTTTGGCAAAGGAAACACTGGCATCGCATCACTCTGACATATATCTATTAATGTGGTGTATTTTGTGACCTCATTCACTGTCAATTGATACACCATATTAACGGCTTGGTAACAGCGAACGTCACCAACCTCATGCCCAACCGGTAACAAAGCGTTCAGTTTGGCATAGTTAGTCTCGTAAACTCGCATCAATTCAGCAAGATCAACATGATACGGTTTTTTGACCGCGATATTTGGCATGACGTTAATCTATCCACTCTGACTGTAATTCTTGGTAGTTCAATTGTAGCCACTGTAGCGCAATGATCGTGGCTCCATTTTCAAATACACCATCTTTTACCAACTGATAAGCAGCTTCGCGACTCATCACTTGTACACGAATGTCTTCACCTTCGTAGTCCAATCCGTGTACCCCTTTGGCTGTCGTTGCATCAACACAGCCAACAAAGACGTCGAGCTTTTCAGAGCAACCACCAGATGAAGGATAATACGAAGTAATAGGCAATACAGATCCGACTTCGACTCCGGCTTCTTCCATTGCTTCACGACGAGCGACGTCTTGTGGCGATTCGTCCGTATCAATGATCCCAGCAACAATTTCGTATTGCCATGGGTTCTCATGCTCTAGGGCTCCGACACGGATCTGTTCGACGATCACCACTTCATCACGCACAGGATCATAAGGTAGCAAAGCGGCAGCATGTCCACGCTCAAACATCTCACGCTCTATTGGTTGGCTCCAGCCTCCCTCAAATAGTCTATGTTTAAATGTGTACTTGACCATTTTGAAAAAACCACGAAACAGCGTCTCTTTTGAGACTATTTCCACATCTTGAGGAGTAAACTCGTGTCGTTGATTATCATACTGTTGCATTTGGTACCTCACTAAGTGATCTTTATAGTTTACTCATTGTCCGAGTTAACTACCAAGGATAAGGTTCAACTTTTTGTATAAATTTTATAATTAAAGTTAAGTTTTAAAAAATAAATATTGCACAAGTGGACAGTTAAATGTAAAAAAGTGCAAAGTTTCGAGTAAATTACCATCAAACTGGGTTAAACTCTTTCAGAGAAAATTCTATTAAAGGCAGGAATAGGAAAATGAAAAAACTGCTTCCACTATTTATCAGTGCAGCAATTGGCAGCCTGAGTTCGTCAGCTTTCGCTGATACGCTAGCTGAAGTTTACGACCAAGCAAAACAGAACGATCCACAACTTCTTCGTTCAGCAGCGCAGCGCGATGCCGCTTTTGAAGCAGTAACGTCAAGCCGTAGCTCTTTATTACCGCAAATCAATTTGACAGCTGGGTACAACCTTACTCGTGGTGATACAGATTTCGATTCAGCATCGACTCGCGATAATGACCAGAATGCTCTAACAGCTGGTATTAGCTTTTCTCAAGAACTATACCAACGTTCTTCTTGGATCACGCTAGATACAGCAGAAAAAACAGCTCGTCAATCTGATTCAGCGTATGCAGCAGAGCAACAAGCTTTGATCCTGCGTGTAGCAACAGCATACTTCGAAGTACTGCGTGCTCAAGATAACCTAGAGTTCGTTCGTGCAGAAAAAGCAGCGGTTGCGCGCCAACTAGAACAAACAAAACAGCGCTTTGAAGTAGGTCTTTCAGCAATCACCGATGTACATGATGCGCAAGCTCAATACGATGCCGTTTTAGCTGATGAAGTTTTAGCAGAGAACACTCTGATTAATAACTACGAAGGTCTACGTGAGATTACAGGTCAAGAACACTCTAACCTAAGCATCCTAGACACTGACCGTTTCTCAGCAAGCAAATCTTCTGAGTCTGCGATTGCACTGGTTGAACAAGCTGAGCAAAAAAACCTTAGTCTACTTGCTGCGCGAATCTCGCAAGACATAGCTAAAGACAACATTTCACTACAGAGCTCAGGTCATCTACCATCTCTAACTCTTGATGGTGGATACGACTATACTGATATTGGTTCAAGTGCTACTTCTGACGGTACCACAAACAACTTCAATGTTGGCGTTAACTTAAATGTACCTCTATACACGGGTGGTAACACAACTTCATTGACTAAACAGGCTGAATACAACTACGTTGCAGCAAGTGAAGATCTAGAAGCAACTTACCGTAGCGTTGTAAAAGACGTACGTGCATTCAACAACAACATCAGCGCTTCGATCGGTGCTCTACGCGCTTACGAACAGTCTGTAGTTTCAGCTCAGTCAGCTCTAGAAGCAACAGAAGCTGGTTTTGATGTAGGTACTCGTACTATCGTTGACGTACTAGATTCGACTCGTCGTCTATATGATGCGAACAAAAACCTTTCAGATGCTCGTTACAACTACATCCTAAGTGTTCTTCAGCTTCGTCAAGCGGTTGGTACACTAAGCGAACAAGACATCGTTGATGTAAACGCAGGTCTAAAAGTAGCAAGCAAGTAATTCTTAAATCCTAGTTAAAGACTCTAATCAAAGTCTTTAATAAAGCGACTAGATTACCGTTACAAAAATGCCGCTCATTGAGCGGCATTTTTATTATCTATCAAAAGTTAGATTTACAATCTGACTATGAGCTTGAGGCTAAAGGTTTTATACTCGAAGGCGAAGGGTTAACCTCGACCACCTTTAATCGCTTTGATAATTTCAGTTGTAGAGCAACCATCTTCAAAGTTAAGTACTTTAACTTCACCACCAGCAGCAATCACTTCCGCACCACCAGCGATATCTTCAGGTTTGTAATCACCACCTTTCACAAGAATACTTGGCAATACCTCAGAGATTAAACGTTGAGGTGTATCTTCAGAGAATGGCACAACCCAATCAACTGCACCTAAGCCAGCCAATACCGCCATACGACGATCAGTTGGGTTCACAGGGCGACCAGGGCCTTTCAAGCGTTTCACTGATTCATCGGTATTTACCGCAACGATCAAACGATCGCCCAGCTCAGCCGCGTGATTCATGTAAGAAACATGACCAGCATGTAGAATATCAAAGCAGCCATTGGTCATAACTACCTTCTCGCCTTTCGCACGAGCACGCTTCACCGCTTCAACCAGTGCCGCTTCTGAGATCACACCGTAGTCTGTGTCTTGACTGCCGTGAATCGCTTCAGCTAGCTCTATCGTGGATAACGTTGACGTACCTAGCTTACCAACAACGACACCAGCTGCAGCGTTCGCTAATGCACACGCCTCATCCAATGGCTTACCAGCTGCAACAGACGCAGCCAGTACTGAGATAACCGTATCACCAGCACCAGTTACGTCGTACACTTCTTTCGCTTGGGTTGGCAAATGGAATGGTTCTAAACCTTTACGAAGTAGTGTCATACCATGTTCACTACGAGTCACTAGCAATGCTTCAAAATCAAACTCTTCGATCAGTGCGAGTCCTTTTTCGATCATTTCTTCTTCAGATTTTACTTTGCCAGCCACCAACTCGAACTCAGCCATGTTTGGTGTAAGCAACGTTGCTCCACGGTAGCGTTCAAAGTCTGCGCCTTTCGGGTCGATAAACACAGGAACTTTTGCTGCGCGCGCTTTTTGGATAAAGCTCTGCACGTGCTCCAACGCACCTTTTGCGTAATCAGATAGAATTACCGAGCGCACATTTGGAAGCGCTTGCTCCATACGAGATAAAACCAGCTCAGGATCCGTATTCTCAAATTTATCTTCAAAATCAAGGCGAATTAGCTGCTGACCACGGCTCATCACTCGCAGTTTAGTAATGGTTGGGTAATCTTCTAACTCAACGAAATCACATTTAACCTTTAGTGCGCCTAAGGTATTTTTTAACACCTCAGCAGGCTCATCTTTACCGGTCAAACCAACGATATGAGCATGGCCACCAAGAGAAGCAATATTCATTGCTACGTTGGCTGCACCACCAGGACGCTCTTCGTTATTTTCTACTTTTACAACGGGGACTGGCGCTTCTGGTGAAATACGGCCAGTTGGGCCATACCAGTAACGGTCAAGCATTACGTCACCGACAACAAGAACGCCTGATTGGCTGTAGTCAGGTAGAATTGGTTTCATTATGGATCTCCAAAAATCGAATCTGGCTAGAGTCTAGCACACTGATTACAGAGGCTAAACTATAGATAAATGAGTAAAAGCCTATCAAGATAGGTACATCCGTCATTACTGTATGACTGGGTTATGCTTCCATCCACTGCTTCCATGCTTGAACAACATGTTCTCTTTCCATTTCAAACTTTTCAATCGCCACATCCGCATCAAGATTAAGTAGATTACGGTGGTGGATTTCATCTCTTAATGTTGTATAAGCATGGGTTAATGCCATGCCTTGCTGCTCGTCCATAATCCCTTGTGACAACAAGCTTTCGAAGATTCGTACATTGTCACACCAACGAGTAAGCTTTGGCTTCTCATTGCTGTATCTAAGCACTAAATATTGCGCTAAGAATTCAATATCGGTAATACCACCCGCATCTTGTTTAAGCATGAATCTATCGACTTTTTTACCGCCTAAATGGCCGCGCATTTTTTCACGCATATCCACAACGGACTTTTTGAGTGTTGCCTCATCACGCGCCAAGCACAAAACCTCATGACGCGTTTTGTTAAATGCCGAAGCCAATAACTCATCGCCATAAATCATACGAGCGCGAGTCAAGGCTTGGTGCTCCCATGTCCACGCGTCATTGTGCTGATACTCGTCAAAGGCATCGGTTGGACTCACTAACAGGCCAGATGCACCAGAAGGGCGTAGGCGAGTGTCGACTTCGTACAAAATGCCAGAAGCGGTTCTGGTCGAGAAAATATGGATAATACGCTGCGCCAGTCTTAAGTAGAATTGGCGTCCATCGATCTCTTTCTTACCATCAGTATAGATGTGTACCGGGCAGTCGTGCATGAACACAATATCGAGATCGGAGTTATAACCAAGTTCCCAACCGCCGACTTTGCCATAACCAACGACAGCAAAACCGCGACCTTCGCGATCTTTGACATGGGTAGGTTCACCAAACTTGGCGGATACTTGTAACCAAGCTTGATTGACCCCCGCCTCCACAATGGCTTCTGCTAAGTAGGTCAGGTGATCACTGACCTTCATGACAGGTAGAGCACCCGCAATATCCGCGGCTGCAATTCTCAATATACAGGTCTGCTTAAACTGACGCAGACCTTCCATCTGTTGCTCCATATCATCTTCAGGGATACGGGCTAGATAATCACGCAACTCGGTCTTGTAAGACTCTAAAGGCACGGGATTGTAGAGTTGCTGAGGGTCGATAAGTTCATCTAACAGAATTGGATAACGACCCAACTGCTCCGAAATCATCGGGCTTGCCGTACACAGGCGAACTAGCTGAGTCAACGCGGCAGGGTGTTCATCTAGTAGTTCAAGGTAAGTGGTACGCGTAACGATTTTATGCAGCAGATGCAGTACTCGCGACAAACCAAACTCGGCATCCTTAGCGGTGTACAGCGCTTGAAACACTTTCGGCATCAGTCGATTGAGGACTTCCCGCCCACGAGGGCCAAGAGTCTTTTTAGCCAAATCGGCTTTAAACTGAATGATCGTTTTCGCCGCATCAGGCGGGCTCGCGACCGCAATGTCGTGTTCCAACACGTGCTCAATTACATCGGGTTTATGGGCCATATCCCACAACTCGCTAAAGTGGCTCGCGATCGGATTAGCGTCATCTTCATCAACGCCAATTAGGTCTTCGAACACGGTATGTACATTCGCCATATGGGCGCGAGTTGCCACAATCAAGCTATCCCAATCGGAAAATTGCATGGCAACCGCAAGCTGCAGTTGTTCAAATTCACAGTCAGGTAAGGTTTGAGTTTGCTTATCAGCCATGGCTTGTAACAGGTTCTCAAGGCGACGCAAAAACAGATAAGCTTCACGTAGGTGCCCCACCTCTTCAGACTCTAGCAGATGAAGGGATTCAATCGCACTTAAGGTTTCGAGTAACCCTCGACCGCGTAAGCTAGGCTCGCGTCCACCACGAATCAATTGGAAGACTTGTGCGATAAACTCAACTTCACGAATACCACCAGAGCCAAGCTTGATGTTGTTCGAGAGACCACGACGACGCACTTCGCTGCTGATCATAGACTTCATTCGGCGCAGAGATTGAATCGCACTAAAATCAATATAACGGCGGAACACAAACGGGCGTAGCATTTGGCGAAGCTCTTGATACTCAGGGTACATCTCACTGCCCATCACACGCGCTTTGACCATAGCGTAGCGTTCCCAATCGCGACCTTGTTCTTGATAGTAATCTTCTAGCGCAGCGTAACTCATGACCAGTGGACCACTCTCACCGAATGGACGCAGGCGCATGTCTACTCGATAACAGAATCCATCGAAGGTTTGCTGATCAAGCGCCTTAATAATACGTTGCCCGAGACGTGTAAAGAACTGCGCATTGGCAATGCTGCGTCTTGCACCTTGGGTTTCACCATTCTCTGGGTAGGTGAAGATCAGATCGATATCGGAAGAGAAGTTAAGCTCACCGCCCCCTAGCTTGCCCATACCAATGATCAACATCGGCTGTGCTTCGCCTTGTTCATTACAAGGTGTGCCCCACTCTTTACAACAAATATCGTACTGCCATTGGTAGGTTTCGAAGATCATCGCCTCAGCCAACATCGATAGATGATTTAGGCTCTGCTCTAGCTCCCACGAACCCATAAAATCACGCCAAGCAATGTAGGTCATTTCTCGATTTCGGAATTGACGCAGCACGCGCTGACCGCTCATTTCATCGGTGCAACTAGAAAGTAATTCAGCCAAGCGTTCTCGGTATCCTTCAGCGCGTTCTTCGCATGCCAACATATTAGGTAAGTCACCACATAAAACCGTATCACGCTGCAGGCAATCACCAATAAAACAGCTTAAACCGAGTACACGTTTAAGATCTTCAGTCAGTGGCTCAGACCAAGTATTGATGGCTTCACTTTGATGCTCTAATAATTGCTCAAAAGCAGACTGGGAGTGAGTGATGAGTTGAGAAGGCAATGGCATGTTTCTTCCTTGTATAAGCTGCGCGCCGAACAATCGGTTTATCGATTCAGTTCTTCAATAACGAGTTTTCATAACTAAAGATAAGTTATACCAAAGTTACGCCAATAAAAAACGCCCACATTAGCAATGTGGGCGTTTTATCGATTAACTTATCTGGTTGAGCTTACAACCGAGAAACAGTCTCTGGGAATTAGCCTTTGACGGATGAAGATTGGGTGCTGAGGACTAAACCTTAAATTGCTTAATCTTACCGTCGAGTTCTTGCGCGTTACTTTCCATAAGCTGAGAGGTCTCGAGCAGTTCACCAACCACCACAACTGAAGCTTCAACAAGCTCGCGTACATTGGTCAGGTTGACGCTCATCTCTTCAGCAACACTGCTCTGTTGGCCTGCAGCGGTCGCGATCTGGAAGTTCATATCATTGATTTGATTGACTTGGCTTACAATGCCGTCAAGCTCACTTCCCGCGTTAGTCACCAGATCAACACCTTCAGCCGCTTCAACAACACTCTTCTCCATCAGTTCTACCGCAGAGTTAGCGCTGCTTTGTAGATGACTGATCATGTCTTGAATCTCTACCGTCGCTTGCTGAGTGCGCTGTGCAAGGTTACGAACCTCATCAGCAACAACCGCAAAACCACGACCTGCTTCACCTGCACGCGCCGCTTCAATCGCAGCGTTCAATGCTAATAGGTTTGTTTGTTCTGAAATGCCTTGGATAGTACCAACCACACTGCCAATTGAGTCAACGCGCTCTTCTACTTGGTTTACCGCTGCTGCAGATGCTGCGATATCTGAAGATAGCTCACTCATCTTAGAAACAGACCCTTGAACGAACTTCTGTCCCGTCAATGCTTGGCCAGATGCCTGTTCCGTCAATGAAGAAGCGCTTTGCGCATGTTCGGCTACAGTTTGCACTGTAGAGGTCATCTCACTCATTGCTGTTGCCAGCTGATCGATCTCATTGAACTCTTCTTGAGCTGATTCTTTGGTTTCAGACATGCTGATGGTCATCACTTCCGTCAGAGCAAACAGTTCATCAGAAGAGGCCACCTGAGTTTTGATCATGTCGTTCAGTTGAACGCGAGTTTTTTCGAGTTCACGTGCCACATCGCCGTATTCATCTTTACAGTCCATTTGAATCGGCACTGATAAGTTCTTGTCGGCCATGGTTTTAATGGCGTCATTAAGGTATTGAGTCTGACGCAGCATAACGCGCGCCGCTGCTAATAGAAGAACCACAAACACAATGATCATTAAGGCTGTTTGCCAAGCCACTTGAACTAGGTAAGTCTCGTAATGCTGTTGTGCGACTTGCGCGTTATTGGTTACAGCAAGCAGTGAATCGTAAAACGTACTTGCGTCCCAAAGCTGCTTTGAAATGATCAAGATCGTACTGAATATCATCAGCATGACCATTTTTGGAACGAGACGAACGTCAGAGATTATCCTTTCCCACGGCTTGAATGACAGTTTAGTCATTGTCAGTTCTCCATTAATTCTTATATATTGATGGCTTCTATATCCGCGAGGTGGCTATGTCAGTCAAAGTTCGCGATTTATTTTGAGCCTCGTATGAATGTTGAATAATACCAAAGACGCCACCAAGCCGATGAGCTTATTGTCACTGATTCTCTCTTTCTTAGCGTTATTTGTGATCTCAGGCTTATTGTTCGTACCGATCGACAAAGAATCGAAACAAGTCCTTATCGGCCTCGATTTTATAATCTGTAGTGTTTTTCTTTTTCAGCTCACAATTGATCTATTCAGATCACAAAACAAAAAAGAATATCTAAAAGTACACTGGATCGATTTCTTAGCAAGCATCCCAATGATCGAACCACTTCGTTTCGCTCGCATTTTTCAGATCTTACGTGTAATTCTTGTTCTTCGTTCGGGTAAACGAGTGTTAAGAGAGCTATTTCGCAATCGTAAAGAGACCACCCTCGCCTCGATTATATTGCTGCTGATCATTCTCCTGACCATAGGAGCTGGGACAATACTGCTGTTAGAGCACAAAGATCCCAACGCCAACATCACCACTGGACAAGATGCGTTATGGTGGGCTTTCGTGACCATCAGTACCGTGGGATATGGCGATCATTATCCCGTCACGAGCTCAGGAAAATTAGTTGCCTCTCTGGTGATCATTTGCGGTGTGGGTGTGTTTGGTATGATTTCAGGCTTGATTACTTCTTTGATCACCTCTCCAACTCATCATGAGAATCAACGCGCGGAAAACAAAGAGAAGCACCTTGAGAAGATCATTGAGCAACAACAGAAAATCCTCGAACGACTAGAAAAGCTCGAGCAACAAACAAAAAAATAGGGCCGGAGCCCTATTTTCAAATTCATACTTCTATTGATACAGGTATCGAGTTTAGTCTTGCCAGTATGGCTCAACCTCAACACTGATTTGGCGTGTCTGTTCCATCGCATGCAGAATAGACACTTCTTGGCGAGCCAACCAACGCTCTAGCTGAAGCTTCTCATCGCCTTCCAATTTCTCAGTCAAAGGCTCTAACGTTTTAAGTGCCAGCAAGTCATCAATGCCTTGCACCATATCGGCCCATGGCAAGCGGAAGCTGTTTCGTTCATCGTCATCATACAAACTCGCGAAACCAACGCCAGAATACAGATTACGCATCAAACGGTATTGCTGATCAATATACGCTTGGCTAGTCATCACTCGCTCTGGCGGGAAAGCTTCCATCAAATCGGCCCATGTGCGATCGAGTTGCTGCACGGAAAACC
Organism: Vibrio sp. 10N.239.311.G01; assembly: GCF_041465805.1. NCBI lineage: Bacteria > Pseudomonadati > Pseudomonadota > Gammaproteobacteria > Vibrionales > Vibrionaceae > Vibrio > Vibrio sp. 10N.239.311.G01. Next base: position 60,326 of record NZ_JBFSRM010000009.1, read on the forward strand.
ATTCGATACCACGAGCCATTTGCTCACGTGCTTTTTCATCTAAGAAAGGTTGCCAGCCACGAGACAAGATCCAACGGCTCAGATCTAATAATAACCCAGTGTATCGAGCAGAACTCAGCAAGGTAAGCAGATCTTCACGATCTGGCAGTTGCTCTTGCATCTCTTTAAGCTCAGCGACTAAGAACTTACGCGCATCGAGTTTACGTAGTACATGGCCTTTATCTTCGAGCAAGTTTTCGAAGTGATCATAGCTTTTGAGCCAGTCGAGCTCTTGCTCAAGCCACTTCAACTCTTGACGTAAAATCGCACTTGCTCGTCTAGGGACAATGCCGCCATAGATAGTGAAAGTTTGGCGAATAAAACTCAGCGAGTGACTGATCTCATGCAAAGCTTCAATCGATTGACGCTCTGTGAAAATCTGCTCGTGATAATGCCAATGAGCGAGAGCATGCTCTAAAGATTGAATAAAACACGATTCAACGGTATCACTTTTGTCAGTATCAACTAAGGTCAAAGGAGTAACTTCATCTCCTTGATAACCTTGAGCAAGACGGTAACCCTTAGCTGCTTTACTTAGGTTACCCAAACGCATGCCACCTTGTTCGCAGAATTGGCGAGACAATGTAAATAGCGCATCCGTTTGACCGGATTTAAGTTCCAATTCGACTTCGCAAATCGGTTCTTGCAGGTCGCCTGATTCAACAAAGCCTTGATCGAATGCGACCTCGACTTGGCTACCATCAGGCATACCAATCAACCACTGCTCACGCGTGAAGTTGGTAGAGAACAGAGGAGTCAGCTCAGCTTGCAACGTTTCGATGTCTTTACCTGTTGGCCAGATATCCTCTGGGTGCAGGGCTAGCTTAGGTTCGTTGCTGTCGTGTTCTGCATTGTATTCAGGCCTTTGATGCAGGCCAGCAACCACACGACCAGCAGTCTTTACGGTTTGTACAAATACGTCATCAAAGCGTCGAATGCGTAAGCCTGTATCGTGCTTACGTAGCCAGTTGTCAGCGGTGTCAAAGTAGATGTTACCTAGCTCACGACAACTGTGCTGAAGTACTTTAGTTTCAGCAATTTTATTGCGTAAAGTCTCTGAAAATTCAGGAGAAACAAAAAACTTCAGTTCTATCTCGGTTTCCATAGTTATACCTTTCTGTGAAGATAGGGACAGGATATTGCCAATTTGAAAAGTCGGCAAGTCAGAAATATCGCCCTTATGATGATCTAAAACAGTTTTAATGAGAGATTGATTAGGTTAACATGCGCGACTTTGTAGCCATCGCTTAACATTTCACCATGAATATGGTGTATGTTGTTTTAAGGTTATTATTTATTAGGTTGGATGACCATGCCAGTAAATACAATTATGGGGTTATTTGCAAAGTCCCCAATTAAACCTTTGCAGCGTCACGTAGTATGCGTGAACGAATGTTGTTCTCACCTAGTTAATTTCTTTGAAGTTTCTTCAAAAGGTGACTGGGAAAAAGCATCAGAAATTCGAGCTCAAATTTCTCACCTTGAGAAAGAAGCTGACGTACTAAAACGTGAAATTCGCCTTAAACTTCCTCGTGGTTTGTTTATGCCAGTTGATCGCACCGATATGTTGGAGCTATTAACTCAACAAGACAAACTCGCAAACCTAGCGAAAGACATTGCTGGCCGTGTATATGGTCGTCAACTTGTCATTCCTGCTCCTATGCAAGAAAACTTCATCGCTTACGTTAAACGTTGTCTAGATGCAGCGAACCAAGCACAAAACGTAATCAATGAATTAGACGAATTACTTGAGACTGGCTTTAAAGGCCGTGAAGTAACACTCGTTGCCGAAATGATTCATCAATTAGATGTAATTGAAGATGACACGGATGCGATGCAGATCGAACTACGCCAACAACTAATGGCAATTGAAGGCGATCTGAATCCAGTTGATATCATGTTCTTATACAAAATTCTTGAATGGGTTGGTGGTATTGCAGATCAAGCACAGCGTGTAGGCGCTCGTCTTGAAGTAATGCTTTCTCGATCTTAAATCATACGTTAACCATATAACGAAGAGCATTTTTTGAACAAACCACTTATGCGCTGAGTATTCCTCTCGCTGAGCGGTTTTTTGCGTCTAAATTTGTTCCGCTTGTTATCAAACAACTAGGTATTACGATGGATATCCTTGCTAACTACGGCACTGTCCTGATTATTGTTGCAGCAGCTTTCGGTTTCTTGATGGCTATTGGTATTGGTGCAAATGACGTTGCGAACGCAATGGGCACCTCAGTAGGCTCTAAAGCTTTAACCGTTAAACAAGCGATCATTATCGCAATGATCTTTGAATTCGCAGGTGCTTACCTTGCGGGCGGCGAAGTAACAGACACGATCCGTAAAGGTGTTATCGAAACGTCTCTATTCGCTCATCAACCAGATGTACTTGTGTACGGCATGATGTCAGCACTTCTTGCTGCGGGTACATGGCTACTTCTCGCTTCTTACATGGGCTGGCCGGTTTCTACGACTCACTCAATCATCGGTGCAATCATCGGCTTCGCTTGTGTGTCTGTAGGTACTGAAGCGGTAGACTGGAACAGCGTTCAAGGCATTGTGGGCAGTTGGATTATCACACCGGTTATTTCCGGTTTCTTCGCTTACGTCATATTTGTAAGTGCTCAACGACTGATTTTTGATACAGAGAACCCGCTATTTAACGCGAAACGCTTTGTACCGGTATACATGTTCATTACAACAATGGTAATTGCACTTGTAACCATCAAAAAAGGCCTTAAGCACGTTGGTCTTCACCTAAGCAACACTGAAGCATGGGTTTGGGCTGCTGGCGTTTCTGCGCTTGTAATGATCGGCGGTTACCTATACATCCAGAAGAAATTCGCTAACCGCGAAGAAGACCACGGCTTTGCAGGTGTTGAAGGCATCTTCTCTGTACTCATGGTTATCACAGCTTGTGCGATGGCATTTGCACACGGTTCAAACGACGTTGCGAACGCGATTGGTCCACTGTCTGCTGTTGTATCAACCGTTGAGCACATGGGTGAAATCACAGGTAAGAGTACTATCGCATGGTGGATTCTTCCTCTAGGTGGATTCGGTATCGTTGTTGGTCTTGCAACAATGGGTCATAAAGTAATGGCAACCGTTGGTACTGGTATTACAGAACTAACACCAAGCCGTGGCTTTGCTGCACAACTTGCAACTGCATGTACGGTTGTACTAGCTTCAGGTACTGGCCTTCCAATCTCTACTACACAAACACTCGTTGGTGCTGTTTTAGGTGTTGGTTTTGCTCGTGGTATCGCAGCACTAAACTTAGGCGTTGTACGTAATATCGTGGCTTCTTGGATTGTGACACTACCTGCAGGTGCTCTACTTGCTGTTGTGTTCTTCTACGGAATTCAAGCTGCGTTTACTATGTAATCGCGACTGCGTTAGTGAATACTAGCGTCAGAACAGTGTGAGCTTCAGTAACGATATGTAAATGCCATGTCATTATTGACTCAAACGCACAGAAAGGGAGGCTTTGCCTCCCTTCTTTGTTGCACCGCATAAAGAAACTAAATATTATTTGCTGATTGAGGCTGACTCATACGCCTACCCAATTTGAATCGTTAAGGGATTTACTGTGAAAAAACTGATTAGCTTAGTTTTGTTCGCAATGCTTGCGGCTCCAGCTGCCTTTGCACAAGACCGTTATATTGCTGACAAACTATTTACTTATATGCATTCTGGCCCAAACAACACATTCCGTATCATCGGTAGTGTTGATGCTGGTGAAAAGATTACATTCCTACAAACTAACAAGAGTACGGGTTACACCCAAATTCAAGACAACCGTGGCCGTAAAGGTTGGGTTGAAAGCAAGTTTGTAAGCACTCAAGAAAGCATGGCACTGCGTATGCCTAAGCTAGAGAAAGAGCTGACGGAAGTTAAAGGCAAGCTAGCGAATGCTCGTCAGAGTGCTGACAGCGAAAAAGCTGGCCTAGCAAGCTCTCTAGATTCTCGTAACAAGCAGATTGCTGAACTAGAACAGAACTACAGTGAAATTAGCCAACAGCTAACGAGTTCTCAAACAGAGAACCGTGAACTGCGCGCTAAGCTAGACACTCAAAAAGACGACCTACTATTGAAGTACTTCATGTACGGTGGTGGTGTTGCGGGTATTGGTCTACTTCTAGGCCTTGTTCTGCCACACATCATGCCTCGTCGCAGAAAATCACCAAACGGTTGGGCGTAGACTTAACGCTTGTATCAGGTACAGTAAATTCAGTATCGAATATCAAAAAGGAGCACCGAGGTGCTCCTTTTTATTTGTCTGTTATCTAAATACGTATAGAAATCGCTAACCTTTCCACTCGTACAGAGCCGGGATTTCTATCTTCTGTTGATTGAACTCTATGATCACTGATTGTGGCTTAATCTCCAGCAATTGAATGTCTTGTCCAATCCAATCTCCTTGCGCCACTTCTTGACCGTTCACTTTTACCCAACGCTTGGTTTCGCTGCTCGAGTACATATGGGTTTGTAGGTCTAACTTAGGAAGGACGCCTGATAAGCTATTGATGTGCGTTTCCAGCTCAATGACCTGAGAACCCCTTTGCCCTGAGGGTCTAGAATCCATCGGCTCAGGAGCGCTTTGTTGCTCCCCCATAATGGATTCAAGCTTCAATGCCAAATCAGGTGGCAACTCACTGAGGTCTAGCCCTTGCAGCAGATCACTGTCCGATTGTAAGTCACTATTTGATTGCTGATCAGTGCTTGATTGCAGAGCAGTCGTTTCATCACTCGCGCCTGGCTGAACGGATGACGATTCAGAACTGGCTGTCATTTGAGTGTTGTTATCAGCATTAGCGAAGATCACTGCTGAGCCACCAGCGGTGTTTGCACGATTAGCGCCAGAATCAATCTGTGCATACATCTCTTGGCGTGGCAATGCTTTCAACGGTTGGCTCGCCGGTGCAGGGCGAACGGTGAACAAGGCATCTTCTTCCTCAGACACGGCATCCATGCTTGCTATATCAGCATCCGCAATTTCAGGCTCAATGTCTGATTCAGTTTTAAATTCTGGCAGAGCGACATTGGCAGCTTGGTTCACGGCTTCTTGTTGTTGGATATACGATTGATAAGCCAAGACGCCACCCACCAACAAAGAAGGAACCAAGATTAAGAGTAGCCCCATCGCTAACGATGAACCTCGCTTGTTGCTCATCCCTTTTGCAGAATTAGGAACATGATGATTCTGGTAGCCTTTGAAGCTTGGTTTGCTAAGAGAGTGCTGATTAATAGAAGATGGCTTGTGAGTCGGCTGTTTAAGTTCGTGCATAATACGTGACATTAGCTTTCGCCCCCTTCTAGTGACATCAGCTTAGGCGAATCGAGTTGAGCTAATCTCTGCAATCTTGCTAAGGTGCGCTTACCTGCAATGCCATCAACAGACATACCTTGCCACGTTTGAAATGCTTCGATTTTCATTTTTAACTCATAATCAAATACATCACTACCGGAAACAACCTCTCCTAATACTTCAGAAAGCAGTAGATCAAGCAAAGCAACCGCTTCACCTTGATAGCCCTCTTTAAGGGTCTCTCGCAGCGGCTGCTTCCAAATAGCGACGTAATCGCCTTGCCAGATTTGCTCTAAGGATTGCTTCGGCATCACCAACAGCTTTTCATTAACCAGCAACTCGACAGAATCCTTAGACACGCCATACAGCACAGCAAACACTGGTTTTTGGTCTATGTCGAGATTAAGTACCACAGGAACACCAAGTTCTAACAAGGTATCCAAACTGGCCTGCTGCTGCTCACACACAAAAACACTTTGTGGCTCACTTAAGCACAATCCATCACGCAGTGAAGATTGATATCCCCACAGCGTATACAAGTCTTTGATAGCGAGAGAACGATTGGTCCCCTGCATCAAATATTGTTGAATGTGTTGTGGCAATTCAAACTTGGCAGGTTTTGGCTCAGCAACCAACTTAGGAACATCTGATACCAAAGAACGCTGAGTACGTGCTAACACTTCCGTCTTTGCTTCATTTGATGCATCCGTAGGCAACCAAGCATTGATATAGCTTGGAGCGAAGTTAAAGGTCGCTATTGCAAGACCAACGCTTAACGTCGCAATCCCTGCGTATTGGAATAACTTAGGCGCGACACGAGAAGTTAGAGCTTTCTCGACGTGATACACATCGGCCTGAAAGGACATAACCTGCTGACACGCTCGGTTAACCGTTTCATTGCTCGGTAGCTGCTCACCGTCATGAAAAGCCAACTGCAGTGCTTTATCACACACCAAGTTAATGAGCCTTGGAATACCATGCGTATATTGAGCAATCAGCTTGATAGAACGGTTCGAAAACAACATCTGCTCGCCACCCGCCGTCTCCAAACGAAACGCGATGTACTTGCCCGTTTCTTCGGTATTAAGAGGCAGTAAGTGATAACGACCAGTAATGCGCTGTGCTAGCTGACGTAGCTGCGTGGTTTGTAAGTGCTGTTGTAATTCCGGCTGGCCGACCAACAGTACTTTTAACAGCTTACGATTGTCGGTTTCCAAGTTTGTTAGAAGGCGTAACTGCTCCAACACATCGGCAGCGAGGTGTTGGGCTTCATCGATCACCAATAGGGTTTGAATGCCTTCGGCATGGCTATCAAGTAGAAAATAATGAATAGCCTGACTGAGCTGTTTCAACGATGCTTGTTCTGGGTACTCGACCTCAAACTCATCGCAGATAGCTTCTAGTAAATCCGTATTTGAAAACGTAGGGTTAAGTATAAGGCCAGCCTGAGTATGACTATCCAATGAAGACAACATCGCCTTAGCGACCGTTGTTTTCCCTGTACCAACCTCACCAGTAAGCATCGCAAAGCCCCCACCCTCGCCTAAACCGGCTTGTAGGTTCTGCATCGCTTCTTGATGGCGCTGACTCAAAAACAAGTAGCGAGAATTTGGTACAATCGAAAATGGCATCTCAACGAAGCCAAAATATTCCTTATACATGTGCTGCCCTATAATTACGATTAATGGAAAGTACCATTGCTTGCAGTAAAGTCCAGCAGTGATAAAACATTTCGAGGTGATAAGTTGCAAATTTACGATAGCCTACCAAAAGACAACGGGCTACAACGCTATCTAGTCGGTGGAGCAGTGCGCGATAAGCTGCTCAATATTGATAGTTATGATAGAGATTGGGTCGTGGTAGGGAGTACCCCTCAAGAGATGGAAAACCTTGGCTTTACTGCTGTGGGAAAAGATTTCCCGGTATTCTTGCACCCAAAAACCAAAGAAGAGCACGCACTGGCTCGCACTGAGAGAAAATCAGGCTCTGGTTACACAGGCTTCGAATGTTACTTCGCGCCAGACGTGAGTTTGGAAGAAGACCTGATGCGTCGAGATCTGACCATCAACGCTATAGCTCAAGATGATAAAGGCCAACTTCACGATCCTTATCATGGCCAGAAAGATCTCTCGGATCGTATCTTAAGACACGTTTCAGACGCTTTTGTTGAAGACCCTCTTCGTGTACTGCGTGTGGCTCGCTTCGCCGCCAAGCTTCACCATCTTAACTTCACGGTTGCACCTGAAACCATGGATATTATGAGTGAGATCGTCCAATCTGGTGAGCTTGCACACCTTACTGCAGAGCGAGTTTGGCAAGAGTGGCATAAGTCTCTTAGTACACCGCACCCTGAAGTGTTCCTCTCTGTATTGAAAGAGTGTGGTGCATTGGCAGTCGTATTACCTGAGATTGACGCTCTATTTGGCGTCCCTCAACCTGAAAAATGGCACCCTGAAATCGACACGGGTATTCACACTCTGATGGTTGCTCAGCAAGCCGCACTATTAAGCCCATCGCTACCGGTACGCTTTGCAGCTCAAGTGCATGACTTAGGTAAAGGCGTCACACCACAAGCTGAATGGCCAAGCCATAAAATGCACTGCCACACAGGTGTTAAGATAATCAAGAAACTGTGTGAGCGAGTGAGAGTGCCCAATGAGTTCAGAGACCTTGCGTTGTTAGTGTGCGAGCAACATTCTAATATCCACCGCGCAGGCGAGCTCAAACCAACCACCTTTCTCAAGGTTCTCAACAAGTTCGATGTTTGGCGTAAGCCAGATAGGCTCGACGATATACTACTTTGCTGCCAGGCCGACCACGCAGGCCGAAAAGGATTAGAAGATCAGCCTTATCCTCAAAAAGCGCGCTTTGAAGTCGCCTACCAAGCGGCGCTTCAAGTCGAAGTAAAAGCGATCATTACCGATGGTTTTAAAGGCAAAGATATTCGAGAAGAACAAGAGAAACGCAGAGCCATCGCAATTGAAAACGCCCTATCAGAACTCGCTAGCAGTTAATCGTCGCCGCTCTACCTAAAACGTATAAAAAGCCCGCAGTTAAGCGGGCCTTTTGTTTCAATTCTTACAGCGAGACCGTTGCCTGTGTCTGTGTCTGTTACTGCATCATTAAGAAAGCAAACAGACCACAACCTAGAATCAGGCGGTAGATAACGAACGGTGTCATGCCCATACGAGAGATAAGCTTCAAGAAGAAGTGGATACAGATGTAAGCACTGATGAAAGACACCGCAACGCCCGTTAGCAAAGTGCCAACATGGATTGGATCACCGCTTGTCACCAACTTAAGACCTAAATAACCACCAGCCAGAGTGATGATTGGGATAGACATCAAGAAAGAGAATCGAGCCGCCGCTTCACGTGTGAAACCAAGGTAAAGCGCCGCGGTAATGGTTGCGCCAGAACGAGACGTGCCCGGAATGATCGCCATTGCTTGAGCAAGACCAATAAACAGCGCCTTTTTCCAACCCGCTTGGTATTCGTCATCGCGCAGGCTTGAGTTCTTGTCCACCCACCATAACAATAGACCAAAGATAATCGTTGTCGTCGCGATCACCCACGCACTGCGTAAGTAAAGCTCAACAATATCTTTCATCAACAAGCCAAAGATACACGCAGGAATCGTCGCGAGAATGATCATCCACGCTAACTTCGCTTCTTTACTACGATCGCCTTTAAACACTGAACCAAAGAATGCGCTCAACAGAGAGACCACTTCTTTACGGAAATAGATAACAACAGCTGCCAAAGTACCAACGTGGACAGCGACATCAAAAGCCAAACCTTGATCTTCCCAGCCTAAAACAGCTGAAGGAAGGATTAGGTGTGCAGAACTGGAAATAGGTAAAAACTCTGTAAAGCCTTGCACCAACGCCAATATAAACGCTTCAAAATAACTCATTACTTACCTTAAAAATTATAGTTTTATATCTACGACAGAGAGCGAGTCTAATTGCTGCATCTTCTGCCATATTTCACTGACGGTTCTTCCGTCTTGCGGGATCACTCGCGCAGGACAAAGATCATAAAGCGGCTGTGTTACAAAAGGATATTTGTAGATATCACTGCGTGGTAATTCTGGTTCACACTCAGAAACCTCCTCTCCAAACAGCACAATATCAAGATCGAGTTTTCGATCTTGTAGTTTGTGCGCATCTTGAGAGCGACCCCATTTAAACTCAATTTTACGCAGCTGCTGTGAAAATTCAGTCAATGAGAGTGACGTGTCGAGCTCTATCACAAAGTTATAAAACGGATGGCTATTAAAACCGACGGGCTCACAGTGATAGATTTTAGAGCATTTAAGGTTAGTCCCTAACGATTGAAGCTCTGTCCATGCCACCCTTGCATGCTTGTCGCGGTCTATGTTCGTGCCAACACCAACATAGGCTACTGTCATGCTTGACCTCGTTCGATGATCACACCAACGGCTTTTGCTTGTGGCACTGCGCCAGGTTTAGCCAATCGGATTTTAATCCACGGCACAGAGAACTGAGTCATAATAAGCTCTGCGACTTCTTCAGCAACACGTTCTACGAGTAGAAAACGGCCATTTGCAATGTGCTCAAGTACTGCAGTGCTCACTTTCGAATAATCCAAAGCATCAACCACATCATCACTCTTGCCTGCTGGGCGGTTGTCATGAGCCATTTCAATATCAAGCACCAGTTTCTGTTTGATCTCTTGCTCCCAATCGTAAACACCGATCGTTGTAATTACTTCTAGCTGCTCAATGAAAACTTTATCCAGTGCCATGACTTGTCCTTTTAGAGGTCGGATACCCAAATTGGGGAAAAAAACGTATTATTTGCGTAATTCGAGATATGATATCAATTACTCTTGGATTGAGCATTATTTTCCCATCGTTAGGCGTATAACCGTTAAAGGACAGACATGACCCCATTGGCACTTATCATGATCATTGCTGCCTACTTACTAGGTTCAATCTCTAGTGCGGTCTTGATATGCCGAGTTTTGAGGCTCCCAGATCCTCGAACAGTAGGTTCTAACAACCCAGGAGCAACCAATGTCCTGCGTGTTGGCGGTAAAGGCGCAGCAGCTGCCGTCCTTTTGTGTGACATGCTGAAAGGCACTATCCCTGTCTGGCTTGGCTACTACCTCAAGATCGACCCAATCATTCTTGGGGTTGTGGCAATTGCGGCGTGTCTTGGCCATATGTATCCGATCTTCTTCCACTTCAAAGGTGGTAAAGGCGTGGCAACCGCACTTGGCGCTATCGCCCCAATAGGATTCGATCTAACCGGAATGATCATGGCGACTTGGTTAGTGGTCGCGTTTTTGTTTCGTTACTCTTCTTTAGCGGCACTGGTTACTGTGCTACTTGCCCCTTTCTACGCTTGGTTAGTCAAACCTCAATACACATTGCCAGTAGCCATGCTGTGCTGTTTGATCGTGTTGCGTCACCACCAGAATATCCGCCGCCTACTCGATGGCAGCGAACCAAAACTCGGACAAAAAAAATCGGCTTAAACTGTCACGTCTAAGCCGAACCATAATATTCAGTATTTAAAGCTTATAGCAGATGTTTATCTAAAAACGTCTTCAGCATTGTGTTCACAAACTCTGGTTGCTCTAACGAGCTAATATGACCTGCGCCAGGAATCACCACTAATTCACTGCCCGTAATGCAATCGTGCATTAGGTATGACTCAAGTACCGGACGTGGTTTATCTTCTTGTCCTACAGCAATCAAAACAGGCAGAGCAAAGTTCTCTACCGATTCAATCATATCGCGACGTCCAAACACCATTCGACCAATTCGTGCCACTTCTTCAGCGTTGTCGCCCTCAAGAGCTGATAACTGCTGAGTAAAACCTTCAACTAAAGCTGGCGTGTTGGTTTGCGTATCATTAGCGAAGAACAGTGGAACAACCGCTTCAACAATTGGCTGAGGAACCGTCTTGGTTTGAGTGATGGTATCTAACATGCTGAAGTACTTTGCGTGAGCAACTTCTGGTTCTAAACCCACAAAAGTATCCATTAGAACCAAAGACTTAATACGTGCAGGTGCAAGTTCCGCTAACTCAGTCCCCCACATACCGCCAACCGATAAGCCAACCACTGAGAATTCTTCGATCTCTAAATGATCAAGCAGAGCCAAAACGTGCTGAGCGTAATCTTTCAAGTTACGCATCGAAGTGGGTGCTGCTTGAGATTCACCATGAGACCAAAGCTCTGGAACAATACAGCGATACTGAGTTTTTAACGCTTCGATCTGCGGCTTCCACATTGCACTATCCCAAAGGTAGCTGTGGCCGAGTACAACAACAGGGCCTTGACCTTCATCTAGGTACGCCATCGATTGATTGTCTACTGTGAACTTGTTCATTTTCTTCCCTAATCTCTATCAGCAATTATTTATCGACATACAGTCGGTAAGCTAGGATATAAAAACGGCCGCACAAGGCGACCGTTTATCGAAACACTATAGTCAATTACGCAATTGGCTCTAGCTGGTCAATAGGCCAACGCGGTGTGGCATGAACAGACAAATCAGCCGTTTCGCCATTCTTTAGGCGCTGCATGCCCGCATAAGCGATCATCGCACCGTTATCTGTACAGAACTCAGTGCGTGGGTAGTACACCTCACCACCGACTTTCTTAGCAAGCGCCTCAAGCTCAACGCGCAGTTGTTTGTTGGCACTTACACCGCCAGCAATCACTATACGTTTCATGCCCGTTTCAACCAAGGCACGCTTGCACTTGATTACTAAGGTTGCACAAACGGCTTCTTGAAACGCGTAAGCAATATCAGCACGAGTTTGGTCATCATTATCGTTATCACGAATGGTATTCGCTGCGAACGTCTTCAGACCAGAAAAGCTCATATCTAAACCCGGACGATCGGTCATTGGACGCGGGAACTTAAAACGACCCGGAGTGCCTTTTTCCGCCAAACGAGATAACAGTGGACCACCAGGGTAATCTAAGCCCATCAGTTTCGCGGTTTTATCAAACGCTTCACCCGCTGCATCATCAATCGATTCACCAAGGATTCGGTATTCACCAATACCTTTCACTTCTACCATCATGGTATGGCCGCCAGAAACCAGCAGAGCCACAAATGGGAATGGTGGTGGGTTATCTTCTAGCATTGGCGCAAGAAGGTGACCTTCCATATGGTGAACAGGCACTGCAGGCACTCCCCACGCATAAGCAATACTGCGACCAATCGTTGCACCAACCAGCAGTGCACCCACTAAACCAGGGCCAGCCGTGTAAGCCACACCATCAATGTCTTTCGACGTTAGGTTCGCTTCAGCTAATGCCGCTTTAATAAGAGGAATTGTTTTTTTCACGTGGTCACGTGAAGCTAGCTCAGGTACCACACCACCGTAATCGGCGTGCAGCTTTACTTGGCTATATAATTGATGAGAAAGCAGCCCTTGCTCATCATCATAAATCGCGATTCCTGTTTCATCACAAGAGGTTTCAATACCAATAATGCGCATAATTTTCTCGGCACGCTTTCGTCTAAAATGGGAAATTAGCGCAATATTACCCTGCCTAAGCTCTTCAAACAAATATTGTACAGACTATAATCGACAAAGTGCTTTACAAAGCCACTGTGATCGGATTAAAATTCCGCACCATTTTTGATCAAGCTGGTTAATGGCCAAACGCGAATAGAGAGTTAGCTCGATGGGTAACTTCTCTGATTTGGTACTGAGTAGCCAGCGATAATGAATAACCCCTGAGGTGAAAGGCATATGCCAATAGTTAAAGTACGTGAAAACGAACCGTTCGACGTTGCACTACGTCGTTTCAAGCGCTCTTGTGAAAAAGCAGGTATCCTTTCTGAAGTTCGCCGTCGCGAGCACTACGAAAAGCCAACTACAGTTCGCAAACGCGCTAAAGCAGCAGCTCAAAAGCGTCACGCTAAGAAGCTAGCTCGCGAAAACGCACGTCGCGTTCGCCTGTACTAATAACTTAATCCATAAGGACTGAGTTATGGCTCTTATTGAACAACTCAAAGAAGAGCAAAAATTAGCGATGAAAGCCAAGGACAAACCGCGCCTTGGCACTATCCGCTTAGCTCTTTCAGCAATTAAGCAACGTGAAGTTGACGAACGGATCACTCTGAACGACGACGACATTCTTGCTGTATTAGTTAAAATGGTTAAGCAACGTCGCGATTCTGTTGCTCAATATGAATCAGCAAATCGTCAAGATCTTGCTGACGTGGAAAAAGCAGAAATTACGGTACTTGAAGGCTTTATGCCTCAACCGCTAACTGATGAAGAAGTTATTGCACTACTTGATAGCGCAATCGCTGAAGCTCAACCAGAGGGCATGCAAGACATGGGTAAAGTAATGGCTATCTTGAAACCACAAATTCAAGGGCGTGCAGATATGGGTAAAGTTAGTGGTTTAGTTCGTTCTAAACTCGCTTAATCCCAAATCAAATTGCAACAAGCCGTGCAATCCTTCGGAACGCACGGCTTGTTTGTATCTGTAACCTATTCAAACTATTATTATCCACACTCTCAGTTAGTGCATTTTTCTAAGGTTTTATGGCAGGACACATCCCGCGTAGTTTCATCGATGATCTCCTAGCGCGTCTCGACATTGTCGACATTGTGGACGCACGCGTGAAACTTAAGAAAAAAGGCAAAAACTATGGTGCTTGTTGCCCATTCCACAACGAAAAGACCCCTTCTTTTAGCGTAAGCCAAGAAAAACAGTTTTATCACTGCTTTGGTTGTGGCGTACACGGTAATGCTATCGACTTCATTATGGAGTTCGAACGTCTCGATTTTGTTGAAGCGATTGAAGAGCTTGCCTCTTTCTTAGGCCTCGATGTTCCTAGAGAGCAACGTAGCGGCGAGATATCAACAGCACCAAGAGCCAACAGCGAACAAAAACGTAACCTCTACGATTTGATGGGCGGCATCAGTAATTTTTACCGCTCTCAACTGAAAATATCAGCCAACAAACCTGCGATTGATTACCTAAAGAATCGTGGCCTTTCGGGCGAGATCGTCCAGAAGTTTGGCATTGGGTATGTGGCCGATGAGTGGGACTTAGTTCGTAAGAACTTTGGCCAACAGAAAGAAGCCCAAGACATGCTCGTAACTGGCGGCATGTTAATTGAGAACGATAAAGGTAACCGATACGACCGATTCCGTGGACGCGTAATGTTCCCGATTCGCGATCGTCGTGGCCGTGTGATTGGTTTTGGTGGTCGTGTATTAGAAGACGGTACTCCAAAATATCTCAACTCACCAGAAACGCCTATCTTCCATAAAGGTAAAGAGCTTTACGGCCTTTATGAAGTGCTGCAAGCCTACCGTGAACCGCCGCAAATACTTGTGGTTGAAGGTTACATGGATGTCGTGGCATTAGCGCAATATGGTGTTGATTACTCAGTAGCATCACTGGGCACATCGACAACCGGTGACCACGTTCAAATGCTGTTCCGCCAAACCAGCACAGTGGTTTGTTGTTACGATGGTGACCGAGCAGGTAAAGAAGCCGCGTGGCGCGCACTAGAAAATGCCCTTGAGTACCTGAAAACCGGTAACACACTCAAGTTTCTATTCTTGCCCGACGGTGAAGACCCAGACAGCTATATTCGAGAGCACGGCAAAGCCGCTTTCGAACAACTGGTCCACAATGCGACGCCGCTTTCGACCTATTTGTTCGATAACCTAATTGAAATACACAAGTTGAACTTGGGAACAACCGAAGGGAAATCAGCACTGCGTGCACACGCCAGCGCCTTGATTAACAAAATTCCTGACAGTTACTTCCAAGAATTGCTCGAAAAACTGCTCGATGAGCGAACTGGATTTGATAACCAATTGCGACGTGCGCGTGTTCATACACAGAACCCGACACCTCAACCGCATAAAGAGCTGAAGCGCACTCCAATGCGTGAAGTTATCGCTTTGCTTATCCAAAATCCGAGCTATGCTGATATGGTACCGGATTTATCAAGTGTCAAAGGCTTACAGTTGCCTGGGCTAAGTTTATTCGTCGAAGTACTTGATAAATGCCACGCGCATCCCCATATCAACACAGGCCAATTATTAGAGCATTGGCGACACAATAAACATGAGGCTCTTCTGTCTCGTCTCGCGAGCTGGGAAATCCCCCTCGACGAAGACAATCAAGAAGACATATTTTTAGACTCATTGGACAACATACTTGCCCAGTGCGTTGAAAAACAAATTGAAAACCTGCAGGCCAAAGCAAGAAGCGTCGGTTTATCAGCCGAAGAAAAAAGGGAGCTACTAGCTTTAATGCTAGATCTAAAAGCGTAACCCTGTTTGATTAGTCAGCATTTAATAAATTTGTTAACATAATTGGTTTGCATTTGAGAATGCAACGTCCTTCACCAGACCTGAAGTTGGATATCATCTATGGATCAAAATCCGCAGTCACAGCTTAAATTACTTGTTATTAAAGGCAAGGAACAAGGCTATCTGACCTACGCCGAAGTAAACGACCACCTACCTGCAGAAATCGTGGATTCTGAACAGGTAGAAGACATCATTCAAATGATCAACGACATGGGTATCAAGGTAGTTGAAACTGCACCTGATGCTGATGATCTAGCACTTAATGATGACGATGCCAATATAGATGAAGATGCAGCCGAAGCTGCAGCTGCTGCGCTTTCAAGCGTAGAAAGCGAGATTGGCCGTACTACTGACCCAGTTCGTATGTACATGCGTGAAATGGGTACGGTTGAACTACTGACTCGTGAAGGCGAAATCGACATTGCGAAACGTATTGAAGATGGTATCAATACAGTTCAACTATCGGTTGCTGAGTACCCAGGCACTATTCCATACATCTTGGAACAGTTTGACCGCGTACAAGCAGAAGAGATTCGCTTAACAGACCTAATCAATGGCTTTGTTGACCCTGACGACGATGGCACAGCTGCGCCAACGGCGACTCACATCGGTTCAGAACTTGCTGAAACTGATCTGGAAGACGAAGACAAAGAAGACGCTGAAGACGACGAGGAAGAGGAAGAAGAAGATACAGGTATCGATCCTGAGCTTGCTCTTGAGAAGTTCACAGCGCTTCGTACTAGCTACCAGAACCGTCAGCTAGCGATCAACGAGTACGGCCATGAAAGCCCGAAAGCAATGCTTGCAACAACAATGATGCAAGACGTATTCAAAGAGTTCCGTCTAACACCAAAACAGTTTGATTACCTAGTAAACGAACTGCGTAACTCTATGGATCGCGTACGTACTCAAGAACGCCTAATCATGCGTCAAACGGTTGAGTACGGCAAAATGCCGAAGAAATCTTTCATTGCTCTATTTACTGGCAACGAATCTAGCGAAGCATGGTTGGATGAAGTTCTTGCTTCAGACAAGCCATACGCAGAAAAGATCAAACGTAACGAGCACGACATCCGTCGCTCTATCCAAAAACTGGATATGATCGAACGTGAAACGTCTCTTACTGTTCAAAGCATCAAAGATATCAGCCGTCGTATGTCCATCGGTGAAGCGAAAGCTCGTCGTGCGAAGAAAGAGATGGTTGAAGCGAACTTACGTCTAGTAATCTCGATTGCTAAGAAGTACACAAACCGTGGTCTACAATTCCTGGATCTAATCCAAGAAGGTAACATCGGTCTGATGAAAGCCGTAGATAAGTTTGAATACCGTCGTGGTTACAAGTTCTCTACTTACGCTACTTGGTGGATCCGTCAAGCAATCACTCGTTCGATTGCCGACCAAGCTCGTACTATCCGTATTCCGGTTCACATGATCGAAACGATCAACAAACTAAACCGTATCTCTCGTCAAATGCTACAAGAGATGGGTCGTGAACCACTTCCGGAAGAGCTAGCTGAACGCATGCAAATGCCTGAAGACAAGATCCGTAAAGTACTGAAAATCGCTAAAGAGCCAATCTCAATGGAGACACCAATCGGTGACGACGAAGATTCGCACCTAGGTGATTTCATCGAAGATACAACGCTAGAACTACCTCTAGACTCTGCAACGGCAACCAGCCTACGCGGTGCAACTAAAGACGTTCTTGCAGGCCTAACACCTCGTGAAGCTAAAGTACTGCGTATGCGTTTCGGTATCGACATGAACACTGACCACACTCTTGAAGAGGTTGGTAAACAGTTCGACGTAACTCGTGAACGTATCCGTCAGATCGAAGCAAAAGCACTGCGTAAACTTCGTCACCCAAGCCGCTCAGAAACTCTGCGTAGCTTCCTAGACGAGTAATCGCACACTCAAGTGTGGTTAGCTTTTAAGCATAAATAAGAAAAGGTGAGCGTTGGCTCACCTTTTTTTTATCTGTGTGATTTAAGTGGCTAAGATGTAAGCGGAATTGCCCCTTATAGTGTCTAGACACCATTGAACGCTTCCCCTATAATCTATGCCCTACGGCCCCTTAGCTCAGTGGTTAGAGCGCACGACTCATAATCGTTCGGTCCCCAGTTCAAATCTGGGAGGGGCCACCAAATTAGAAAAGCCAGAACAGTTCACGCTGCTCTGGCTTTTTGCTTTTCTGATTCAGTACCAATCACCCCCTGCACTTCCGAACCAAAAACGAATCGTCCCGCACACAATTCCAATTGCCTCTCTGTGACTAAACATACTTTTCTTTTATAAAAAAATCGGCAATATGAGAGTACATAAATCGCTCAATAGTTCAGGGAAGACTCATGAAAGACGAAACACTCTCGATTCACTTCGGTTACGACACTGATCCAACAACCAAATCGGTTGCCACTCCAATCTACCAAACCGTCGCGTACGAATTCGATGACGCACAACACGGCGCCGACCTCTTCAACCTTGCGGTGCCAGGCAATATCTACACTCGCATAATGAACCCAACCAATGATGTGTTAGAAAAACGCATGGCCGCCTTAGAAGGAGGTATCGCAGGCTTAGTGGTAAGTGCGGGCAGTGCTGCGATCAACTATGCGATTCAGACGTTGGCGCAAATCGGTGACAACATTGTTTCAACACCTCAGCTTTACGGTGGTACTTACACCCTATTTGCTCATATGCTGCCAAACCAAGGGATCGAAGTTCGTTTTGCTAAAGACGATAAACCAGAAAGCTTAGCGGCACTGATTGACGAAAAAACCAAGGCGGTTTACTGCGAAAGTATCGGTAACCCAGCAGGTAATATTATCGACTTAGAGCGTGTTGCTGAACTTGCTCACGCACAAGGTGTACCTGTGATTGTTGATAACACGGTGGCGACGCCTGTACTGTGTAAACCTATCGATTTTGGTGCTGACATCGTGGTGCACTCACTAACTAAATACGTGGGTGGTCACGGTACAACGTTAGGTGGCGTGATTGTCGACTCAGGTAAATTCCCATGGGCACAGCACAAGGACCGCTTCCCTGTGTTTAATCAGCCAGAGCCTTCTTATCATGGCGTGGTTTATACCGAGGCCTTTGGTGAGGCTGCGTTTATTGGTCGTGCTAGAACGGTTCCCCTACGTAATACAGGTGCAGCACTGTCACCAATGAATGCTTTCATGTTGATGCAAGGTTTGGAGACGTTGTCGCTACGCATGGAGCGACACACAGAGAATGCCTTGAAAGTAGCGGAATACCTCAAGCAACACGAGAAAGTCAGTTGGGTAAGTTACGCTGGCCTGCCTGATTCAGAATTCTATCCACTCGCTGAAAAGTACATGCAAGGTAAGCCATCGGCCATTCTATCTTTTGGTTTAAAAGACGGTTATGAAGCCGGTGTTCGCTTCTATGATGCACTGCAAATCTTCAAGCGCTTAGTTAACATTGGCGATGCGAAATCTCTCGCTTGTCACCCAGCTTCGACGACACACCGTCAACTAAGCGAAGCTGAACAGAAACAAGCCGGTGTATCACCGGAGATGATTCGCCTATCAGTAGGTATCGAGCACATTGACGATATCTTGGCTGACCTAGAGCAAGCACTGAGCGCTTAATGACGCTACAGCTAGCTCTAACACTGATCGTTAACTAACAGACATAAAAAAGCCCATCACAGGATGGGCTTCTTATTATCTATATCTTAGGTAAGCTGTCGATTACTCAACTGTTACCGCTTTCGCTAGGTTACGAGGTTGGTCAACGTCGGTACCTTTTATTAGTGCGACATGGTAAGACAGCAGCTGCATCGGTACTGTGTAGTAGATAGGCGCTGTTACTTCACTTACGTGAGGCATCTTGATGATCTTCATGTTCTCATCGCTTTCAAAGCCCGCATCTTCATCAGCGAATACGTAAAGTAGACCGCCACGAGCACGCACTTCTTCAACGTTCGATTTCAGCTTCTCTAGCAAGTCGTTGCTTGGTGCAATAACGACTACAGGCATATCTGCATCGATAAGAGCCAAAGGACCGTGCTTAAGCTCACCAGCTGCGTATGCTTCTGCGTGGATGTAAGAGATCTCTTTCAGTTTAAGAGACGCTTCCATCGCGATTGGGTAGAACTCACCACGACCCAAGAACAGTGTGTGATGCTTATCAGCAAAATCAGGTGCCAGTGCTTCAATTTCTTTATCGAACGCTAATGCTTTCTCGATATCAGCAGGCAGTTGGTGAAGTGCTTGAACGATTTCCGCTTCTTTTTCTTCATTGATACGACCTTGTAGACGACCAATTGACGTTACCATCATCAGCATCGCTGCTAGTTGAGTTGTGAAAGCTTTAGTAGAAGCAACACCGATCTCTGTTCCTGCGCGAGTCATGAAGGCAAAATCAGATTCACGAACCAGTGAAGAACCCGCAACGTTACAGATAGTCATTGCAGACATATAACCCTTCTCTTTTGCAAGACGAAGTGCAGCAAGCGTATCCGCCGTTTCACCAGATTGAGACAGAGTCACCAATAGGCTGTTCGGACGAACAACGAAATCACGGTAACGGAATTCAGAAGCAATCTCTACGTCACAGCTTACGCCAGCTAGAGATTCAAACCAGTAACGCGCTGCCATGCCTGAGTTGTAAGACGTACCACATGCGATGATCTGCACGTGTTCAACCTTGCTTAGGATCTCTTCAGCTTTAACGCCGATCGCGTTAGTGATAACCGAAGTGTCAGAGATACGGCCTTCCATTGTATTGATCAGCGCTGTTGGCTGCTCGAAGATCTCTTTCTGCATGAAGTGGCGGTATTGACCTTTGTCACCTGCGTCGTGTTCAGCGTTTGACTCAACGATTTCACGCTCAACACGCTCACCCGCTACATCAAATACCGTAACATCACGACGAGTTACCTCAGCAACATCACCTTCTTCTAGGTACATGAAGCGACGAGTTACGCTCAGCAGCGCCAGTTGATCAGAAGCAAGGAAGTTCTCGCCGACACCAAAACCGATAACGATCGGGCTACCAGAACGAGCTACAACGATACGGCTAGGATCTTTACGATCAACCGCAACCGTGCCGTACGCACCGTCTAATTGTTTTGCTGTTTTCTGTAGCGCTTCAACCAAAGAAGCTGAAGTGCGAAGTTCCCACTCAACTAAGTGAGCAATAACTTCTGTATCCGTTTGTGAAGTAAATACGTAACCACGCTCTTGCAGCATAGCGCGCAGTGCTTCGTGGTTTTCGATAATGCCATTGTGTACAACGGCAATATCACCAGACATGTGTGGGTGTGCGTTCGCTTCAGACGGCTCACCGTGTGTCGCCCAACGTGTATGAGCGATACCTGTACCACCAATCACTTGTTGCTCTTCTACTGCGTCAGCTAGCTCTTGTACTTTACCTAGGCGGCGTACACGAGTTAGGTTAGATTCAGTATCGACTACAGCGACACCAGCTGAATCGTAGCCACGGTATTCTAGACGACGAAGGCCTTCTACTAAAATTTCAGCTACATCACGCTGTGCTACTGCACCAACAATTCCACACATAGTTTCACTCCATCAATTTTGTTTTATTCCTATTGGCAGCAAGCAAAGGCCAAATCTTCATTAAGATCAATTATAGGAAGGTAAATGCATAATACTTAAATTTGTTTTTACGCTGGATCGGTCAGGATCACTCGAACATCATGTGATTCGATACTTGCTTTGGATTCTTCGCCTAAGTCTGTATCGGTAATTAAGATGTCAATGTGTTCCCATGCCAGCTCTAAGTTCGGGATCTTTCGTCCCACCTTTTCCGACTCAACCATCACGATCACTTCTCGTGACACTTCAGCCATTACTTTGCTCAGGCCAACCAGTTCGTTAAACGTGGTTGTGCCTCTATCGAGGTCGATACCATCAGCCCCAATAAATAGTTGGTCAAAATCGTAAGCACGAAGTACCGACTCTGCAACTTTGCCTTGGAAAGAGTCCGAATGGGTATCCCAAGTGCCGCCAGTCATTAATAACGTCGGCTCGCTTTCAAGCTCATTAAGCGCATTAGCAACGTGCAATGAGTTGGTCATAACAACCAAGCCACGCTTAGCATTAAGCTGCTGAATTAGAGCACCGGTCGTACTGCCACTATCGATCACGATGCGGTTATGGTCGCGAATTAAATCTGCAGCGGCTTTTGCCAATGAAATCTTTCGAGTCGAAACTTGTTGACCCAGCTCTTCGTTGACAACCTCTTTCGGTAACGAAATCGCACCACCATAACGGCGTAAAAGCTGACCGTTTTTCTCTAAAGACGCCAAGTCCTTTCTAATAGTGACTTCTGAGGTTTCGAACTTAGCGGATAATTCATCAACACTAACCTCCCCTTTTTCATTCACTAGGTTAGAAATTGCATGTCTTCTGAGCTGGGTGTTTCGTTTCGACATTTAAAAAAGGCCATTAAGTTTCGATATGAAACATATTATAGTTACAACGAAACTATTTAGTCCATTTATTTTGATCCAAAAAATTAATAAATAGCGATAAAACCTTGTCCTAAGACAATTGTTAAGCAGTGATATTGAACTCATTAGGTGGTAGAATCCGCACCCGAAAAGAAAAAAAATTACAAAACTGACTGTTATTTTTTTGCAACTTACCCCCTATATAGTGGGGTAAGTCACAGAAAACCGATATTGAATCAAAATCTTTTAGTCATAAAATGACTAAAATTGATGAAAGACTTACAACTCTGAAGGACATATTGGAAGTCCCGCGCTTTTACACAACAGGCACAAAATGTTGATGTAGCGGACCAATCTTCAGAACTTAAATAAATTTCAAATTGTAACAATACTTACCGGAGAGTACCTTCCATGAAAAAGACCAAAATCGTATGTACGATTGGCCCTAAAACTGAATCTGTAGAGAAGCTAACTGAACTAGTAGATGCTGGCATGAACGTTATGCGTCTTAACTTCTCTCACGGTGATTTCGCAGAGCACGGCACTCGTATCGCGAACTTCCGTAAAGTAATGGAAAACAAAGGTGAGCAACTTGCTATCCTTCTAGATACTAAAGGTCCAGAAATCCGTACTATCAAACTTGAAGATGGTAACGACGTAGATCTAGTAGCTGGTCAAGAGTTCACTTTCACAACTGACGCAACAGTTGTTGGTAACAAAGACGTAGTAGCAGTAACTTACCTAGGTTTCGCTAAAGACCTAACAGCAGGTAACACTATCCTTGTTGATGACGGCCTAATCGAAATGGAAGTTATCGCAACAACAGAAACTGAAGTTAAGTGTAAAGTTCTTAACAACGGTGCTCTAGGCGAAAACAAAGGTGTTAACCTTCCTGGCGTTTCTGTTCAACTTCCTGCTCTTTCTGAGAAAGACAAAGCTGACCTTAAGTTTGGTTGTGAGCAAGGCGTAGATTTCGTTGCTGCTTCTTTCATCCGTAAAGAAGAAGACGTTAAAGAAATCCGTGAGCTTCTAAACGCTAACGGCGGCGAGAACATCCACATCATTTCTAAGATTGAAAACCAAGAAGGTGTAGATAACTTCGATTCAATCCTTGAAGCTTCTGACGGCATCATGGTTGCTCGTGGTGACCTAGGTGTTGAAATCCCAGCTGAAGAAGTAATCTTCGCTCAGAAGATGATGATCGAGAAGTGTAACCGTGCACGTAAGATGGTTATCACTGCAACTCAAATGCTTGACTCTATGATCAGCAACCCACGTCCAACTCGTGCTGAAGCGGGTGACGTTGCGAACGCAATCATGGATGGTACTGATGCAGTAATGCTTTCTGGTGAAACTGCTAAAGGTAAGTACCCAGTTGAAGCTGTTACTATCATGGCTCAAATCGCGAACCGTACTGATTCAGCTCTTAAAGCTGAGCTAGGTTCTCGTCTAGACAGCCCACGTCTACGCATCACTGAAGCAGTATGTAAAGGCGCTGTAGACACAGCAGAGAAGCTAGCTGCTCCTCTAATCGTTGTTGCAACTGAAGGCGGTAAATCTGCACGTTCAGTACGTAAGTACTTCCCAACTGCAAACATCCTAGCTCTAACAACTAACGAAAAGACAGCTGCACAGCTAGTTCTTACTAAAGGTGTTAAGCCAGTTCTTGTTGACTCTATCGAGAACACAGACGCGTTCTACATCAACGGTAAAGAAATCGCTCTACAATCTGGCCTAGGTAACAAAGGCGACATCGTAGTTATGGTTTCTGGTGCTCTAGTAGCTTCTGGTACTACAAACACGGCATCTGTTCACGTTCTATAAGAATGAACCGATTCGCATAAAATATAAAAGAGGGCTTCGGCCCTCTTTTTTTATGAAACAAAATCTTGCCTAACTTTTCAGTACGCTGTATTATCAATCACAATAGAACTACGTACTGTTAACCTCCAATTGACTCTTTCTAAGAGACGGATTAGCAGACTAGAAATCATATATAGATGAGGTTTGTAATGTCTAGTCCTACGCTCACTGAAAAAGTATCAAAGATGATTCGCCAAGATATTCTTAATGGTGAGTTAACCCCAGGCCAAAAGCTTGTTGTTGCTGATCTAAAAGCACGCTACAACGTTGGCGCATCCCCTATTCGCGAAGCCTTGGTACAGTTATCTTGGAGCAAATACGTAAAGCTAGAGCCACAAAAAGGCTGCTGGGTATCTCCTGTATCAAAGAAAGAACTGAATGACCTATACGAAAGCCTTCGTGTTGTATCATCGGTTCTGCTTAAAAAAGCGATTGCAGCAGGTGATGAGAGCTGGGAACTGGATGTACTAACGTCTTACCATAAACTATCGCGAGTACAGTACGTATCTGAAGAGTTTGACTGTGTAGAATGGGAAGAGCGCCACCAGCAATTCCATGTCGCACTGCTTGAAGGTGCAGATTCAGAGAACATGTTTAAGTTCTTTGATGACCTAATTAACCAAGTGAAACGTTACCGCTTCCTCGCTATGTCTGCAGAAAGCGCATCAGATGATCTGTTCAATATTGATGAACACGAAATGATCATGAAACTAGTACTCTCTAAGAATGTAGAACAAGCGACTGAACTGCTTGATCAACACCTGCTAGGTTCAATGAAACGAATTGAAGAAGTTATCGAAGCGGCATGATGCCAAGATAGATTCTAACCAAATAAAAACGGAGCCCAATGGCTCCGTTTTTTGTTTCCAGTATTACGACTGAACTACCACCCAAAAAACTCTTTGTGATGAGTATTGAGTAGCACAACCATAGGTAAAAAATACAAAGCACTCAATTGAAAGCCAAGAATGGCTAATGTGCCTATGGTTAACCTCACTAAAAAATCGACAAACATACCACGCCTCTTTTAACCAGACTGTATGATCCCCAAACTATTGCTCCAGCTAACCTAATTCTACTGCTGCCTTTCAAGTTATTGATAAGGCTAGCTAACCAGCTGAATTAAGTTAACGGTGTCATCCTTTTACATCTGGTAAACACTCTATTTATTACATCGTTTAACACGATGTAATCTGAAGCAAAGTAGTTTACTTACTGTTAATTTTAGCTCAAATTTCCACCAAAATTAGACTTTAGTCTAACTGTATAGATTTTGTGACACAGGTCACTCAAAAGTGAGATTCCTAATAAAAAGAGGGAAAGGAAAAAGGAGTCGGGGCGCGACTTGAAGAGGTGAAGCAAATAGAAGACAGGACTAGATAGAAGCGAACCTAAGCGACATCATCGTAGCTAGGACACATAGAGACCGTATTACGACCAGACGATTTAGATTCGTAAAGCGCAACATCGGCACACTTGTATGAGCGAGTACTGTTACTTGTTAAATCAGTAAAGCCAACACTCACCGTTACCTTAGTTCCGGCTGCCAGTTCAATCTCAATTCGCAAGCGATCCAATACGCGCTTTGCTTCTGGCAGTGAGGTGTGTGGCATCAAGAGTGCAAACTCTTCTCCTCCAACACGTGCAACAAAGTCCGTCCCACGAAGGCTATCTTGCAGAAGTTTAGCAACACCAGCGATCACACGGTCACCTTCGTCGTGGCCAAGCTCATCATTGATTCGCTTGAAGTTATCGATGTCCACCAAGGCTAAGCAGGTGGTCGCTTCGATCGGGTAACGCTCAACTAAGCGAGAATAGTAGGCCAGCTGCTCTTCGAATTTTCGTCGGTTCCAGAGATTACTCAAAGAGTCACGTTCACTTAAAATCCTCAAACGTACCTCAAGCTCCTTCCTTACGGAAATATCAACCAACGAGGTGATGTAGTAACTGACTTTGCCTGAATTGTTTTTGACCGCATGCACTCGCATGATCGCAGTAAAAGGAATACGCAGCTTGTTCTTACACTGAACCTCCCCTTCCCATACTTCTTCTTGCTCTAAATGACTCCAAATAGCCGAGCTTGAGAGCACTTGGTCGGTATTCTCAAGCAACAACTGCAGGGCATTCTGACCGATAACTTGTTTTTTGCAGTACCCAGTCATGTTCTCAAATTCGTTATTGATCATCATTGTGCGGTGCTGCTTGTCAGAGATCATCACTGCCGACATACCATTCAATGCGGCTCGTGCCAATTTACTCTCTAGGCTTCGGCGTCGGCAGTGCGTCACCAGGTAAGCAAACGGGAAAGCGAATATCAGCACCGTAATCAGAACAATGATCTCTTCATGGGCCAAATCATCTAGATCACGCTCAGCCCGATCCATCAGTTGCTTTTGATTAAGTTGAATCAGTAAATGGACCTTTTGACTGTTCGCGAGCATAACCGTGTTAAAGGCAAACAAATTACCATCTTCAAAAACGTATCCCACCTGATCATTGGAGATCGCATCCCACGTCTTCGGCGCGATATTTTTCAGGTTATAGCCTTTTCTTTCAGGAATAGAGTCTCCGAACAACTTACCGCTGTTGTTACTCGCGATGAAGTAACCCGCGTCATTGAGAACTTCTGCTCTAAGATCGTTATCTGGTGAAAAGCTCAGACGCGACGATAAGCCCCATACATCAAGATTGATGACGAGGTAGCCTACTCTTTCGTCAGGGGTTTCTACTGGGGTAAAGACACGGATTACCGGCGAATAAGGGAAGGTGACTTCACCATGCTCAGTTTCAAGCTCAATACCCCAACCGCCAATCTGTTCGGCTTCTAGTTTTTGAGCGTCTTGGAAGTAGTTAGAATCCGACCTATCTTGCAGCTGTTGAGGAAACGTCACTCTACCGGTATCAGAGGAATAGTTAACACGCACCAATTCTTTGCCAGTGACATCTAACAGATGGATTTGTGTATACCACTTCTGGTTCACGAGAACAGATTGCCAGACCTCTTCAAGTAGATGTTTGGTTTGGTCTGAGGGAGAGGAAGCAAAGTTAACCAAGCTCTGGCTATGACTGAGTAGCTCCATGACCGAGACTAACTGAGTCTTGAGAAGATCATAATCTCGCTTGGCATACACTAACTGATGAACGGCTTGCTTAGCTGAGTAGTCAAAGCTCTGCTGTTTTACTTCTTTGTAGCGCTGCAAATAACACAGACATACTGCAGAAGACAATATGATAGAGATAATCAGCAATGTAATTATTGATTTTTTATTTCGCATTGCTAACTCAGATGAATGGAAGTGCAGCGCGGGATTATAGCACTCTAAAAAATTAACAAAATAAAAGCCGCTTAAAAAAGCGGCTTTAAATTTATTTTTTAAAGACTTATCGTCTAGGCTTTCAACGCACGTTCGCCTCGTGCGATGCCAACAACACCACTTCGAGCTACTTCAAGCACTTCCGTCACTTCAGACAGCGCCTGAATGAAGGCATCCAGTTTCTCGCTAGTACCCGCCATTTGAACCGTATATTGAGAAGCCGTAACATCAACGATCTGACCACGGAAGATATCCGCTGTGCGCTTCACTTCCGCACGAGCAAAGCCGCTCGCACGTACTTTTACCATCAACAGCTCACGTTCAATGTGTTCAAGTTCAGACACTTCTTGTACTTTAAGTACGTCGATTAGCTTATGCAGTTGTTTCTGAATCTGCTCAAGCTGCATTTCGCTCGAGTTAGTAGTGACGTTCAAACGAGACAGCGTCGGATCATCGGTTGGAGATACGTTCAAAGACTCGATGTTGTAGCCACGCTGAGAAAACAAGCCAACCACACGAGAAAGCGCACCAGGTTGGTTTTCCATTAGTAGTGAAATAATGTGTCTCATATTATGTTCTCTCCGTTTTGCTTAGCCACATGTTATCCATACCCTCGCCTTTGATCTGCATTGGGTATACGTGCTCGGTGTCATCCACACTAATATCGACAAATACCAAACGGTCTTTCATCGCCAGTGCTTTTTCCAAACCTGATTCCAATTCATCCGGAGATGAAATGCGCATACCAACGTGGCCATAAGCCTCAGCGATAGCAGCAAAATCAGGAACAGAGTCCATATATGAGTTAGAGTAACGGCCTTGATAAACAATGTCTTGCCACTGTTTTACCATGCCTAGGAAACGGTTGTTAAGGTTAATAATCTTAACGGGAATATTGTATTGCAGCGCAGTCGACAGCTCTTGGATATTCATTTGAATGCTGCCGTCACCGGTTACCACAACCACTTCTTCATCTGGTTTAGCAAACTTAACGCCCATACCAGCAGGCAGGCCAAAGCCCATAGTGCCTAGACCACCAGAGTTAATCCAACGACGTGGCTTGTTAAACGGGTAGTACAAAGCAGCAAACATTTGGTGTTGACCTACATCAGAAGCAACATAAGCATCGCCATTGGTTACTTTATGCAATGTTTCAATAACTTGTTGAGGTTTAATGCGCTCAGACGATTTCTCGTAAGCTAGGCAGTCACGCTCTTGCCACTGCTTAATTTCACTCCACCAGCTTTCAATCGCTTCTGCATCGTTAATGCCGCCTTGCTCAACGAGCAAGTTCACCATGCTCTCTAGAACCTTTTCAGCAGAACCTACAATCGGTAGATCCACTTTTACGTTCTTAGAGATCGAAGATGGGTCGATATCAATGTGCATGATCTTCGCATCAGGGCAGTACTTATCTAGGTTATTAGTCGTTCGATCATCGAAACGTACGCCAATACCAAAGATCAAATCCGCATTGTGCATCGCCATATTGGCTTCATATAAACCATGCATGCCTAACATACCCAAAGAGTTCTTATGGGTGCCAGGGAAAGCGCCAAGCCCCATTAGGGTGCTTACCACAGGTAAATTCAGTGCCTCTGCTAATTTTAACAGCGGCTTATCTGCCTCAGAAATAACCGCACCACCACCGACATAAAGTACCGGCTTCTTCGCTTCAAGAAGGGCTTTTAGCGCCTTTTTGATCTGACCTTTATGACCCGTAACCGTTGGGTTATACGAACGCATTTTGAGCGTTTCTGGGTATTCATAAGGGAGCTTGATTTGTGGGTTTAAGATGTCTTTCGGCAGATCAATAACCACAGGACCGGGACGCCCTGTCGTTGAAATATAGAATGCTTTTTTAACGACTTCAGGGATATCTTCCGCTTTCTTAACTAAGAAGCTGTGTTTAACGATCGGGCGTGATACACCCACGATGTCACACTCTTGGAAGGCGTCATTACCAATGAGGTTATTTGGTACGTTACCAGAAATAACAATCATTGGGATTGAGTCCATGTAGGCTGTTGCAATGCCAGTAACGGTATTGGTCGCACCTGGACCAGAACACACAAGTACTACGCCCGGTTTGCCGGTAGAACGAGTATAGCCATCAGCCATGTGGGTAGCGGCTTGTTCATGTCGTACTAATACGTGTTTAATTTCAGCAGTTTTAGCATGCAGCGCATCGTAGATATCAAGTACAGAACCACCTGGGTAACCAAAGATTTGTTCTACACCCTCTTCAATTAGAGACTGCACCACCATCTCAGCGCCGGATAACATTTCAGCGCCGGATGACATGGCTGTTTCAGGTTTTGTTGTCATATTGCTCTCCTCACCAGTTTCCAATCATATTTGGTGAACATGTTGGGCTGGTTTTTCATAGTCTAGGGCTTATTCGTAGCCTAATTCGAAATACTTCCACTTTTTCGGCTATGGCTGTCTGTCGTGATAACAACAAACAGTAATACGAAACAACTTTAACGCTTTATTATCATCTGGTCTAACACCTGTTATTCGGCAACTGTGCCAAAAAACCAACTATTAGCTTAAAGCATCAAATAAAACCCAAACCAAGATTAATAACTAGATATTAAAACTAAAAAGAGAACGAAAAAAAGCACTTAATATTTTAATAGATCGCTATTTATCGATAAACCGCGAGCTTGCTGGTGTGCGCTTTCGCACATTGTGCTGTGTCATTAGATACAAAAAATCCCCCTAAAAATACAATCACATTCGTAGGGGGATTTTTAAACAACTGAAAATTTATCTAAGCAGAAAACTACTTATCTTTAGGCTTTTCGTTGTACATTTCTTCGATTTCGTCTTGATACTTATCGTTGATAACTTTACGACGCAATTTTTGAGTTGGTGTCAGTTCACCATCATCCATAGAAAATGCTTTTGGTAGCAGTTTGAATTTCTTCACTTGCTCAAACTTAGCCAGTTCTTGCTGTAGGTCATTCACACGCTTTTCTAGCATCTCGACGATTTGGTGGTGCTTAACAAGTTCAACGCGATCGTGATACTTGATATTAAGCTCTTTGGCGTACTCTTCTAGCGAGTCATAACAAGGAACAATCAGCGCAGAAACGAATTTGCGTGTATCAGCGATAACAGCAATCTGTTCGATAAAGTGATCTTTACCAATCGCACCTTCAACCACTTGCGGGGCAATATACTTACCACCAGAAGTTTTCATCAGCTCTTTGATACGATCAGTAATGAACAGGTTACCATTTTCATCAAAATGACCCGCATCACCGGTTTTCAAGAAACCGTGCTCATCGAATGTCTTAGCTGTCTCTTCTGGCATCTTGTAGTAGCCACGCATCACCATTGGACCGCGAACAAGAATCTCGTCCTTAGCACCAATCTTAACTTCTGCGCCCGGCATCGACATACCGATAGAATCAGGGTTAAAGCAGCGGTCATCCCAGCAAGACACCGTTGCTGTGGTTTCTGTCATGCCGTAGCCAAGTTTTACGTTGATACCGATAGCATGGAAGAAGCGACCGATGGTTTCATCTAACTTAGCTCCACCACAAGGCATGAAGTTGATGTTACCGCCGAGTAGAGCGCGCAGTTTAGATAGCACAAGCTTATCAGCTAGCGCATGGCTCTTCTTCAGCATCAACGATGGAGTACGACCTTCTTGGTGACAAACTGAAAGCTTTGCTCCCATGTTCACCGCCCAAGTAAATAGCACTTTACGAATAAATGGTGCTTTAGATACCTTCTCGTGAATCGCAGAGAAGATCTTCTCGTAGAAGCGTGGAACCGCACACATTACAGTAGGTTTCACATCACTTAGCGCATCACGCACTTGCATCGTATCTTGCAGGTAGCAGTTGGTTGCGCCTTTATAAAGAACGTAGAACGTCCAAGCACGCTCAAATACGTGTGATAACGGTAGGAAACACAATGAGACATCGTCTTTGCTCAGGCTAAGGCGCTCATCGTGGCCTTCTAACTGGTAGCCAATGTTGGTGTAATCAAGCATTACGCCTTTTGGCTGACCTGTGGTACCAGAGGTATAGATAAGAGTCAGCAGGTCGTCCATGCTTGCATCAGCAAGACGCACGTCAAGTTCAGCTTGTTGTGCTTCAACGCCACGCGCCATGAAGTCATTCCAAGATACGGCAAAGCTGTGTCCTTGCAGGTCGATGTCATCAGACATAGCCACAACAACTTCTAGCTGCTCGCACTCTTCAAACAGGCTAACCGCCGCATCGAATTGAACTTGCTCACCAACGAATAAGATCTTCACATCTGCATTTTGGATGATGTAAGAAGACTGTGCTGCTGTATTCGTTGGATAAATCGGCACAGTCACAAGGCGTGCTTGTAACGATGCAAAATCTGCCACGGTCCATTGAGGCATATTGTTCGAATAGATACCGATCTTATCCTGAACTCTCAGTCCTTGAGCCAACAGTGCTAATGAAAGCGTATCGATTTGTTGTCCAAACTGCTGCCAGCTAATACCTTGCCATACATTATCTACTTTGTGCTTCAAAGCTGTACGGTTGCCGCCTTGGGCAATTTGGTCACGAAGTCTTTTTACGATATGAAAATCTAAATTGGCCATCTCTTTACCTTTGGCTTACACCTGTAAGCTTTTTTGAGCGCACAAGTGTACCTCTGATCATGGAAAAGGCAACTGATGAAGCTCAAAGTTATAAGTAATAGTACGTATCACGCTAAGTTTTCTATCAACAAAAATAGCAGGTACAAAAAAGCCCCAAGCCAGACTCCCAGCTTAGGGCTTATAAATCATAGAGTTTAGTGCTTAGTTAAGCGCCACTACTTCGCCACAGATCATCATTAACTGATCTCGTAACCAAATGTGTCCTTTATCCTTTTCACTTGATTCGTGCCAGCTTAGGAAGCCAGAAATCGCCGAATTATCGAATGGGAAATCTAGAATCTGAAGCTGCTCTTTGTTTGCTGCATGTTCTACCATCCAACGAGGAGCAATTGTTACTAGTTCAGACTGGCCTACAACGTAAAGAACGTTGCTCAAGCTCGTACCTTCGTAGAAAGGCATGCAGTCTAGGTCACGGTAAGCTTGCTCAGAGAAGCTACGTTGACCGTGAATGCGAGACAATTTCGCGTGCTTTTCGTTAAGCAGCTCTGCCGCTGTTACTTCACCGTTAATGCGTGGGTGAGAAGCAGAAGCGACAACAACCAACTCATCTTGGAAGATTTCAGTGCTTGAGAAACCTTGCTCATCAAAGCGAGCGTAATCGATCACGAAGTCGATTTCTTGGTAGCGCATACGCTCAGAAAGCTGACGATCGAACTCAGCGTCCATGTGCAGTTTAACGCTTGGTGCTTGCTCGTTAATTGTCGACATAATCTTAGGTGCAAAACGCATGTCACAAGGGCTGCAAATCGCAAGTTTGAACAGGCGAGAAGACGACTCTGGAGAGAACACAGAACTTGGTAGTTCGTTGCGTACTAACTGTAGCGCTTGGCGGATAGGACCAAACAACTGACGAGCACGTTGAGTCGGTTGAATACCACGACCTTGACGCATGAATAGTTCGTCGTTAAACATCACTTTTAGACGAGCAACAGCGTTACTTACAGCAGGCTGAGACATACCCAGATTGTGAGCTGCACGTGTAATGTTTTGCTCTTGCATAACTGCATCAAATACAGTCAAAAGATTTAAGTCGACTCCACGAAGTGTGCTTTCCATTCTGTAGCTTGCAATAGCACTCATTGCGTCTTTCTTATCTAACATTCAAGTTGCCTCTTGTCGGTTCGACAGCGTTAAATTGGTAATGGTATGAGAATAGATAACCACTAATTCTTATATTTATCAGACCGATGTTTTTCGGATTGACATTACTATTAACCAATGCATCTCGAGCTACCAACAAGATTGATAAAGAATAATTTTATTTTACCTTAATTATTAAATAACATCTAAAAATCAATTATTTATAGAGTTATAAAAAAACATAAAATGCGTCACTTATGAGTTTAATTTCGACTTATTTAGCTGTTCTATCGTTTGGTTACATTTGTTACAATTTATTGAACTCGTGAATTGTTCAACCGGTCAATTCAGAAATAGCACTTATGAGTTAGGTGAGCGATGCATAACTTGGAAAGTCGACCTTGTCCCAAAGTTGCTTTCTTAAATCATCTTGATTAGACCAATTCCCTGCTAATACCCACTCAACGAGTGCACTTGCCACGTCTGGATAGGTGACCACTTCGGCCTGTTTTTCACTGAGCCAAGCGCGCAAGATAGCCGCATCTAAAAACGTCATGGTTTGAGCTAACCCAAGGGCCTCTAGCGTCGCCACATTGCTCTGTTGTTCGAACTGTCCTTCGAGTGGTTTGAGAAGCAATTTCTTCCCCAAAGTTAGGGCTTCAGATGGCAATTCAAAGCCGCCATTTGCGACCACACCAGAGCACTGATTGAGGTCGAATTGAAAGCCCGCATGACTCAGTGGTTTGAACTCAATATTTTCAACTCGGCTATGCTCAATCACATCCGGGTGGTAACAGACAAAGTTTTGCGAAATGAACTTCATCAGCAGCTCTGAGATCGACTCAAGATCCTCAAATGGCAAATAGACCAACGTAAAGTCTTGTGCTGTTTTGGTTTGTTGCTCACCAACCAGCGTGTGAACGATAGGCGGCAAAATCGGCTGTTCAAAGTGATACCAGTGCAAGCCAATAGAGTGCTCGGTTGGGGCGAAATGTTGAATCACTGAATGTTCAATCCAGTTGCCCCCTTCTTTGGGTACATCATAACGAAACGCATTCTGGTGGCTTATCCCAATGCATGGCACACCTTGTCTCTTAGCCGCCCATGCAGTGACAGGCTCAAAATCATTAATCACTAAGTCATAAGGCGTAAGATCGATCTGGTTAATCTCACGGAGAAATCGCCAGATGTTGTTCTTCATGAATGTTTTGCCGTATTTAACCTGCCCCTGCTCGCTGTAAAAAGTTAAGCCGCTGCGGGTCTGATAGTTGCCAAACGCTTCCATCGAAAAGTATTTGCTCTCATCTCGCCCAGAGAACAGAAAATCGACATCAATATTTTGCTGACGAAAAGCGACGGCCATTGCTCTCGCTCGAGCGATGTGCCCATTTCCTGTGCCTTGTACGCCATATAAAATTTTCATGCATGTTCCTTTAAATTTACCACTTAAGCTCGGCAGTGGTTGCCAACAAAATAATTACAGGATGAAGCTGATAGCTAGGCTGGTACAAGCGATGCCCAAGGCTGCGCCAATCAGTACGTCCGTTAAAAAGTGCACACCGAGCAGGATTCGAGAGCCTGCAATCGCAGTTGCCCACACCAAGCTAAAGAGGTACAAGCTCGGATAGAAATGTCCAATTAAGGTCGCCATAACAAAAGCAGCAGCGGAATGCCCTGAAGGCAGACTGTATTTATCGGATGGCACAATATGAGAGTGAAGTAGTGAAGAGAATTCAGCTGGTCGACGGCGCTTGAGGGTATTTTTAGCAAACCAGTAAATAGGCAGTTCGATTGCGAAGGCGGTTAAGCCCACCAAAAGAAAGTCTCGACCGGTGTTGCTATCGACCAGCAGTGCAATCAAGGCAATCAAAACATAAAGGTGTCCATCTCCAGTATGAGACACCGCTTTACTGAGCGTTGCATGTTGCCCGCCATAGCGGTTGTTTAAACAGAAAACAGAAAATGCCACATCCCAGCGGACAATAGGTTCGATAGTACGCATACGATCTCCTTAACAATCCTTATTCAGTTAAGGCTCAAGTTATGCCCAACAAATGACAGTTAAGTGACGTTTTGAATGAACTAAAATGAAATTTCCCATGCTTGATAGACAGGTCAATGGATCAAGTCAGGATGGCGATAGATGCAACCGATAAAAATAAAGCGACCCAAGGCCGCTTTATTCTTCTATGTTTTTACTTCTTAGTATAAGTAAGCAAACGCTACTTCTATCGTGTTAATGGTTATAGCGTTCGCTAATGATACTAGAGCTCGCTAATAATAGTAGAGCTCGCAAATAATTAAGCGCTAAAGGCTATAGGGCTAATGGCTCGTGCTTTTTCACCAAACCGAAATCCGCCAATATCGCGTAGGCCGCTGGGATCATAAACAATACTAATAAGGTCGAGGCAAATATGCCGAATACGATCGAAATAACCAGTGGCTGGATAACCTGAGCCTGTAAGCTGGTTTCCGTCAACAGCGGTAGCAAACCTGCCGCAGTCGTCATTGAGGTCAAGAATACCGCTCGGAAACGCTCGCGACTGGCTTTCACCACCGAGTCATGCACGCTATCTCCCTCATCGACATGGTGACGAATGTACTGCACCAACAAGATGGAATCATTAACCACAATTCCGGCAAGCGACACAAAGCCCATCATGCTTGGCATACTCAAAGAATGGCCAAGTATCCAGTGACCAACGACCACCCCAATAAAAGCGAGTGGAATCGCTAACATCACGACCACAGGCTCTAAATAGCTTCTGAACTGATAGCTAAGAATCGCAAACACGCCGAATAAGCCGAGCAAGAATCCTTTGCCCATCGAAGCGCCAGTCTTGGCTGCATCCTTGGCCTCCCCTTCGAAATCAAAGCGTAAACCCGGGTACTTCTGAATAAGTTTGGCGGCTTCATCTTTTTGGAACTGAGCCAAAATCGCGGATGAACTCGCTTTCTTATTATCAATATCACCAAAAATACTGATGGTTCTCAGCCCATCAATACGCTGAATTCGCACGTAGTTACGCTGGAAATCTAATGTCGCCAACGTTGCTAGCGGGATCTGACTGCCATCTGCGGTAATGATTGGGAAGTTAGCTAGCTGCTGTATGTCGCCCGCTTGCTCCTTATCAAGACGCACTTCAATCGAGATATTTTCAACGCCGATTTGAATCTCATCCGCCGTTTGCCCAAAGAAAGCCGCTCGTAACTGAGACGCAATCATCTGCCCATTCACATTGTAGGTTTCGGCTCCAGGGCGCAGCTTAACCAAAATCTCTTCTTTACCCATGCGCATATCATCAAGCACGCCGTGCACCCCATCGAACTGATTAAGGTACTCCTGAATATCCAAAGAAGCGGATTTCAATGCGCTCAGGTCATCGTGTTTGGCGCGGATTTCAATAGCACGACCGCCCGGCCCCATAGTCGGTTGCTTGAACACCAATGAAATAGGATCCGCTAAATCGCCAATATCCTCTCGCCACGCATCAATGAAATCATCGATAACCGTATTACGACTCTCTGCTCCGCGTAAATCTAAGCGCACTGTGGCTAAGTGCGGGCCGGATTCATTGGCATCGGCGTTAGCATTGAATTGGCTAGTTATGTGCTCGACCAGTGTATTGCCTTCTTCAACCTCTTCGCTCCATTGCTTGTTCAAACGCTCAGCAGACGCGACAATTTTGTCGACCACTTTCTCGGTTTGAGACAGTGATGCGCCCGGCGGAAGAATGATACGCGCCTCGGCAATATCACCATCCAGCTCTGGGAAAGGTTGAAACTTAACAACACCACCAGCAATCAAGGCGACTGAAAGTAACAACAACGTAATCACTCCGCCCATAAAGGCATAACGGAAGGTCACGACTTTCTCAACCATGTTCATCAAAGTGGTATTACGGAAGTTCTCAAACTTCTCAAGCAACACCACTTTAAAGCGCAGCGCTGGCTTATCATTTTTTTCTTTATGTAATGAATGAGATAAGTGATTAGGTAGAATCAGGAAGGCTTCAATCAAGCTCAACGACAGCACCAAAATCAATACTTGAGGAACGGCCTTAAGCACCGCACCCATCTCGCCATCAAGAAACAGTAAGCTACCGAAAATACACACCGTGGTTAAGAAAGAAGACAGTACTCCAGGAAGCACTTTCTTAACGCCGTTGTACACCGCATCGTCAACGTTTTGCCCCCGATCTAAATGGGAGGCTATCGATTCGGCGATCACGATGGCGTCATCCATCATAATACCGATTGCCATCAACAACCCGACCAGCGACATAATGTTAATCGACAAACCAAGGTTGGCCATTAAGAACAAGCCACCAAGGAAGGCAACTGGCAACCCTGCCGCCACCCAAAATGAATAACGTAAGCTGAAGAACAGCCACATAGTTGCGAACACCAGCACAATACCTTGCCAGCCGTTGCGTACCATCATG
Source organism: Vibrio sp. 10N.239.311.G01 (assembly GCF_041465805.1). Taxonomy (NCBI): domain Bacteria; kingdom Pseudomonadati; phylum Pseudomonadota; class Gammaproteobacteria; order Vibrionales; family Vibrionaceae; genus Vibrio; species Vibrio sp. 10N.239.311.G01. Next base: position 97,819 of record NZ_JBFSRM010000009.1, read on the forward strand.
GTTAAACGATCCCAAAGCACAGACGAGAGATCATTGGTCATTTGCAATGTCACACCATCAGGGGCAATCGCGCTTTGATCTTCAACGAATCGGGTCACGTTCTCTTTGATTCGCAGCGCATCATCTTCTTTGTTTTTGCTGATCTTCAATAGCGCAGAAGGCTTACCATCAAACAGTACCTTCTGTTCATCAAGCTCAAAGCGGTCGGTTATTTTGGCTATGTCCCTTAAGCGAATCACCGAACCATTAGGCGCAGATCCAACCACGATGCTTTCCAGTTCAACAGGCGTAATTCGTCTCTCGTCGAAACGAATCAGAAAGTTTTTGTCTGGTGTTTCAACGTTACCACTCGGCAGTTTTACATTTTGACGGCCAATCTGATCCGCAATATCACCGACGCTCAACCCCAGCTGACGAATGGCTTGCGTATCCAGTTCCACTCGATATTGATGATCAGAGAAGCCGCTGACCTCGACCAAAGAGACATCGTAATCAAGCTTCATGGTACGTTTGAGGTCTTCGGCGTAAGCTTTGAGTTCAGGCCACGACGTTTCGGCTGTTATAGCGATATCGACAACCGGTTCATTCCAATCCAGCTCTTGAACAACAGGCGATTCAATCTCAGTCGGGAAATCATTGATCGAGTTGATCTGGGTTTGCACATCCACCAGCATTCGGCCGATGTCCGCTTTTTCATTTAACTTTAGAATTAAACGAGCGCTGCCTTCGATCGCTTCACACTGAGTTTCTTCAATGTTGGCTAAGCCGTCTACTGCATCTTCCATTCGCACACACAAGCTCTCTTCCACTTCTTGTGGAGAGGCGCCGGGATAAACAATCGCAGCCATAATGTAAGGCGGATCGTAAGCGGGGAAGGTTTCACGTTTGATGGTTGATAGTGAGCTTATACCCAAGATCAACAACCCAAGCATCAACAAGTTTGCTGCTGTTGGGTGCCGAGAGAAAAACTTGATCATGACGCACTCTCCTGAGTATCTGATTCAAGCTCAGCCTCTTCAGAGTTGGACTCTCTCAGTAACATGCCTTCTATTGCTGGCAGGACATCATTGAGAACCAGTTTATCTCCAGTTTGTAGCTCTCCACTCACAACCACTTGATTGTCTCTGCGATAAAGCACTTCAACATTGACCACTTGCAAACGCTGGTTGTCATCCATCAGGTAAACCTTATCACCATGCAGTGCTCGCTCTGGAACCACCCAACTTAGATTGGCGACACCCTCAATCTCAGCTTTGACAAACATACCGTTAACCAAAGGCGTCGCGCTGTCTGGTTGCAATTGTGAGTAATCTTGAGCGATCTCGAGAATAATCCCCGCCGTCGCTTGGTTTTCATCAACTGTTTCGCTGATTCTTGCCACCTTCGCTGGCCAACTGAGGTTCAGGTTGCCGCTGTTAAGTTGAATGCTTGCTTTGATTGGCGCTTCATAAGGATTAGGGATTCCTGCAGCATCGCGAGGAAATTGGTTAAAGCTGGAGGCTAAAGTTTGCATATCGTGAATAGAAAGTTGCGCCTCTACTTCCATGACATTAATCCCGTGAGCAATAAACATCTCCTGCTGAAGGTTTACTACTTGATTTTGTTCGATATCAACCTGAGCAATTCGCATCGCTCTTGGCAAAGTGATCGTGGTCTTATCGAGAGAGCGCTGCGCCTCTTTTACCTTAGACACGTTGACCTTAATCACCGCTTCCGCAACACGCTTTTCATCTGGCATCAACGCGATTTGGTTCGCGATATCTAATACCAACTTCTGCTGAGACAATGCGCTTTGTTGTTGCAGGTCGACATCCGATTGAGAGGTGAGCCCTTTCTTACGCAGATCCTGTTTACGTTGTAGCTCTTTATTGCTGATCACCAAACGATTCTTTTCGATCTTAAGAGTCTGATTAAGGTTGTCTTCTTCTTGATTCAATTTCGCTAATGAGGTTTGGCTTGATTTTAGATCCGCCTCTGCTTGTATCAGTTTCAATTCGTAATCCAATGGATCAACCTTGAGCACGACCGTTCCTGCAGGGATCACCTGGCCTTTTTCAAGATCTGGATGTCGATACACGATCTGTCCTGTCACCTCAGCGATCGCTTTCCATTCAACTTTAGGCACCACTTTGCCAAAGCCGACCGCTAACGGCGCTATCAGTTGTTGTTCTAGGCTCACAGTATCAACTAAGCGAGCCCTATCACCCGCAGGTTTGGTTGGAAGATCCGGCTTCAAGTTAATCGCGGCGACAAGGCCAATCACACCAACCGCAAGTGCTGGAAAGAAGAGTAGTTTTTTATTTATTTTCATTATCTTTGGTCCTGCACGGAAGAAGGGCTCGGTGCGTTAATAAAGCCTTCAGTCATCAATTGAATGTTGTGTTCGATTAAACGATTAAGAAATTCTTCATTAATCTCAATCCCATGAATTGCCAATAAAGGCGGCGGAGCGATGAAAGGAAACACCATCAAGCTTACATACGAAATACGGCACAATTTTGGATCCATGTTCTGTTTTAAGATGCCTTGTTCAACCAACTTTTCAAAAATGACATCTTGGGCTGGCTTTGCAACATCGAGGAAAACCTTTTCGAGCAACTCTCTTTGCACTTCAGAGGGAGGCATATTCATCACTTGGGCTATCAAGCGAGGAAACTTCGGCACTTTGACCATCTCTTTGTAGTAAGTCCTCATTAAATCAAGAAAGTTCTCATGACTGCTTTCTTCAACCAACCTCTGCATCTGCAATTGCATCGGTCGTAGCGTTTCACGCAGCATCGCTTCAAACAGCCCGGCCTTACTACCAAAGTAATAGCGGATCATCGCTATATTCACACCCGCACGCTCAGCAATCAGGCGCGTCGAGACCTTGTCGTATGCTTGAACGACAAACAGATCACGAGCATGCTCAATCAATAACTGTCGAACATCTAAGTTTTTTTGAGGTCGCCCCGCTTTTCGTGCCGTCATGGCAAAAATCCATCTCTATAATTAATCATCTGATTAATTATAGAGATAAACAGGTGTAACAGTAGAAGATTAATTACTCACTATTTAATCAAGTGATTAATTAATTTGGTCACGCTTGTGATTTTTTTGGTGAATCGTTCCATCAAAAAGATTTACTACAAAGTTTTAACCTACACATAAGCCAAACGATAAACTAACCCCCCAATACAAAACCACCAATCAGATGATTTAGCCAATAACGCAACACAAAACAGCACAAACCAAACCAAAACGTCGCCAATGCACGCTGATATTGGATTTTCTTGTTTGACGCTCAGAATAAATTGCGGTAAATATGGTGTTAACAGTTTATTTACGGATATTTGTGTAATGATTTTTTCTTCTTCTCGACTGCTGAAACTTCTCCTTATCGTGAACCAATCGCGCGGGTAAGTTGTGGGTCAAGAACTACACAAATATTAAAACCCGCGCTGAGCGGGTTTTTTTGTAACTGGCACTTTTAAAAGAACATCATTCTTAATAATAATTTGGATAGCAATCGATTCATTATCGATATAAGGAAGCACCCATGAACGATCAAGTGATAATTTTTGACACGACCTTACGTGATGGCGAGCAAGCGTTGGCTGCAAGCTTAACGGTAAAAGAGAAATTACAGATCGCTTATGCACTTGAACGACTGGGTGTAGATGTTATTGAAGCGGGCTTTCCGGTGTCATCACCAGGCGACTTTGAGTCAGTACAAACCATCGCAAAAAATATTAAAGACAGCCGAATCTGTGCACTTTCTCGTGCTGTAGCGAAGGATATCGATGCCGCTGCAGAAGCGTTAAAAGTCGCTGAGCAGTTCCGTATTCACACCTTCATTTCTACATCAACGGTTCACGTGCAAGATAAATTACGCCGTAGCTACGACGATGTTGTCGATATGGCAGTAAAAGCGGTAAAGCATGCGCGCAACTACACAGACGATGTTGAGTTCTCTTGTGAAGATGCAGGTCGTACGCCTATCGATAACCTATGTCGTATGGTTGAAGCGGCAATCAACGCGGGCGCGAAAACCATCAACATTCCAGACACAGTGGGCTACACAGTACCTAACGAGTTTGGTGGCATTATCAAAACGCTATTTGATCGCGTTCCAAACATCGACCAAGCAATCATCTCTGTTCACTGTCACGATGACTTGGGTATGTCGGTTGCTAACTCAATTGCTGCGGTACAAGCCGGTGCTCGTCAAGTTGAAGGTACTATTAACGGTATCGGTGAGCGTGCGGGCAACTGTTCTTTAGAAGAAATCGCAATGATCATCAAAACTCGCCAAGAGTTACTAGGTGTTCATACTGGTTTGGATCATCAAGAGATTCACCGTACCAGTAAGTTGGTTAGCCAGCTTTGCCACATGCCAATTCAAGACAACAAAGCAATCGTCGGTGCTAACGCATTCAGCCACTCTTCAGGTATCCACCAAGACGGCATGCTTAAGAACAAGAACACTTACGAGATCATGACTCCTGAGTCTATTGGCTTGAAAAACAAAGCATTGAACCTAACCAGCCGCAGTGGTCGTGCAGCCGTTAAGAGCCACATGGACGCAATGGGCTACAAAGACAATGAGTACAACCTAGATTCATTGTACGAAGACTTTTTGAAACTGGCTGACCGTAAAGGCCAAGTATTCGATTACGACCTAGAAGCACTAATGCACTTCGCAAATCTACGTGACGAAGATGACTTCTATAAACTTAACTACCTAAGCGTACAATCTGGTAGTGTTATGTCTACCACCAGCATCAAGCTGCAATGTGGTGATGAAGAGAAATGCGAAGCGGCTGTCGGTAACGGCCCGGTTGATGCTTTATACCAATGTATCTACCGCTTAACGGGTTACGAAATTGCATTGGATAAATTCGACCTTACCGCGAAAGGTGAAGGCGAAGATGGCTTAGGCCAAGCTGATATTATTGCGAACTACAAAGGCCGCAAGTACCACGGTACAGGCGTTTCAACGGATATCGTTGAGGCCTCTGGTCAGGCGCTACTGCACGTTATTAATAGCATTCAACGCGCAGACACCATTGCTGAAATGAAACAGCAAAGAATCGCAACAGTTTAAACACCCAATAACAGAGCCCTAGAGCCGATGTTATTGGCTTTAGGGACAAAATTTAAAACGAGCTAAATAGCTCAGTAACAAAGAATTAAAGGATTAACATGACTGATAAATCATACAAAATTGCCGTACTACCTGGTGATGGCATTGGCCCAGAAGTAATGCAACAAGCGCATAAAGTGCTAGACGCGATCGAAAAGAAGCACGCGATTAGCTTTTCTCGCGAAGAGTATGATGTTGGTGGTATTGCAATTGATAACCACGGCTGTCCACTTCCAGAAGCAACAGTCACTGGCTGTGAAGAATCTGACGCAGTACTTTTTGGTTCTGTTGGCGGTCCTAAATGGGAACACCTTCCACCGAACGACCAACCAGAGCGTGGTGCCCTACTTCCTCTACGTAAACACTTCCAACTGTTCTGTAACCTACGTCCAGCTCAAATCCATAAAGGTCTAGAGTCTTTCTCTCCTTTACGTGCTGACATCTCAGGTAACGGTTTCGACATCGTGGTAGTCCGTGAGCTAACAGGCGGTATCTACTTCGGCCAACCTAAAGGCCGTGAAGGCGAAGGCGCAACTGAAAAAGCTTTTGATACAGAGGTTTACCACCGCTACGAAATCGAACGTATTGCAAAGATTGCGTTTGAATCGGCACGCCTACGTAACAAAAATGTTTACTCAATCGATAAAGCGAACGTTCTACAGAGCTCTATCCTATGGCGTGAAGTCGTTGAAGAGATCGCAAAAGATTACCCAGATGTCACGCTAAACCACATGTACATCGACAACGCGACCATGCAGTTAATCAAAGACCCGTCTCAGTTTGACGTAATGCTATGTTCAAACATCTTCGGCGACATCATCTCTGATGAGTGTGCAATGATCACAGGCTCTATGGGTATGCTTCCTTCTGCAAGTTTAAATGAAAGCAACTTCGGCCTATACGAACCAGCAGGTGGCAGCGCACCAGATATCGCAGGTAAGAACATCGCAAACCCAGTCGCGCAAATCCTTTCTGCAGCCCTAATGCTTCGTTACAGCCTAGGCGAAGAAGCGGCAGCACAAGATATTGAAACAGCGGTTTCTAAAGCACTTTCTGCAGGCGAGCTAACGGCAGACCTTGCTGGCAAAAACCAAGCGCTGACTACCTCTGAAATGGGTGACAAGATCGCTGAGTACATCTTAGCTTCATAAGCTAAAGGCTCCGATTAGAAGCAAGTACATAAGAATAATATCAAGCCAAGTCAGCGTAAACCGCATGACTTGGCTCGAAACAAACACTGGGACTGATGCTCCCAAGGAAGAAAAGCTATGTCGACAAACCAGCACGCAAAAACCTTATACGAAAAAGTTTATGACGCTCACGTTGCGGTTGCAGCGAAGGGCGAAACACCAATTCTTTATATCGATCGTCACTTAGTTCACGAAGTAACGTCACCTCAAGCATTTGATGGCTTGCGTGAGAAAGGCCGCAAAGTTCGCCAAGTTGGCAAGACTTTCGCGACCATGGATCACAACGTATCGACACAAACTAAAGACATCAACGCTTCTGGTGAGATGGCTCGTATCCAAATGGAAACGCTATCGAAGAACTGTGAAGAGTTTGGTGTCACGCTTTACGATCTAAACCACAAATACCAAGGTATTGTGCACGTAATGGGTCCTGAGCTAGGTATTACGCTACCGGGCATGACCATCGTATGTGGTGACTCGCACACGGCTACACACGGTGCATTTGGCTCACTAGCATTTGGTATCGGTACTTCAGAAGTGGAACACGTTCTAGCTACGCAAACGCTAAAACAAGCTCGCGCTAAAACCATGAAGATCGAAGTAAAAGGCAAGGTTACTCCTGGCATCACTGCAAAAGACATCGTGCTAGCGATCATCGGTAAAACAACGGCTGCTGGCGGTACTGGCTACGTAGTTGAATTCTGTGGTGAGGCAATTACCGACCTTACGATGGAAGGTCGTATGACAGTATGTAACATGGCAATCGAGCTTGGCGCTAAAGCAGGCTTAATCGCTCCAGATGCAACGACATACGAGTACATCAAAGGTCGCAAGTTCTCTCCAGAAGGCGAAGACCTAGAAGCAGCAATCGAATACTGGGATACGTTAAAAACCGATGCTGATGCAGAATTCGATGCAGTTGTTACATTAGAAGCGGCAGACATCAAACCACAAGTCACTTGGGGTACCAACCCAGGTCAGGTTATCTCAGTAGACACACCAATCCCTGCACCAGAAAGCTTCGCAGACCCTGTAGAAAAAGCATCAGCTGAAAAAGCGCTGGCTTACATGGGTCTTGAAGCCGGTAAATCTCTATCTGATTACAACGTAGATAAAGTGTTCGTGGGTTCTTGTACTAACTCTCGTATCGAAGACATGCGTGCAGCAGCAGCGGTAGCGAAAGGCCGTCAAGTAGCGAAACATGTTCAAGCGCTTATCGTTCCGGGTTCAGAGCAAGTTAAAGCACAAGCTGAGGCTGAAGGCCTAGATAAGATCTTCATCGAAGCAGGCTTTGAATGGCGTTTACCGGGTTGCTCTATGTGTCTTGCGATGAACAACGACCGTCTAGGTCCACAAGAGCGCTGTGCTTCTACATCAAACCGTAACTTTGAAGGTCGCCAAGGCCGTGATGGTCGTACGCACCTAGTTAGCCCAGCAATGGCAGCCGCAGCGGCTATCGCTGGTCACTTTGTCGATATTCGTGAACTTTAATTAGAGGATTTAACATGTCAGGTTTTCAACAACACACCGGATTAGTCGTTCCTCTAGATACGGCCAACATCGATACTGATGCGATTATTCCAAAGCAGTTTCTACAGAAAGTAAACCGCATCGGTTTTGGTAAGCACTTGTTCCACGATTGGCGCTTCCTAGACGATGCAGGCCAACAGCCAAACCCTGATTTTGTAATGAACGAAGCTCGCTACCAAGGCGCTTCAATTCTTTTAGCTCGTGAAAACTTCGGTTGTGGTTCATCTCGTGAACACGCACCGTGGGCGCTTGCCGATTACGGTATCCAAGTAATGATCGCACCAAGCTTTGCCGACATTTTCTACGGTAACTCGATCAACAACCAAATGGTGCCAGTTCGATTGACTGAGCAAGAAGTGGATGAGCTATTCCAATTCGTTGAAGCGAATGAAGGTGCAGAAATTACGGTTGATCTAGAAGCAATGAAAGTCAGCGCGAACGGCAAAGAGTACTCGTTTGAAATTGATGAGTTCCGTCGTCACTGTTTGCTGAATGGTCTAGATAACATCGGCCTAACGCTTCAACACGCAGATAAGATTTCAGAGTTTGAAGCTAAGATTCCTAGCTTTCTGAAATAGCATCACACAGTTTTGTGTACATATAAAAGGTTGGCCTAGTGCCAACCTTTTTTATTTGGCTGAGCTTTTAGCTTAACTTAATGTGCTTATTAGGCTCATCCCTTTATTTTGATCAGTTCCGCTATTTAACTGAAGAGCTATGAAAGAAAATCGTAAAGCATAAGGTCTTAATAGTCAGTCATCAGGAGAATGCCATGAAACAACTACTTTTTATTGTCAGCCTACTTTTCTCAACCTTAGCTTGGTCTGCGCCTAAATCTGATCTTTGGCCATACTGGAACCAAAGCAATGAAACCAACCAAGAACAGGTATCTCATCAAGACTGGCAGCAATTTATCGATAACTACTTAGTTAAACAAGGGCAAAACACCCTAGTTCGCTATCAAGCTGTGAGCACTGCAGATAAGACAAAGCTCAAGCAATACATCAAGAGGCTAGAGCAGTTGAATCCACTCGACTACTCAAAAGCGGAACAATATGCCTACTGGGTTAATCTATATAACGCCGTGACTGTCGATTTGATTCTTGATGCCTACCCGATCAAATCCATAACTAAACTTGGCGGACTATTTAGTTTCGGTCCGTGGGGAGATGATGTGGTAGTCGTTAATGGGAAATCACTGACACTCAATGACATTGAACACCGAATCCTAAGACCAATTTGGCAAGATCCTCGCACGCATTATGCAGTGAACTGTGCCAGCCTAGGTTGCCCTAACTTACAACCTGACGCTTTTACCTCTAAAAATACTGAAGCCTTGCTAGAGCAAGCTGCAACTGAGTTTGTAAGCAGTGACAAAGGCGTGATGGTTACAAACAATAAGCTTCAACTATCATCGATTTACGAATGGTTTGCTGTGGATTTTGGTACGAAGAAACAGCTTATTCAGCACTTAGAACAATATCGAATTGAAGCAGTAACCAATACTCAAAACATCAGTTATGAATACGATTGGTCGCTCAACCAAGCAAACTAGCTCTAAGGCTAAAGTTGATCACTAAAGTAAAAAAGAGGCGAGAGGTTTTTATTAACCTCTAGCCTCTTCTCAATTCTTTGACCGTATTTCTACAATTAAAAGCTTGAGCTCGGTTGCTGCAAGAACTCAATCTCTTCGGGAGTCGAAGCTCGCCCTAACACCTCATTACGGTGCGGATAGCGACCAAATCGCTCAATGATAACCTTGTGCTTAAACTCAAAGTCCAGATTATGCTCTAATCCCGTTTGAGAAAAGAGTTCCACGGCTTGTTCATGGACTAACAAAGATTCACTGTGCATATAAGGCATATACAGGAAGCTTTTCTGTTGCTCGTTAAGCTGGTGATCAAAACCACCCGCTACCGCCTCTTGGGCTAGAGCCAACGCCATCGGATCAGCAGAAAATGCTGTCGGACTTTTTCTACCAATATTTCGAGAAAACTGATCAAGTACGATAATCTCAGCCAATCGTCCTTGCGCAGTTTGGCGCCACTCAAATAGCTCGCCTTGAATGGCTGCTTTATGCAATTCAGAAAATCGAGACTCTATCAAAGTGTCAATCTCGGCGCCGCCAGTAAACCAATCTTTAGGCGTCAACTCATCGAACCAAAACTCTAGAACATCCTGATACGTTACCGTCATATAATTCCCTTTAATAAAAAACCGAGTAACTTTGTTATTACTCAGTTTAGTGTTCAATTACTTAAAACCTTTTACTTTCTTTATCAGGTCATAAGCATTCTGAATTTCTTGCGATTTCTCTTTCGCAACATTCATCATCTCAGGCGGTAAGCCCTTCGCCATCAGTTTATCTGGGTGATGTTCATTCATCAGCTTGCGGTAGGCTTTCTTCACCTCTTTACCGTCAGCACTTTCACTCACACCAAGAACCTTATATGCGTCGCCAAGTTGGTTCTGTTGCGAAGCCTGTTGCCAACCTGATGATTGCCCATGCCCCTGATGGCCACCAAAGCTTCCACCTTGCTGTTGGAAACGGAACGCAGCTTCTTGCATCTGCAAACGGCGTTCTAGTTGTGCTGCCGAAAACCCAAGCCCTTGCGCTATTTTATGCAGAACTTGACGTTCACTCGGGTGCAAACTTCCATCCGCAAATGCGGCAGATACCTGAAGCTCTAGAAAGAACTGCAGAAGATCAAAACGACCACCCGATGAGATTTTAACTCGCTCAAGTACGTCGTTCAGAGGGAAGTCGCTCTCTTTGCCGTCACGGAATGCATCTTGCGCTGCTTTACGCTGTTCGCCATGCAGGTTCATACGCTCCATCATGGTAGAAGCGAGTTGAATCTCTTCTGGCGTTACCTGCCCTTTCGCCTTAGCAACGTGCCCCATAACCGCAAAAGCGGATTTAAAAAACTCGTTCTGTCTTTCTGCTTGGCTTGGACCTCGACCAAAACCAGAGCTATTGAAGCCTGATTGGTTCAATCCGCGAGCTTTATCGAATTGGTGTCCTAAAAACAGACCAAAAACTAAACCGAGTGGCCCTCCAAATAAAAAGCCAAAAAACGCGCCCAAAATTTTGCCAAATATTTGCATTATGTGTTCTCTATCTATGAATTTTATCTGAGTAATGCTGTCTGATGATGCTGAATGCTATTATTTCCTTTATCATAAGGAAAATGCTTTATTAATTGGATTGATACTAGATCAACCCTTCATCTAGTGACACAGGATAGTTCAACTTCATGCAATCTTTTTCCCGCACCTTGTTAGCCGCGTCTATAAGTACGGCGTTATACGTGTCGACAACTCAAGCTGAAACAATCACCGATAGTAGTCTGCAGGAAATGCCCTCTATAGATCAATGCTTGATCGAGCCCGCTGCAGAAAACGAGACACAGCTACCCGCTCATGTTGAGTCAGATCGCTTAGAAGCTATCAATGGTGACAAGGCAATATACTCAGGTGACGTAGTCGTTACGCAAGGGAACAAGACCATCCTTGCAGATAACGTAACCCTGCACCAACAAGAAAATATCGTTGTAGCTGAAGGCAACGTAAACTTTAGTGATGGTCAAATCAAATCTATCTCAGACAGAGCGACCAATAATCTGACTACAGATGAAATGACGCTTGAGAACACCGATTACGAATTCCTTTGCGAGCCCGGTCGCGGAGATGCTGTTTATATAGCAAAAACAGGTAAAGCGGTTTATGAGATTGAAGATGGCTCCATTACCTCTTGCCCTATCGGCGATAATGCTTGGCGTCTAAGAGCATCGAGCATCAGTGTCGACCAAGACGAAGAACAAGCCACCTTTTATAATCCACGTTTTGAAATCCAAAGTGTTCCCGTCTTTTACTTACCTTACTTAACAGTACCGGTGGGTGATACACGTAAAACCGGTTTCTTGTACCCAACAGTTTCGTATGGTTCAAGCGATGGTTTTGAAGCTGAAATTCCTGTTTATTGGAACTTAGCACCAGACTACGATTTGGAAACTACCTTCAAGTACATGCAAGAGCGTGGCACTCAACTTAATAGTAAATTCCGTTACTTAAGCGATTTTGGTAAAGGCAGCATTAAATCAGAGTATTTACCAGACGATAAAAAACACCCAGAGAAAGGTGCTCGCTGGGGCGCACAATTAGAGCACTCAGGCATTTTCCAAGACTCATGGTTGTTTGAGGTTGATTACTCAAAAGTGAGTGACACAAAGTACTTCACTGAGGTGAGTTCAAGTGATATCGGTAACCGTGAAGATGGTCAGTTACTTCAAGAGGGTAAAGCAACCTATCGTTCCCAAAACTGGGATGCCTCAGTACTAGTCCGAGACTTCCAAGTTCTAACTGAAGAGGACAACCTACCTTACCGTCTAATGCCACAACTCGAGTATAACTACTATGCTCCAGAGGTAATGGATTACCTAGATTTTGACTTAATCAGTCATATATCAATGTTCGATACCGACGCATCAGGCAAACCATCAGCCACTCGTGTTCACGTTGAACCTGGTATTACAATCCCAGTAGGTAACACTTGGGGCACTTGGACAACAGAAGCTCGACTACTTGGTACTTACTATCAACAAGACCTTGATGGCGTTGATACCGGCGCAGGCTCTGATTATGAAGGCTTGGAAGAATCAGTAAGTCGAGTTATTCCAGAGTTTAGAAGCCACGCAGGTATCGTTCTTGAACGTGATACAAAAATTGTGGGCAATTACACTCAAACACTCGAACCTCAAGTTCAGTATCTTTACGTACCAGAAGAAGATCAAAGTGACATTGGTCTTTACGATACGACACTACTGCAGACCGATTACTATGGTCTATTTAGAAGCCGTAAATATAGCGGTGTTGATCGTATCGCATCTGCGAATCAAATTAGTTATGGTGCATCATCTCGTTTCTTCGATGATGAGTATAAAGAGCGTTTGAATATTTCTTTTGGTCAGATTTTTTATATCGATAAAGATACAAAACAGACTTTAGACAACGACGACTCTGATAACAAAACTAATTATTCGTCTTGGGCTATAGAAATGGACTTCAACTATGATGACTACCTGTTCTACCATGGTGGCGTGCAATACGACATCGATACCACTGCGATGCAACTTGCCAACAGCACATTAGAATATCGCTTCGCAGGCGGTTACATACAGACCAACTATCGCTATGTAACAGAAGAGTACATAAATGAAACTGTTGATTTTGACGTATCAGGAATAACTAGAGATGGTATCTCACAAGCAGGCTTACTTGGTGCTTACCAGATTTCGCGGAAGTGGAATGCCAGTGCTCAATATTTCTATGATTTAACCACACAAGAAAATCTAGAATGGTTGGCTCGCTTGAACTATAAATCGGATTGTTGGTATATCGGATTTACGTATAGTAACCAGCTGACAAATAACATTAGTGATCCAAATGTCACGCCTGAATATGAAAATAACTTTGGTGTGAATTTCGGTATTATCGGCTTTGGTACTAACTTAGGCTCTGATTCAGGCGCTGTTGGGGATAGCAGTTCTGATAACTCATTGAGCTACGGTCGCCCATTCTTCTTAAACAACTAATTTTCTTTACTGATAAGAAATCAGTAAATTTAAAGGATTACACATGACATTGTGGAAACGCACATTAATTGCTATTGCAGCGACTTGTACTTTATCAACAAGCTTTGCAGCACCGGTTGAGCTAGACAGCGTAAAAGTTATCGTTAACGAAGGCGTTATCTTACAAAGCGACATCGATGCTTCGATGAAGACACTGCGTGCCAACGCAAAAAAAAGCGGGCAAACATTGCCATCGCAAGATGTGCTCAATGAGCAAGTACTAGAAAAACTGATCATCGATACTATTCAAACTCAAGAAGCAGAACGTATCGGTGTTCGTATTGATGATGCTCGACTTGATCAAGCAATTGAAGGTATCGCTAAAGACAACAACCAAACGGTAGAACAACTTACCGCATCGGTTGCTGAAGAAGGCCTTAGCTACAATGCATTTCGAGAGCAAGTAAGAAAAGAAATTGCGGCAAGTGAGGCTCGCAATGCTCTAGTTCGCCGTCGTATTAACATCCTTCCTGCAGAGGTCGATAACCTAGCGGATATCTTAGCGCAAGAGACTAACGCAACCGTTCAATACAAGATTGGACACATTCAACTTCGCTTCAATGATGACCAAACCAAAGAAGAGCTAGAAGCCCAAGCTAAAGAACTTGTCGAAGAACTGAACTCAGGCAAAGATTTCAGCACCATGGCATATACTTACTCTAAGGGTCCTAAAGCGCTGCAAGGTGGTGATTGGGGTTGGATGCGTAAAGAAGAGATGCCAACCATTTTTGCTGACCAGATCAAAATGCAAAATAAAGGCAGCATCATCGGTCCTTTCCGTAGCGGTGTAGGTTTCCACATTCTAAAAATTGAAGATGTGAAAGGCTTAGAAACCGTAGCAGTAACGGAAGTGAATGCTCGTCATATCTTGATTAAGCCAACCGTAATCTTGAGTGACGATGGTGCGAAAGAACAACTTGAAGAGATCACGCGCCGCGTAAACACAGGTGAAGCGAGCTTTGGCGACCTTGCACAGCAATACAGCCAAGATCCAGGTTCTGCAGTACAAGATGGTGAGCTAGGCTACCAAACACCAGATTTGTATGTACCAGAATTCAAACACCAAGTAGAAACGCTACCAGAAGGCAAAATCAGTGCGCCATTCAAAACCGTACACGGTTGGCACATTGTTGAAGTACTAGACCGTCGCGAAGTCGACCGTACCGATTCAGCTTTGAAAAACAAAGCTTACCAAATTCTATTTAACCGTAAATTCAACGAAGAAGCTGGTGCTTGGCTACAAGAAGTAAGAGCAAGTGCCTTTGTTGAGATGGTTGAGGACGACCAAGATGACAACAACTAAACGTATTGTCATAACCGCAGGTGAACCAGCAGGGATAGGCCCAGATTTAACTTTGGCTCTATCTCAAGAAAGTTGGCCTCATCAACTCGTGGTTTGTGCTGATAAAACACTGCTATCCGAGCGAGCTAAAATTCTTGGTATCGAAGTCGATCTTCTGGACTACGATGCAAATGCAGCTAAGCAACCGCAACGCGCTGGCACACTGGTAGTGAAACACGTTCCACTTGCTGAAACGGCAGTTGCAGGTCAACTCAATGAGGCTAATGGTCATTACGTATTAAATACTTTAGAAACCGCAGCAATTGGCTGTATGAATGATGAATTTGATGCTATTGTCACCGGCCCCGTTCACAAGGGTGTAATTAACCGAGCTGGCGTTGCTTTTAGCGGCCATACCGAGTTCTTTGCAGAGAAGTCCAATACACCACTGGTGGTGATGATGTTGGCAACTGAAGGGCTGCGTGTTGCGCTAGTAACAACGCACATCCCACTAGCTTATGTATCTCAAGCTGTGACCGAAGACAGATTAGAGCAAATTATTGCTATTCTAAATAAAGACTTGGTTGAAAAATTTGCTATTGAGAAACCAACTATCTACGTGTGTGGCTTGAATCCACATGCTGGTGAAGATGGTTGTTTAGGGCGTGAAGAGATTGAAACTATCACCCCGACGCTAGAAAAAATTCGCCAAAAAGATGGCATCAATTTAGTTGGCCCATTGCCAGCAGACACCATCTTTAATGAAAAATATTTGCAAGATGCAGATGCTGTTTTAGGTATGTATCACGACCAAGTACTCCCGGTATTGAAATACAAAGGGTTTGGTCGCTCAGTGAACATCACGCTTGGCTTACCGTTTATTCGCACATCAGTCGACCACGGTACCGCCTTAGACTTGGCAGGGAAAGGCCAAGCCGATACAGGGAGCTTTAGAACAGCGCTCACGCACGCCATTGAATTAGTAGAGAAAAAGCAATGAGAAATGATGTCCACTTAGGGCACAAAGCGCGTAAACGTTTTGGTCAAAACTTCCTTAACGATCCATACATTATTGATGGCATCGTATCGAGTATTAACCCACTACCAGGTCAAAACTTGGTAGAGATCGGTCCTGGTCTAGGCGCAATTACTGAGCCTGTGGGTAAGCTTGTCGATAAATTTACTGTTATCGAATTGGATAGAGACCTTGCAGAACGTCTTCGTAACCATCCAGATCTTGCGGACAAGCTAACGATCCGTGAAGGCGATGCGATGAAGTTCGATTTCCAAGAACTGGTTAAGCCAAACAATAAGCTACGCATCTTTGGTAACTTGCCATATAACATCTCTACACCATTGATGTTCCACCTTTTTGAATTCCATAAAGACGTGCAAGACATGCACTTTATGCTTCAAAAAGAAGTGGTTAACCGTCTAGCTGCTGGCCCTGGCAGTAAAGCTTACGGTCGTCTTACTGTAATGGCTCAATACTACTGTAAAGTAACGCCTGTGTTAGAAGTTCCACCAACGGCCTTCGTTCCGCCACCGAAAGTAGACTCAGCAGTCGTGCGCCTACAGCCATACGAAGTGCTGCCTTATCCGGCAAAAGATCTGAAATGGCTAGATCGCGTCTGTCGTGAAGGCTTTAACCAACGTCGTAAAACAGTTCGTAACTGCTACAAGAGCTTAATCGATAAGGAAGTGCTTGAAGAGCTAGGTATCAACCCAAGCATGCGTCCTGAGAACTTAACGCTCGAGCAGTTTGTCGACATGGCAAACTGGTTGTACGACAGTCATAACGCTGACAAATAAATAAAAAAGGCTCCTACACTTCGGTTAGGAGCCTTTTTTATGTAATACTTTAATTACATTAAGTATATCAACAACAAAAGGTGCGAATATGGATATATCTACGCCTTGTATCAAATGCCAGGTTCACTCTAAGTACATAGAAGAACAATCTGAGCCAACGAAGAATCGTTATGTCTTCGCCTACATTATTACCATCAAAAATCTAAGTAAAACAACGGTGCAACTTATGTCTCGCCGCTGGTTAATTACCGACTCTAACGGCAAGCAGCTCACCATTGAGGGTGATGGTGTAGTTGGCCAACAACCCGTGATTGAAGCCAACGACGAGTACACCTACACAAGTGGTACGGTCATCGAAACCCCTGTTGGCGTTATGCAAGGTCACTATGTGATGACCGATAACAAGGGCATTGATTTTATTACCGAAGTTGACCCATTCAGACTCGCAATCCCTAATATTCTTAATTAGCCGTACATCCGTATCTATAGGAAATTATTGTGTCGAATTATATTGTCGGAGACATCCAAGGGTGCTTCGACGAACTTCAATTACTGCTTGAAAAAATTAACTTTGATAAACACCAAGATACTTTATGGGTCGCTGGAGACTTAGTTGCTCGAGGCCCTAAATCATTGGAGACGCTACGCTTTATTCGTAGCCTTGGTGACGCAGCTAAGGTTGTATTAGGCAACCACGACTTACATCTTTTGGCGGTGTCCTTAGGGCTATTTCCAGCGAAACCAAAAGATAAGACTCTAGCGATTCTTGATGCTGAAGATCGTGAACTGCTACTCGAATGGTTAAGACAACAGCCTTTGCTGCAGGAACATCCAGAGTTCGTGATGTGCCATGCGGGTATCTCGCCGCAGTGGAACCTAGAAAGAGCACGCATTGAAAATCGAGAGATCGTATCCTTGCTGAAGTCGGACAGATGGCAATGGCTAATCGAAAACATGTACAGCAACACGCCTGATTTATGGCATCAAGATTTACATGATATTGAGCGCTATCGCTATGCGATCAATAGCCTGACAAGAATGCGCTTCTGTTTTGAAGATGGCCGACTCGACATGGCATGTAAGCTACCACCGAATGAAATTACCGATGAACCATTAGTGCCGTGGTTTGACCTTCCTCAACGCATAAAGCTTGATAAAACCGTTGTTTTTGGACACTGGGCTGCGCTTGAAGGCTATAACGGAAAAGACGTAATTGGACTCGATACTGGATGCGTCTGGGGAGGTGAATTGACAATTCTTCGCTGGGAAGATAAACAGTTTTTCACTCAGAAAGCGCTATAAAGATACGAGAAACTTGCGCTACCTTGGTAGGGTAACGCAAGCATTTTTCAGAGACTAGCTATTGATAACCACAGTTAACGCTCGAGAATCACAAACTCCATGTTGTGTTTGTTTTTCTCGTCAGCTTGATAGCTCTCGTTAAAGCTCTGCTTCCAACCTTCACCCCAGTCAGGAAATTGTGTATCTCCATCGACGGCGAAATCGATGTAAGTCAGATACAACTTGTCCGCTTTAGGTAAGCAGCTCTCATAAATAGAGCCGCCACCAATGATCATCACCTCTTCAACATCACTGAGTAGCTCTAGAGCCTGTTCAATAGAAGTTACCGTCGTTACACCTTCAATCTTTAAACTCTCATCACGGCTGATTACGACATTCAACCGACCCGGCAAAGGGCGTCCAATAGAATCGTAGGTCTTACGTCCCATCACGACTGGTTTACCCATAGTCGAGCGTTTAAACCATGCAAAATCCGCAGGTAAATGCCAAGGCATCTGATTGTCTTTACCAATTATACGGTTGTTTGCCATTGCCGCTATCATGCTGATGATCATAAATCGAAAGTCCTGTCCCTAAAAAGAAAATTAACGCTAAACGATAGGTCTACGGCGATAGAATAACAGCCCTGGCACAGCTAAGCCAACCGCCAACCCTGCGATAATGAACATCGATTTTAAAAAGTTCTCCATCAACATTGCCAACAACTCAGGCGTGTAGCCTGCCCTGTTAATCTCCACCATCGCAATCATCGCCTTGAAGGCGAACACACCTGGCACCATAGGAATTAGAGCTGCAACCGTAAACACCTTCGGATGTGCTAACAGTTTATGTGACCAATGAACCCCTATCATACCAACCACGGTTGCGGCGAAGAACGTCGCCCATTCGATTGGAATACCAAAGTGCATCATCAGATACCGGCTACCATGACCGATAGAACCACCGAGTGCACAATAAATTAAAGCACGTTGCGGAACGTTAAACACCAATGCAAACCCAACCGCAGGAATAGCGGCGAAAAACATATCGTTGAGCAGACCTAAAAACAGTTCGAAAATACTCATTAGCTTGCCCACCCCCAAACATCTGATAGACTCATCGCCGCGACAATGCCCAAGCTCGTCGCCAGAGTTAATAAGCTGGCCATGGTAAAGCGCGCTAACCCCATATTAATATGGCCTTTAAGCATATCAGCGACGGAGTTAATCAGAGGAAAACCAGGTACTAACATTAATACAGATGAAGCCATCACGATCGTGGGTTGGCCGCCAATATTGTAAAGTACGGCTTGAGCTGAAATGGTCGTGGTAACGAATGCTGTGATAGCAAAGTTTAATAGCGGATTGAAATGGCGGTGCCCAATCTCTTGCCTGACGATCATACCGCAAGCTGAAGCAATAAAAGTCATCATGAAGACTTGCCAGTCTCCGCCCGCAAGGTGGCTAAAAGAGGCGCACGACAACCCTATCATCACAACCACTAACCAACGGTTGTAGCGCTCGGGGCTGATGTTTTGAATCTTTTTATACGCCAAATCATAATCGAGAATTCCCTTCTCCATCATGATGCAAATGCGTTGAATGTCGGTGATAACCTGCATGTTAATGCCACGATCAGCACAACTTCGAGTAGTGGTAATACAGTGATCATCCATTACGGTAGTTACAACAAGCGCATTGGCTGACAGTGCGACTTCAACCTCATTCACCCCACAAGCAATACCGATGCGACGCATGATATCGCCGACCAGTGTGCTCTCTGCCCCGTGCGCCAATAACATTTGTCCTGATTGAGCGACGAGTCTTGAGATCGCTCTTTGCTTTGATGCCATGATTTCCTTCCCATAGGCGTTAATTATCTAAAGATAAATTTTGCATAAAAAACAGTAAGACGTCATGATTTAGATACAAAAAAACCGCAATTTTCATTGCGGTTTAATAAAACTATCAGTGTACTTGTAAGAAGCGACCGATGCGTTATGAGAAACTAAGAGGATTAGTCACGAACATAGATAACATGGCCGTCATCCTCTTCGTCATCCCAATCGTCCCAATCGTCGTCATCTTCAGTAACGACATTCTTACCGCTCATCGCATCTTTATGGTAGTCATCCCACATAAAGTCTACTTTTTCTTCTTCTTCAACTTCTACAACTTCACGAGGTAGGTTTTCCATAAACTCACCTAGTTTGAAGCAAAGATCTTTGGTGCCGATTTTATTCACAGCAGAGATCTTGAAGTACTCGCCTTCCCAGCCCAAAGCATCGATGATTTCTTGAATCTTTTCGTCTGCTTCGTCTTCTGGCATTAGGTCAACTTTATTGAACACTAACCAGCGAGGTTTTTGTGAAACTTTTTCACTGTATTGCTCAAGCTCATCGATGATCGTTAGTGCATTCTGAATAGGATCAGATTGATCGATCGGCATAATGTCGATCATATGCAGAAGAACACGACAACGCTCAAGGTGCTTAAGGAATCGGATACCAAGGCCAGCGCCATCAGCTGCGCCTTCGATTAGTCCTGGGATATCGGCAACAACGAAGCTCTTTTCAGGGACAACACTTACCACACCCAAGCTTGGGATCAAAGTAGTGAACGGGTAATCAGCCACTTTTGGTTTCGCAGCAGATACTGAACGAATAAAAGTAGATTTACCTGCGTTTGGTAGGCCAAGCATACCAACGTCAGCTAATAGAAGAAGCTCTAAACGCAGTTCACGAACTTCGCCTTTAGTACCCATTGTCTTTTGACGAGGAGCGCGGTTAACAGACGATTTAAAACGCGTGTTACCAAGACCGTGCCAACCACCTTTACCAACCATTACTTTCTTGCCGTGTTCAGCAACTTCAGCAACGATTTCGTTGGTGTGGATATCAACTGCACGCGTACCAACTGGTACTTTCAGCGTAATGTCTTTACCACGTTTACCAGTACAGTTACCGCCGCGACCATTCTCGCCACGCTCTGCATTGTAAAAACGTTGGAAACGGTAATCGATCAGTGTGTTTAAGTTCTCATCCGCTTGGATGTAAACATCACCGCCGTCACCACCGTCACCGCCATCAGGACCACCTTTAGCGACGAATTTTTCGCGCCAAAAGCTAACTGTACCATTACCGCCATCACCGGCTTCTATTTTTACTACCGCTTCATCAACGAATTTCATTTTTTAACTCCGCACTTACGTTGCGTTACCACTCATCAAGGAGTGATATAAATTCTAGCAGATCCGTGTTTAGATCGATCACCTAAGATCTAGGCCGACCTGCAACCAAGGAACAAATAAGGAGAGGTTCTTTGCTTCTTATTTCTTAAAAACAAACGGCTTCTTAAAAACTAATCTGTTTATCAAAAAATAAAACGGCTTCTCAAAACCAAAACAAGAGCGTCTGCTTTTTTATTCTTGCTATAAATAAAAAACCCTGCCGAATCGGCAGGGCTTTTGAATTCAGCTTGAAAGCTAATAAAATAATCTAGTTAAAGATTAAATTACTCAGCTTCGATGCTTACAAACTTACGGTTTTTAGGACCTTTAACAGCAAATTTCACTTTACCTTCAGTAAGAGCGAAAAGAGTGTGGTCTTTACCGATGCCAACGTTTGTGCCAGCGTGGAACTTAGTACCACGTTGACGAACGATGATGTTACCTGCAAGAACAGATTCACCACCAAAACGCTTAACACCAAGACGTTTGCTTTCTGAATCGCGGCCGTTATTAGTAGAACCGCCAGCTTTTTTATGTGCCATTGTTAAACTCTCCTAATACTTAAGCGTTAATGCCAGTGATTTTCACTTCAGTGAACCACTGACGGTGACCAGCTTGCTTACGCGAGTGCTTACGACGACGGAACTTAACGATTTTTACTTTATCGCCACGACCGTGTTGTACTACTTCTGCAGTAACCTTGCCACCTTCAACAAGAGGTGCACCAACAGCGATTTCTTCGCCGTTAGCAACAAGAAGAACTTTATCAAATTCAACAGTTGCACCAGTTTCAACGTCTAATTTCTCTAAACGAAGTGTTTGACCTTCGCTTACTCGGTGTTGTTTGCCACCAGATTGGAAAACAGCGTACATATTTTACTCCGCTTTTTCCGCACAGCCTATGGTTGTTAATTGTACAACTCGGGTGTGCGCTAAACTAATCAATAGGGCGCAGATTCTACGGGAATCATGGCGCTATGACAAGCCATATTTTTAAAAAATTGGCGAAAACCTGTTCGCCAAAGAAAAGTGCGGCAATCATGCCCTTTAGCGATGTATTAATCAACGTTTTTTAGTGTATTATTCAACAATTAAATACAACGTATAAGCCTTACAGGGTCTAACTTCAGCCGGATGAACAATGGATTTTAAAGCTATCCAAACGCTTACTGCCAATGATATGGCAAAAGTGAATGAAACAATTCAAGCCCAACTTAATTCTGACGTAAGTTTAATCAACCAGCTTGGTTTTTATATCGTTAGCGGTGGTGGCAAACGCCTACGCCCTTTGCTTGCTCTTTTATCTGCTCGCGCACTTGGTTATCAAGGTGAAGCTCATATCACCTCTGCAGCCTTTATCGAGTTTATTCACACCGCAACCCTGCTTCACGACGATGTTGTCGATGAATCAGACATGAGACGCGGTAAAGCGACGGCCAATGCCGCTTTTGGTAATGCCGCTAGCGTTTTGGTGGGTGACTTTATCTACACACGCTCATTCCAAATGATGACAACGCTAGGATCTTTAAAGATCCTCGAGCTAATGAGTGAAGCGGTAAACGTGATTGCCGAGGGTGAAGTTCAACAATTAATGAACTGCAATAACCCAGACACCACAGAAGAAAGCTACATGCAGGTGATCTACTCTAAGACTGCTCGTTTGTTCGAAGCTGCGACCCAAATCGGTGCGATTCTTACTGAGTCATCACCAGAGATCGAAACAGCAATGCAGAACTATGGTAAATACCTAGGCACCGCTTTCCAACTGATTGACGATGTGATGGATTACACTGCAGATGGTAAAGAGATGGGTAAAAACGTTGGTGACGATCTAGCCGAAGGCAAACCAACACTGCCTCTACTTTACGCAATGCATAATGGCTCTCCTGAACAAGCAAGCATGATTCGTGAAGCGATTGAGAAAGCGAAC
This sequence comes from Vibrio sp. 10N.239.311.G01, assembly GCF_041465805.1. NCBI lineage: Bacteria > Pseudomonadati > Pseudomonadota > Gammaproteobacteria > Vibrionales > Vibrionaceae > Vibrio > Vibrio sp. 10N.239.311.G01. The sequence goes on from NZ_JBFSRM010000009.1 coordinate 120,830, forward strand.
GGCATGGAACGTCTTGACGATATTATGGCTGTAATGAAAGAGACAGGCTCTTTAGAGTACACAACAAATAAAGCCTACGAAGAGGCCGATAAAGCCATCGCTGAGCTTTCTGTACTTCCTGACTCAGAATATAAGCAAGCGCTAACCACGCTCGCACACTTAGCTGTTAAACGCAGTAAGTAAGCAGGTTAATAGACAACTCGCTTCTAGCTTCTATATAAATAACAAAAAGAGCCTCAGGGCTCTTTTTTTTGGTTTTCAACAAATATTTGTAGGTGAGCCAAATTCAATATCGACTGGCTTCTAATGATAACGGCAGTTGTGCTTCAATCTCTTCAAGCTCTTCCATTGGCACCGCGTACTGCTCATGCCCGTTGTAAGTCTCTACTAGCGCGTACTGCTCTTGCTCATCAATTACCAATACTTTTCCTAAGTGCCCCAAATATTCGACATTCATACCCTTCTGAACAGTAGCCATAACATTTACCTTCACATTAATTGTAAAGCTAAATACGAGTAGCTTGAACTTCAGGATCAAAAAAGCCGATCATAATGACCGGCCCTTATTAATTAGCTTAAGTCTGAGTTAAATAGCGTTTCGCTTATTTAGCGAATTCAACACCAATCTCGATGTCACCATTTAGCGTTTCAAGCATGCTATCTAAAGCGTTACGTTCGAAGTCACTTAGCTCACCGTAGCTAAGGATCGCTTCAGCGCCCTCTTTACCTAGTTTAACTGGCTGTGCGAAGAATGGAGCGTGCTCGCCTTCACCTTCAACGTATGCACATTCAATCACGTTTTCTTCACCTTGAAGTGCTTTAACTAGTGCAAGACCGAAACGACAAGCCGCTTGACCCATAGACAGTGTCGCACTGCCGCCGCCAGCTTTAGCTTCTACTACTTCAGTACCTGCATTTTGGATGCGAGTCGTTAGCGCTGCAATTTCTTCATCAGTGAACTCAACGCCTTCAACTTGAGAAAGTAGAGGAAGAATCGTTACGCCTGAGTGACCACCGATAACAGGAACACGGATGTCGCCTGGATCTTTGTCTTTTAGTTCAGCAACGAACGTTTCAGAACGAATCACATCAAGAGTCGTAATACCGAATAGACGACGCTTGTCGTAAACGCCCGCTTTCTTCAGTACTTCAGCCGCGATTGGCACTGTTGTGTTTACTGGGTTAGTAATGATACCAACACAAGCAGTCGGACAAGTAACTGCGATTTTCTCTGCAAGAGACTTAACAATGCCAGCGTTCACATTGAAAAGATCCGCACGATCCATACCAGGCTTACGAGCAACACCCGCTGAAATAAGTACAACATCCGCACCTTCTAGTGCTGGTGTTGGATCTTCACCCGCGTAACCTTTGATCGAAACAGGCGTTGGGATATGGCTAAGATCGGCAGCAACACCCGGTGTTACCGGAGCGATGTCGTAAAGTGCAAGATCTGAACCAGCAGGTAGGCGGTTCTTAAGTAGTAGGGCTAGGGCTTGACCGATGCCACCAGCGGCACCAATAACAGCTACTTTCATTGTTATTCTCCTTGAGAGCTTTCTCTTATAGATTCTTTGTAGGGTAATTCTTGAGCTAAATCTAAGTTAAAAAACTATATTAATCACAAAGTGATTACAATCAATTAACGCTAGCTTTGCGACTTCGCGCAAGTCAATAAAACCGTGCTACACAGCAAGTTCGCATTATGGCGATAATCGACTGAAATAACAAAATAAGTCGTCGCAAATAACACATTATTCTATTAAATATTTACAGTGATATGACTAACAAATTACAGGGATGTTTTGGCTAAAATTGAATATGTATGCGAGAATATGCAAACATCTTTGTTAATGAATAAGAATGACATATGCGCAATACAGAAAAGCAAGACAACTTAGTTCGTGCATTTAAAGCCTTACTAAAAGAAGAACGTTTTGGCTCACAAGGCGAAATTGTTGATGCTCTAAAACACGAAGGTTTTGAAAGCATCAACCAGTCTAAAGTCTCGCGTATGTTAACCAAGTTTGGTGCCGTTCGAACTCGTAACGCAAAAATGGAGATGGTTTACTGTCTTCCTGCTGAGCTAGGTGTTCCGACCGTTTCTAGCTCTCTAAGAGAATTAGTACTAGATATTGACCACAACAATGCATTGGTGGTGATACACACAGGTCCTGGTGCGGCGCAGCTGATTGCTCGTTTATTAGACTCACTAGGTAAGTCGGAAGGTATACTGGGCGTAGTCGCAGGTGATGATACTATCTTCATTACCCCAACGTTATCGGTTACCACTAAGCAACTGTTTGATTCAGTGTGTGAACTGTTTGAATACGCAGGATAATTGATCGCTGTTTCATAACTATCAGCCTTATTAATGGATCACGAGTATCTATTTGCTTCGTGATCCAAATCACATCCTAGAATATCCATACCTCCCTTCCAAAATCACACTAAACCATTGATTTTAAAAAACTCAGTAGCAAATCAAACACGAGATCAAGACATCATTTGTTAGATTTTTTAGCTATATCTTTTAACATTTGAGTAATTTTCTGCCAATTTTTGATATTATTCAGCCACTTTTTCATCACATGGATTGAAAAAGGTGCCGTTTCCAAATAGGAAACTCCTGAAGCAACTACACTTGTTTCAGGGTTAATAATGAATAAAGGAAGGGAAATTCATGGCATTTACCAAACTTATTAAAGTTGGTGCTATTGCAGCTGCTGTAATGGGCGCTGGCGCTGTTAACGCTCAAGAGTTCATCACGATTGGTACTGGTTCAGTTACGGGTGTTTACTACCCAACTGGTGGTGCGATTTGTAAGCTAGTGAACAAGGGCCGCAAAGACCACAACATTCGTTGTTCTGTAGAGTCTACTGGTGGTTCAATCTACAACGTTAACACCATCCGTGCTGGTGAACTAGATTTCGGTGTTGTTCAATCGGACTGGCAATACCACGGCTACAACGGTACAAGTAAGTTCAAAGATCAGGGCGAATACAAGAAACTTCGCGCGATGTTCTCTCTACATACAGAACCGTTCAACATCATCGCTCGTACTGATGCTGGCATCAACAATGTGTCTGACCTAGCAGGTAAGCGTGTAAACATTGGTAACCCAGGTTCTGGTGACCGTGCAACGATGGGTGTTGTAATGGACGCTATGGGCTGGACTAACGACAGCTTCAAGCTTGCTTCTGAACTTAAAGGTTCTGAGCGTTCACAAGCACTTTGTGATAACAAGATTGATGCATTCATCTACATGGTTGGTCACCCGAACGGATCAATCAAAGAAGCAACAACGTCTTGTGATGCAAAACTGGTTTCAGCAACAGGTCCACAGATCGACAAGATCGTAGCTGAAAACCCATACTACGCTTACAGCACAGTTCCTGCTGGTATGTACCGTGGTACTGACGCTGACGTAAACAGCTTCGGTGTTGCAGCTACTATGGTAACAACTTCAGACGTTTCTGAAGAAGTTGCATACAACGTTGCTAAGGCAGTATTTGAAAACTTTGACACTTTCAAACGCCTACACCCAGCATTTGCTAACCTGAAAAAAGAAGACATGGTTAAAGCGGGTATCTCTATCCCTCTTCACCCAGGCGCAGCAAAATACTACAAAGAAGTGGGCCTTCTAAAGTAACTCTACTTTAAGCTTACTACACCAATAAGGAGGCTAGCCCTCCTTATTGGCTTTTCACGTTTTATAAAAATAATTTAAGTGAAAAGAACAGCCCTTTAAGTTTCTCCAATTTGGAGGACTTACCTTCGTATCAAGCCTAAGACAAAGACGAGCAAAAAACGCATTTCCCTATCCATTCACTACACTAGATAGGAAAGAAATAACGTCTCGTTGTTCGTAAGAAAGGCAGACCATCAATAATAAGGATAAAGTACATGACGCAGACAACATCACCGTCTCCAGATGTGCAAGAAATGGTGGCACAATCAGACACTGGTGCGCGTAGCCCTCGCGGTATCCAAGGCCGTATTTTATGGTTTGTGCCTCTATGTTGGTCACTGTTCCAACTTTGGTATGCATCTCCGCTGCCGTTCATTTTTAACTTCGGAATTTTAAACGATACCGAAGCTCGAGCAATTCACCTTACCTTTGCTATTTTCCTAGCATTTACCGCTTATCCAGCTATGAAGAACTCGCCGCGGGACCATATCCCGGCAGTCGACTGGGTATTAGCGCTTGTAGGTAGTTTTTCAGCTTCTTATATCTATATTTTCTATACTGAACTCGCTGAGCGATCGGGCGCACCAACAACATTCGATATTGTTGCGGCTGTATTCGGTATGGTTTTACTGCTTGAAGCAACACGACGCGCTTTGGGTCCACCTCTTATGGTTGTGGCAGCAGTATTCCTACTTTATACCTTTGGCGGCCCTCACATGCCGGACGTTATTGCCCACAAAGGTGCGAGCCTGAACAAGGCAATGTCGCATCTGTGGCTAACAACTGAAGGTGTATTCGGTGTGGCACTTGGCGTATCAACGTCATTCGTATTCTTGTTTGTACTGTTTGGTGCAATGCTAGAACGTGCTGGCGCCGGTGCTTACTTTATTAAAGTTGCATTCTCACTGCTTGGTCACATGAAAGGCGGCCCAGCGAAAGCAGCCGTTGTCGCATCAGGTCTGTCTGGTTTGGTATCAGGTTCATCTATCGCGAACGTGGTAACCACGGGTACCTTTACTATCCCGCTAATGAAGCGTGTTGGTTTCCCGGGCACAAAAGCCGGTGCGGTAGAAGTCGCGGCTTCAACCAATGGTCAATTAACACCACCTATCATGGGTGCAGCAGCCTTCTTGATGGTTGAGTATGTGGGCATTTCGTATGTAGAAGTAATCAAAGCCGCGCTACTGCCCGCTCTGATCTCTTACATCGCTCTGATTTACATTGTTCATCTAGAAGCATGTAAAGCAGGTATGACTGGCCTACCTCGTCGCCACACACCAACTATCGTACAAAGCTTACTGTCTTTCACGGGTACCATTTTAGGTCTGTGTGTCATCAGCGCCGCGGTTTACTACGGTGTGGGTTGGACGAAAGATGTATTTGGCGATGCGGCAACACCAATCGTAACTGTGGCGCTATTGATCGCTTATGTTGCTCTGGTTCGCGTATCTGCAAAATACGCAGCTGAAGGCGGCATGGAAATCGATGCTGATCTAAAAGAAGTTCCGGATCCGGGGCCAACGATTAAATCTGGTTTGCACTTCCTACTGCCTATCGTAGTACTTGTTTGGTGTTTAACAGTTGAACGTTTCTCTCCAGGTCTGTCGGCATTCTGGGCGACCGTGTTCATGATCTTCATTCTGATCACTCAGCGTCCGTTAATGACTCTGATGAACAAATCAGACGATCTTGCAGAGCAAACTAAAGCTGGCTTCGTTGATCTCGCAGAGAGCTTGGTTTCAGGCGCACGTAACATGATTGGTATCGGTGTCGCGACAGCGGCTGCAGGTACGGTTGTAGGCGTGGTGACTCTAACGGGTATCGGTCTAGTAATGACGGACTTCGTTGAGTTTATCTCAGGCGGTAGCATCATTCTTATGTTGCTATTCACTGCAGTAATCAGCTTGATCTTAGGTATGGGCTTGCCAACAACGGCGAACTACATCGTTGTATCAACGCTGATGGCTCCGGTAATCGTGACCCTAGGCGCTGCGCACGGCTTGATCATTCCATTGATTGCGGTTCACTTATTCGTGTTCTACTTCGGTATTCTTGCAGATGACACACCTCCGGTAGGTCTGGCAGCCTTTGCGGCCGCCGCGATTGCGAAATCCGACCCAATTCGTACAGGTATTCAAGGTTTTACCTATGATATCCGTACCGCAATTCTACCTTTCATGTTCATCTTCAATACTCAACTACTACTGATGGGCATTGATTCTTGGTGGCACTTAGCACTAACGATTTTCTCATCTGTGACTGCGGTACTTATCTTCGCAGCTGCAACACAAGGTTGGTGGTTCACCAAGAACAAGTGGTGGGAAACGGTGCTGCTTATTGCATTAACCTTCACTTTCTTCCGCCCTGGCTTCTGGTGGGACATGATTTACCCAGAGAAAGTTCTTTCACCTGGAGTTGAGATTGCTCAAATCACGGAAAAGCTGGATGTGGGACAATCACTTGAACTTAGAGTGGGTGGCGAAAACTTAGAAGGTGACTATTCTGAACAGACAGTTCGCCTGCCGTTTGAAGATTCTGCGACCTCAAGTGAAGATCGTATTGCCTCTATGGGTCTAATGCTGACTGAATCAGAAGGCAAGATGATTGTTGATATGGTTGAGTTCGGTAGCCCAGCAGAAGCGGCTGGTATTGATTTCGATTGGGAAATCAAATCCGTTATCCAAGATGCAGATCGACCAATGAAAGAGTGGGTATTCTTACCAGCTCTGATCATTTTGATTGGTTTAGCGATGAACCAAAGAAGACGTGCTCGTAAGGATGAGATTAGCGCGTAATGGATAAGGCTGAGTAGTGCTTAGCGCTATTTGGCTTTATTACATGGAAAGGATAATTACAGTGCTAAGTGGAAGCTTAGCGCTGATTAAAAAGAGACGAATACATGTATAGACAAATCCTTGTTCCCGTTGATCTTAACGACAAAGGCTTTTCTGATAAAGCAGTCGAGCTAGCGGTATGGCACGCGAAACACAGCAATGCTGAAGTCCACATTCTGAACGTCCTACCAGGCATTCACATGTCGATGGTGGCGTCTTACTTCCCGAAAGATGCAGCGAACCAAATGAAGCTTGATGTGAAAAATCAGCTCAAAGAGTTTGCTGACAAGCACATTGACGATGAAGTGGTGTATAAAGTTCACGTTGCCGAAGGCAAGACTTACACAACGATTCTAGATTACGCAGAAAAACTGGGCGCTGACCTTATCGTGATGCCTAGCCATAAGCGTTCGAAAATCGACAAAGTTGTGCTTGGTTCTGTTGCAAGCAAAGTGGTACAGAACTCACCAATCAATGTATTGGTAGTTAAGCCGCAAGGCTAAATCACTTAATCGACACAACGATCTAAAAAGGTTGGCCTAAAAGCCAACCTTTTTTGTTTTTCGTTCACGCAATTTAATTCTTCAATCAACTCACTAAGTTCTGCGGATTACCCGCAACAAACCCATCAATATTGTCGATTAAGATATCAGACAGCTTTTGAATTGAACTGTCACTGCCCCACGCAACATGAGGTGTCAGCAATAAGTTAGGTAGGTGACTGTTAGCTAAGAGTGGGTTCGAGTTGTCTGCAGGCTCTTGTGTAAACACGTCCATGCCCGCACCTGCGATCTCATTACCTTTCAAAGCTTCAACCAAAGCTTGTTCATCGACAAGCCCACCACGGCCAGCATTAATTAACACCGCACTTGGTTTCATCATTGCTAGCTCTCGCTGTGAAATCAGATTACGGGTCGCTTCAGTCAATGGACAATGCAAGCTGATCGCATCGGCTTGCTTCAATACCGTATCAAAAGGCAGATACCCCTCTCGACAAGACTCCGCTCCTTTTCGCTCAGCAAAAATCACCTTCATACCTATCGCTTTAGCCAGTATCGCAGTCGCTTGGCCTAAGCTGCCACTACCGATTAAGCCCAATGTGCTGCCTGCAATATCTTGAATCGGATGTGTAAAAAAACAGAACTGCTTGTCCTTTTGCCACTCGCCCGCCTCAATGTCTTTATGATAACCAACAAGGTTTCGTTTAAGTGCAAACAGCATTGCGATGACATGTTCAGGAACCGATTGAATCGCATAGCCTTGCACGTTTGTCACTGCAATGTTTTTAGATTTGCAGTATTCCACATCGACATTATTGACACCGGTCGCTGAAACCGCGATCAACTTGAGTTTTTTCGCACCAGCGAGATTCGACTCATTGAGCACTACCTTGTTAGTGATCACCACATCAGCTTCTTCAACTCGCTCTGATACTTGCTCAGGAGCTGTGAAATCATACTCTACCCATTCATGCTCAAAGCTCAGAGGCTTTAAATGAATTTGAGATGGGATAGTCGCTCTATCGAGAAACACAACATTCAGCGTTGGCATTCTTCTTCCTTGGTTAGATCTATGAATCAGTCCATTCTAAGCTTTTAGCTTACTGTAGTCTGGAAGCTCAAGCGCAATTTCAAAGTGCTGTTCGATTTGTGGGGATGCTTGAGGATAAAAGTCACAGGGAACAAAGGCTTTAAACAACTGATTATTCGCTGGATGATAAAAGCTCAGCTCACACGCATGCAAAGCCAACCTATCACTGTATTCAAATGCTTCTGATGTTGCGTAAAACTCATCGCCCACAATCGGTGCGCCTATTTCCATGCAATGCACTCTCAATTGGTGAGAACGCCCGGTAATTGGCAGTAACTTAAGTAAAGTCGTTTGGAGTTCTTGCTGTTCTACCACATAACGAGTCTGTGATGATTTACCATCCTCGAAACACACTTTTTGCTTCGGCCGGTTTGGCCAATCGCAAATAAGAGGGAGGTCAATCAAACCTTCTGCTTCTTCTACTGAACCCCATACTCGGGCGTAATAGAGTTTGTGTGTCAGTCGATATTGAAATTGCTTCTTCAAATGACGCTCAGCTTGTTTGTGTTTAGCGAGCAGCATCAAGCCTGAGGTCGACATGTCCAATCGATGAACGACTTGAATCTCTGGAAATTCGACAACCAAGCGACTCCACATACTGTCGTAATGCTCAGGTAACCTACCCGGAACAGAAAGCAGGCCTGCAGGCTTGTTCACCACAAGAATATCGTCATCTTGATAAACAATATCAATCCACGGTTCACGTGGTGGTGTGTACTGTTCTAACGCCATTGAAGCCTCTTAATTGCTAGTGAACAAATAATTCACGGTTGATTCGTTTATAAATAAATACAATTTTCAATATTTTCGTACATAAAAGTTGACGGCTTTACAAAACATGGTATTGATAGGGTAACGGATAATAAGAAGTCAGCATCAAAGGAAAAACGATGGACAGTACGGTTAAAACCACCAACACAAAAACACCAACCTCAGCTCCCCTATCAAGTTTAATTAAGTCTCTTGGCCCAGGCGTTATGATGGCCGCAGCGGCTGTAGGTGGTTCTCACTTAGTCGCCTCAACCAAGGCGGGTGCGATTTATGGTTGGCAGCTTGCCGCTCTCATTATCCTCGTTAACGTATTTAAATATCCATTCTTCAGAGCCGGCATCCAATACACGCTAGGAACGGGTCAAAGCTTGGTGGAAGGTTACTCTAACCTAGGCCGCCCATACCTTGTGATCTTTTCGATCTTGAGTGCCATATCTGCGGTCGTGAATACCGCTGCCCTGCTATTATTCAGTGCAAGCCTACTCAGTTACTTTGTTCCTTTCGATTTAGCCACTAGCACCTTGTGCATGATCGTTTTAGCGACCTGTTTGATCATTCTGTTTGCTGGCCATTATCGTGCTCTAGATACACTATCTAAAGCGATCATGGCGGTCTTAACCATCACAACCTTAGCTGCAGTCGCCATTGCTATCGGCTCTCCAGTCGAACCTGATGCTGCTTTTGTTCCACCGTCGCCTTGGTCATTGGCTGCTATTGGTTTTATCGTGGTGACCATGGGTTGGATGCCTGCGCCTATCGAAATATCAAGCATCACCTCTATGTGGCTAAAAAGCCAAAAAGAGAAGCAGGAAGTGACCGCACAATCAGCGCTGTTCGACTTTAACGTTGGCTACATTGGTACGGCGCTGCTTGCTTTAGTATTCGTTGCGTTAGGCGCGCTAGTACTTCACGGTTCGGGAGTTGAACTGTCTCGCTCCGGTGTTGGCTTTACTCATCAATTGGTCGGCATCTACGCTTCGACAATTGGTGAATGGTCTCGCCCGTTAATCGCTCTTATCGCTTTCTTCTGTATCTTTGGTAGCACCATTACCGTTATCGATGGCTACTCACGCGTGCTTGCTGAATCACAACGTCTATTATTCAAAAAAGATTCAAGCCCAAGAATGCTGCAAGGCTGGATAATCATTGTCTCTATCGCGGCACTCGCGATTGTGATGTTCTTTAGCGCAGCACTGATGCCTATGCTCGATTTCGCAATGGTACTCGCGTTTGCAACAACGCCATTCTTCGCTCTGCTTAATTTCATCTTGGTCAACAAAGCTAAGCTTCCAGAAGCGCTAGCCATTGGCAGCAAACTAAAATGGTTGTCTGTAGCAGGTCTTGTTTACCTATTTGGTTTCCTAGCGGTATTTGTTTGGTGGAAGTGGTTAATGTAACCAGCTACTTGAATTGTTAATTAAGCTACAGATACAAATAAAGCCTTCATAATGAAGGCCTTATTTCGTTGAAGCATTTCGCTAATTCAAAACTAGTTGTGAGAAACCACAATCAAGCGTAATGAATCTAGCTGAACCTGAGCTTTGCTGATGTAACCGGTCAGTTCATTGATTTGAGCTTCGATTACCTCTAGCTCTTCATCACGAATATTAGGATTCACGGCTTTAAGCGCTTGTAGACGCTCTAATTCACCGTTCAGGTTAGTCTGCATATCTCGTTGAGCTTGTTCACGCACTTCTTCCACTTTAGGAAGTACGTGCGTCTCACCCGCTTCGATTAGCTTGTGAATTTCACCTTGTACCGAGTTAACTAGCTTGCTCGCTAGGTGACGGTTTACAGGGCTTAATTGACGGTTAAAGCTGTCGAACTCAACCTGAGCTGATAAGTCATTACCACGGCCATCCATCATCAAACGAATTGGCGTCTTAGGCAAGAACTGGCTGATACCGCTGCGTTTCGGCGCTTGCGCATCCACAAGGTAAACCAGCTCAAGCAGGATAGTACCCACTGGCAGCGCTTTGTTTTTCAGTAGTGATACCGCTGATGCACCAACACCTTCACTCAGTAGCAGATCGATACCGCCCTGAATCATTGGGTGTTCCCAGCTAATGAAGTTCATGTCTTCACGAGAAAGCGCAGTATCACGATCAAACGTGATGGTTGCGCCTTCGTATGGTAAGCCTGGGTAGCTTGGCACCATCATGTGCTCAGACGGCGTTACAACCAGAGCATTCTCACCCTTGTCGTCTTGGTTCAAGCCAATCGTATCGAACAGGCTTAGTGCAAACGTTACTAGGTTAGTGTCGCCGTCAGTCGAGGCAATCTTCTCTGCAATTTCATGCGCTTTGTCGCCGCCGTTTGAGTGCATTTCTAATAGGCGATCACGGCCTTTTTCTAGATCTGATTTCAGGCTTTGATTTAGCTTGGCAGACTCTTCAATCACTTCATCAAGTTGCTCAGTGTTACCAGAAGCCAGCATCTCGATAAGAACATCTGAGTACTTATCGTAAACCGTGCGACCCGTTGGACAAGTTTCCGCAAATGCATTCAGACCTTCATCGAACCAACGCGCAAGGATCGCCTGTGATGTGCCTTTTAGGTAAGGAACATGAATGTCGATATCACGCAGCTGACCGATACGGTCCAAACGGCCAATACGTTGCTCAAGCAAGTCTGGGTTGAATGGAAGATCGAACATCACAAGTTGGTTAGCGAACTGGAAGTTACGACCTTCAGAGCCGATTTCACTACAGATAAGAACCTGAGCGCCGCCCTCTTCTTGAGCAAAGTAAGCCGCAGCTTTATCACGCTCTAGAATCGACATGCCTTCGTGAAATACGGTTGCACGCACACCTTCACGCTCACGCAGTGCTTGCTCTAATTGAAGAGCCGTACTTGCACGAGAGGCGATCACTAGGATTTTCTCGCTGCGCTTGTCTTGGATCTTTTCAATCAACCAGTTAACACGTGAGTCGAACTGCCACCAGCTTGAATCTTCACCTTCAAACTCTTGGAAGATCTCTTCTGGATACAGCATCTTCATTGCACGAGCTTCGGGAGCCATTTTGCCTCCGATCATGCCAGATACACGCATTGAGGTTGTGTACTGCGTTGGAATCTCCATCGGCAGTAGGTTTACATTACGCTTAGGGAAGCCTTTGATTGCAGCACGTGTGTTTCTGAAAAGAACACGGCCGGTACCATGGCGATCCATAAGGTTATCAATCAGTTCTTGGCGAGCTAACGCTTGCTCTTCTTCGCTGCTATCACCTTCAATCACACGGAACAGAGGCTCAACATCTTGCTCAGAAAGCAGTTCCGTAATCTGGTTCTTCGCGCTGTTTTCAAGCTTCACTCTAGAGAACAGAGCCGTTACTGCATCAGCAACCGGTGCGTATTGGTCTTCTTCTTCAACGAATGCTTCGTAATCGTAGAAGCGATCAGGATCAAGCAGACGCAGACGTGCAAAGTGGCTCTCACGACCAAGCTGTTCAGGCGTTGCTGTTAGTAGTAGCACACCAGACGTATTTTCCGCTAAGCCTTCAACCACTTGGTATTCACGGCTTGGTTTGTCTTGGCTCCACTCAAGGTGGTGCGCTTCATCGACAACCAACAAGTCCCACTCGCCTTCAAGTGCTTGCTCGTAGCGCTTACGGCTCTTACGTAGGAAGTCCAAAGAACACAGAACGTACTGCTGGGTATCAAACGGGTTGTCTGATTCAGCAAACGCTTCAATACAACGCTCTTCATCGAAGATAGAAAAATGCAGGTTGAAACGGCGCATCATCTCTACTAACCATTGGTGTTGTAGAGTTTCAGGAACCACAATCAGAATGCGTTCAGCACGGCCAGACAGCACCTGTTGGTGGATGATCATGCCCGCTTCGATGGTTTTACCTAGGCCCACTTCATCAGCCAGTAAAACGCGCGGAGCGTGACGACGACCCACTTCATGAGCGATGTATAGCTGATGAGGGATCAAGCCAGCACGCATACCACACAAGCCACGCATCGGGCTCTTGTGTTGTTGGTACTGGTTGCTTAGCGCACGGTAACGCAACACAAAGTTATCCATACGGTCGATTTGACCTGCGTATAGCTTATCTTGTGGCTTGTTAAAGCGGATCTGGTTGCTTAAGAAGATTTCACGCAGAGTGACTTCTGTTTCTTGGGTATCTTCGCGAGTACCTAAGTAGGTTAGCAGCCCTTTGTCTTCGATAACTTCTTCGACAGACAGAGACCAACCTTCTTGGCATTCGATGACATCGCCTACATTAAACGTTACTCGGGTTACGGGAGCATCAGTACGTGCATAAACACGGTTTTCTTCTGACGCTGCAAACATTAGTGTCACTGTGCGAGCATCCATTGCTACAACGGTACCTAAACCTAAATCGCTCTCCGTATCGCTTATCCAGCGTTGCCCCAAAGCAAATGTCATGAATCGACTACCTCAATCTTATAGTTGGAATTTGGTCTTCTTAACTGCAGTTTTAAACAAGAACATTATCGCTCCTGAACTAAAAATATAGCCAAAAATGTCTAGTTTGCAGCCACTTTTTAAGTGCGCTCTCAATAATAAATATCTCGAAAAAATGGTGCAGAAAAAGGTCGCTAATCTTACTCGATGCTGTGATTTAGGTCACGCCTAAAGGAGATGATTTCATGCTTTTTTTCTGTTTTCGCCAGTGCAATCAAACTGTCAAAAATTCATGGTTAATCTATAGGTAGCAGATTGCTGCTCTCAAACGAATACACCATATTCACTCGTAACGATATGGTGCTGTTCCTCTAGATGAAGTTTAGGTGAGTAGTTGACTATCACCAGAATCAGATACTAATCTTTATATGAGCTTTATCTACGTTCAATGAATGCAAGGCAAGCCGCACGTCGGCAAGGAGATGCTATGGGCGAGACCAACCGGAAGCTATTTGTTTTAGACACCAATATCCTACTTCACGAACCCTTCGCTATATTTTCTTTCCAAGAGCACGATGTCGTTATCCCCATGACAGTGCTAGAAGAACTCGACAGAATCAAAGACAGTAAAAGAGACGTTGCTCGAGATGCGAGAATTGCGATTCGAACGCTCGAAGACCTGTTCAGGGAAGCCACACCAGACCAAATATCGGAAGGCATCCCTTTTTCTAAAGACATAAATGCATCTGGCAGTATTTCAATACTCGCTGACTACGAACTTCAAGAAAGCATCAAAGCCTTTGCCGATGACAAGGCGGGCGATAACCGAATCCTCAACGCTGTCCTCTATCTTCAAAATAAACGCGCACCACGCGAAGTGGTTCTCATCACCAAAGACATCAATATGCGTTTACGAGCAAAAGGCGCCGGTGTACGTTTTGTTGAAGACTATCAAACTGACCAACTGATTGATGATATCCAATACCTCACCAAAGGCTTCCAACAACTGGAAGGCTCATTTTGGGATGGTATCGATAATGTCGAGAGCAGAAGTTTAGGCGGCAAGACGCTGCACACCTTAGCAAGAGCGCCGTTCGAGCCAACCTTCCTCAACCAATATGTGATTGACGAAGAAAGTGACTTTGCCGCTCGAGTCGAGGAGATTGAGCCGGAAAGCATTACCCTGAGAGACCTCAGCCGCGAAAGATTGATGAATCGCAGAGCATGGGACATCACACCAAAGAACGTCTATCAAGGCATGGCGATTGATGCGCTGCTCGACCCTGATATTGATCTTGTGATTCTCACTGGCGCCGCAGGTAGTGGTAAGACACTGCTTGCTATGGCTGCTGCACTTGAACAAACCATTGAACGTAAGCAATTCGATAAGATCATCGTAACCCGCAACACCCCTGATATTGGTGAATCGATAGGTTTCCTTCCGGGTACAGAGGAAGAGAAAATGTTGCCTTGGTTAGCCGCAGTGACCGATACACTGGAAGCGCTGCACAAGAACGACCACTGCACAGAAGGCTCGATGAAGTACATCTGTGACAAAGCCAATATCCAGTTCAAATCAATCAACTTCATGCGTGGCCGCTCGATTCAAAATGCCTTTGTGCTTTTGGATGAGTGTCAGAACCTCACCGCTTCACAGATAAAAACCATCATCACCCGTTGTGGTGAAGGTACTAAGATCGTCTGCTCAGGTAACTTAGCGCAGATAGATTCTTCTTACCTAACCCCTGTGACTTCAGGCTTAACCTACATGGTTGAGCGTTTTAAAAACTTCGAAGGCAGTGCCAACATCCACCTCAATGGTGTGGTGCGTAGCCGACTAGCTGAGTTTGCGGAAGAGAACATGTAGTGACTCTATACGCTCACTGAATCAGTAATCTAAAAACAAAAAGCGCCTCACATTGGAGGCGCTTTTCAATTTAATATTTTGAAGTAAGTCGGCAGAGGTTAGTCTGAATTACTCAGTACCACCAACGGTTAGCGAGTCTAGTTTCAATGTTGGTTGACCAACACCCACTGGCACACTTTGACCAGCCTTACCACACACACCCACACCACGGTCGATGCTTAGGTCGTTACCCACCATAGACACCTGCTGCATCGCTTCGATACCAGAACCGATTAGCGTCGCGCCTTTCACTGGGTGAGTGATCTTACCGTTTTCAATCATGTACGCTTCAGACGCTGAGAATACGAACTTACCTGATGTGATATCGACCTGACCGCCACCGAAGTTCGGTGCGTAGATACCTTTCTCAACCGTCGCGATGATCTCTTCCGGTGTGTGTTCGCCCGGTAGCATGTATGTATTCGTCATACGTGGCATTGGAAGATGCGCGTATGACTCACGACGACCATTACCTGTCGGTGCTACACCCATTAGACGAGCGTTCAGCTTATCTTGCATGTAACCTTTTAGGATGCCGTTTTCGATTAACGTATTGTACTGACCGTTAACACCTTCATCATCGACGTTCAATGAACCGCGTAGATCCGTTAATGTACCGTCATCGACAATCGTACATAGGCTTGAAGTTACTTGCTCACCAACTTTGCCGGAGAATACTGACGACTCTTTACGGTTGAAGTCGCCTTCTAAACCGTGGCCTACCGCTTCATGCAGCAGAACGCCCGGCCAACCAGAACCAAGAACCACAGGCATGGCACCAGCAGGCGCTGCAACCGCTTCAAGGTTAACTAATGCTTGGCGAATCGCTTCATCCGCAAATTGGTAAGCAACTTGAGTGCCTTTGTCATCACTTAAGAAGAAGTCGTAACCAAAACGGCCACCACCACCAGCGCTACCACGCTCACGACGATCACCCTTCTGTGCAAGTACGCTAATAGACAAGCGAACCAGCGGACGAATATCACCAGCGTAAGTGCCATCAGTCGCAGCAACCAGCATCTGCTCATGCACACCACTTAAACTCACCGATACTTCAGTCACCATCGGCTCTTTAGTGCGAATGTAAGCATCTAATGATTTTAGTAATTCTGTTTTCTGCTGTTTTTCCCAACTCGCAAGCGGGTTAACTGCATCATAGTAAGCTTGATTAGAGTTGCGTTTGAACGCTTGAACCTTGCCGTTTTGACCTTGTTTAGCAATACCACGAGCCGCAATTGCGCTCTGCTTAAGACCATCCAATTGGATTTGGTCAGAGTAAGCAAAACCAGTCTTTTCACCAGATACTGCACGAACGCCAACACCGCAATCGATATTGAAAGAGCCGTCTTTAATAATGCTGTCTTCTAGCACTAAAGATTCGTGCCAGCTTGACTGAAAGTAGATATCAGCATAATCAATTTGGCGGGTAGCAATACTCGCCAATGTATCTGCGATATTTTGCTCCGTAAGCCCTGTCGGGTTCAGTAGCGCTTCTTCAATTTGATTAATGCTCATAGATGGCTCTTGTTTGTAATTAAAATTGATTGGTAAATCGAGAGTGTTGCGCGATGGGCATATTTTGCCTAATGGACTCGCAACTGGATGTGTCTATCTCAACCACCATACTTTTAGGATCTTGGTCTAACTGTGCGACCACTCGTCCCCATGGATCAACCACCATTGAGTGTCCCCATGTTTCTCTTTGGCAAGGGTGTTTTCCGCCTTGACCTACCGCGACAATCCACGACTGTGTTTCAACCGCGCGGCATCTTAATAGTACTTCCCAGTGCGCTTGACCCGTTACCGCTGTAAAAGCCGCAGGCACCACAATGATTTGTGCCCCTTGCTTACGTAACTCTGAATACAAGTGTGGAAAGCGCACATCATAACAAATACTCAAACCTAAGCGACCAAAAGGCGTTTCCGCTGTCACAACTTGGTTGCCCGGAGTGAAAATATCCGACTCTCGATAGCACTTATGGGCGTCAGCGACATCCACATCAAACATGTGTAGCTTGTCGTAATGAGCAACGAGGCAACCAAAATCATCAATAACCAAGGTGGTGGTCGTCACTCCGTTAGTTGTGCTTATCGGCATACTGCCAATGACGATCCAAATTCTGTGAAGCTTTGCTAGCTCAGAGATTTTCTTTTGCAGTGGGCCATCATTAAAAGGCTCAGCACACTGGTGATAGTCGGCTTTACTGCCAAAAACTAACGCGTTTTCAGGGCAAACAACCCACTTAGCCCCCAACTCTTTGCACTTTGCAACTTCTTGAGCAAGGTACTCAAAGTTCAATTCAGGGCTGGGGCCAGATGTCATTTGAATCAACCCAACACAATCCATGTGTATCGCTCCTCCATTCATTATGATTCAGAAATCAGCATTTCACCGTATATTCGCTGACTCGGGCATAAGGTCTTTTCGGCTAATTTAAGGCCTATTCGGCTAATTTTCTCAGCTTCTCTGGCAGCTGAAACTCGCCAGAGCTACGAGAAAGTTCGCTCACCGTTGGTGAATCCAATGGTCCTTTCACCGAATAATTTACTTGGGTAAAGACTTCCACAACTGGCGAGATAACCGTGGTCACCGCCAATACGTACAGCGCCGTTTGAGGGGTTACCGCAAAGGCCGTTAATACGGGAATACCCGAGGTAATATCTGGGGTAAAGTTCACCTCAGCATCAACCTGACGCGTGTTGAGGTTAGCGATACCTTTGATTTTCATCTCACCTGCGACCGCATCCATGTTCAGATCATTGGTCAGGAAGATACCATTTTGAATCTCGCCCGTTCCGGTGATGCTGTTGAAGGCCATACCTTTATCAAACACATCTGAGAAATCGAGCTGCATCTTACGGATGATCGAATCTAGGCTAAACAGGCCAAGTAATCGAGCTGCGCCGCTCACATCCGAGATAATGCCTTTACCAAACTTGGTTTTAACGTTGCCATCAAGGGTATCCATTTTGATTCCCCAAGGCGAACCATCCCAATTTAGTTGACCTTCCAACGCGAATGGCGCTTTTTGAATCCCGGAAGTAATACCAAAGCGCTCCATGAGCTCGCTGTTGTTTTCACCCTCAACATCAACGGTTAACGATGAATGACTCTTGTCACCTTGCAGTTCCCACCAGCCACTCACATCCGCTTTGTTACCGCCGCTTCGCACCTGGATTTTGTTCCACTCGATACGATCTTCGTTCCTCGTCATTTCAACATCGACCTTACCCACCTTGTAGCCTTGCAGCCAAAAGTCGTTCAGCGTCAGGGTCAGGTTTGGCATCGCATCGTGGATCTCTCTATCCAATTTGGATATCAATGGCGCAGCTTGTTCTTTACGTTGCAGCAGTTGCTGATCTTGGTTGTTCTTATCACTCCACTCAGGAACAAACAGATGCAGACGATCCAGTGAAACTGTCAAATCATAAGGAGGCAGGTAGTTAATATCCCCTTCTAGCTCTTGGCTAGACACTTCCATTTGCCACGCCTGTTTGTTCTTACTAGCACTAAAATCGACGTCATTCCAAGAGATACCACCCAAGATCAGCTCTTTACTCTCAAAGGTAATACGGCTTGGCGCAGGTATGGTTGGCGTGTTCATTTGACTAAGTACAGCCGTTGAAGGCTTTACCGGTTCCATTACAACCGATAACCAATCATCGGCATTGAATTTGTCTGTACGAATCAGGGCGTGATGGCCCACCACCGGGCTAATTTTGTAGCCACCGCGACCAAGCACTAAGTTGGTCGCCGTTAACTCAGGCACGTCGCCTGTGATATCAATCTCAGCTTGGTACTTGGTGTTTGGCAATTGCAGGCGCGCGGTAATCGTCTCTTGGTTACCCGATGCCTGTAGCCTTGCAGAGCCACTTTCTAGTGATTTTTTCGCCAATGGATATGGGTAATCACTCGCCAAGTATTTTAGGTCTGACTGTAAGTCTAGTTGGTAGGTAAAGCCGATATCATTCAGCTGGATATCAATCTGGCTTTGCCATTGCGCATGACCTGATAAGCGGCTTAACCATTGCTCACCGATGTAAGGTTCTAGAGGCTTGACGTCCCAATCACCTAACACATCAATATCAACTGCATAGCCAGGACCATCATTAAGGCCCTTAAAATCAAGCGAGATACCTTGGTTAAGCAGATCCGCAGCGAGGCCATTTGCCGTCACTACGTCATTATCAAATTCAATTCGACCCGTGGTGTTCTCGAGCACCATTGGCGGCGCTTCAATCTCAACATGGTTGCCACTTAAGTCGGCGTAACCCCATGCTCTTGCTTCTTTTTCAGAATCAAACGGAATATTCAGCTGGAACTCAGAAGAGACATCACCACTCACTTGAAGTGCGGTTAAGGCTGCGCCTACCGAGCCCACCAGTGGCGAAGACGTCATGTAATCGCGTACTGCGTTGCCAGACGCCGTCGCTTTAGCTTCAATTTCAATATGGCCGCCTTCCCCTAAATAAGGAATGCGTCCTGTGATTCGATCTGCCGTCACATCCATCAGTTGAGCTGAGCGAGAATCCAGATGCATCGCATCATTTTCAAACAACAGATCAAGCTGAAGATCAGTAATCAGTGGCCACGCGGTATCAAAGCTGAATTTCGCATCTTCTAAGCCAACCCAAACCTGGAAAATACCATCG
The DNA here is from genome assembly GCF_041465805.1 of Vibrio sp. 10N.239.311.G01. Taxonomy (NCBI): domain Bacteria; kingdom Pseudomonadati; phylum Pseudomonadota; class Gammaproteobacteria; order Vibrionales; family Vibrionaceae; genus Vibrio; species Vibrio sp. 10N.239.311.G01. Next base: position 140,653 of record NZ_JBFSRM010000009.1, read on the forward strand.
TGGTTAGTGTATGGGTATTGAGACAAATCACCATGCCACAACAGTTTTACGGTATCCGCTTTACCGGCTTGAATCGCAGTTGAAAGGTAGTCTGTTAGATCTTGCCCAAGAGCCAGTGTAGGTAAGTAGCGCCATGTTTCACCGACATTGTAAGCGTCCGCTTCGCCGTAGAAGGATAAAAACGGGCTCGCATCTTTTGGGAAGTCTAAGCGGAATGCGCCTAGTACTTGTAAATCGGGGGTGGCAGCTGTGATTTTGTCTGACCACAGCTTCCAGCCGTTTTCATCTTGCTGCCAAACAATATCAACCTGACCTTGTTTGATATTCAAAGGCGCTTGGAATACGTCACCATAAGGGAACACATCGTCAATAACATGCAGGCTAGCTTTCGCTTCCGAGGCCGAACCAAACACACTACCAGACACTTGGCTAAAGCCTGGGACTAGTTCCCACTGCTCGATAGCAAGATCAGAAAAACTGGCTGAATAACGTAAACTGTCAATTCCCGAACCCATGGAAACACGGATATCAGAAACAGAGCCGCCCGGCGCCAATACGTTAATCATTTTGGTTGATTGTTCAGAGTCAGGCAGCAGCTTAATCAACGGAGTAATAGTCGCAATATCCAGCTCAGAAATGTTGAGTTGCCATGGACCTTGATTCCACTTGAACGCTACGTCGAGTTCCGGCCAAGGTGTGTCATCCGTTCTAAGGTTTAGTGAGTGACCATTTACTTGCCAACCATCATCAGTCGGCGACAACTTAAAGACACCGGACTCAAGCATGAGGTCATGCTCGCCATCTTCGTTCCACGCCAGTTCTGAGGGTAAAACCTCAACATAAGCGCTCACTGGCTTGCTATTTCGCAGCGTAAGCCAGCTATTCAAGCTCACAGTACCCGTTTCAATGCCGGATTCCGCCTGCATATAATGCGTAAGCCATGGCTTAACAGAAATGCTGTCGGCACTGACATAAAACTCACCAGTCACATCAGTCAGTGACCCACCATCAATAAAGTTAGCACTCACTGACAGAGAGTTTAGATTGGCATCTTTGATACTCACCACACCTTCAGCAAGGTGATGTTTGTCTGAATTTTGCCATTTTAAGGTTTCTATATCGAGCTGACGTTCTTCACCCGAAACAGAGTGATAAAGAATAGAAGAATCTTTTGCAGTTACATCGACGAGTGTTTTTAGCAGTAAATTATCGAGCTCTTGTATCACTCGCTTGGAAGACTCGGGATCTGTAGGTTCGTCTTTGCCATTTTGTCCGGCAAACAGATCAATTGAGCGGATATCAAGATACATTTGATTCATGACTAGATCGGCCACAACCGGGCGCATCTGCACGAGCGATTGAATCAAGTCAAACTCGACTTCAACACGCTCAACAGAGAAGGTCACATCTTCTGCATTGGGGAGGCTAGCTTTAACGCCTTGCAGAGCAATAGAGGGGTGAGTGTTACGCCAAAAACCGCCCACGTCTTGAATCGAAAAATCAAAACCGGAGTGTTGGTTTACCCAAAGCTCAATTTCAGATTGATACTTGTTTAAATTGGGCAAGGCTACACGCAGTGTAGTAACGGCAATGGCTAGCGTTACTAAGAGAGTAACCACTAACCATAAACATGCACGTAGAATCAGAGTAACGCTTGAGCTCACAAAATTTCCATTACATCATAACAACATCAAACTGCTCTTGTATGTACAGAGGCTCAGCCTGGATTTTAACTTGCTTACCAATAAAGACTTCAAGCTCCGCAAGCGCATGAGATTCATCGCCCTCTAACGCCTCAGCTACGGCAGCTGCCGCATAGACCACAAATTTATCGGCGTCGTACGCACGATTCACTCGCGTGATCTCTCGAAGAATTTCATAACAAACGGTTTCAACTGTCTTCACACTGCCGCGGCCTTCACAAGCAGGACAGCTCGAACATAGGATATGCTCAATACTTTCACGAGTACGTTTACGAGTCATCTCAACCAAACCAAGCTGCGTGAAGCCATTAATATTGGTTTTCACACGGTCTTTGTCGAGCGCAGCCTCTAAAGAAGTTAGTACTCGCTTACGATGTTCCTCAGACAACATATCAATAAAGTCGATAATGATGATGCCACCTAAGTTACGTAGACGCAGCTGACGAGCAATCGCTTGAGTCGCTTCTACATTGGTGTTGAAAATCGTCTCTTCTAGATTACGACGACCAACAAACGCGCCAGTGTTGATATCAACCGTGGTCATCGCTTCAGTTTGGTCGATAATCAGATATCCACCAGACTTTAATTCGACTTTACGATCCAATGAACGCTGAATTTCGTTCTCGGTATCGTACATATCAAAGATAGGCTTATCACCTTCATACAGCTCAAGCTTGTCTGTCAGCTCAGGCACGTATTCAGAGGTAAACTCTTTTAGGTTTTCATATTCTAGACGAGAATCGACCTGAATCTTGCTCAGCTCAGTACCGACGAAGTCACGTAAGATACGTTGGCTTAAGCAAAGCTCACCATACAAACGAGTACGCGCCTTGTGCTTACCACGACGCTCTAATACTTTTAGCCATAATCGCTTCAAGAATGCGGCATCTTGTGCCAACTCATTTGAATCTGCACCTTCTGCTGCTGTGCGGATGATGAAGCCACCGTGTTCGTCACAGTAACGAGACACGACTTTTTTAAGACGGTTACGTTCAGACTCGCTGTCGATACGTTGAGATACACCAACATGACTTGCGCCCGGCATAAATACCAGATAACGAGACGGTAGAGTGATATCAGTGGTTAAGCGAGCACCTTTAGTACCAAGAGGGTCTTTGACCACTTGCACCACAATGTCTTGCCCTTGACGGACAAGCTCTGAAATATCACGAACCTGAAATTGTTTCTTTTCGTTTTCAGCGACACATTCAGTGTGTGGGACAATATCAGAGGCGTGTAAAAAAGCTGCTTTCTCAAGGCCTATATCCACAAAAGCCGCCTGCATTCCCGGAAGAACACGGCTTACACGTCCTTTATAGATATTTCCTACGATACCGCGTCGAGCATCTCGTTCGACATGGATCTCTTGAAGAGCCCCCCCTTCAATCATGGCCACACGAGTTTCACTCGGGGTCACGTTCAGCAACAATTCAGCACTCATGGTGCACCTCAGGTTAGTAATTATAAGAATTCTTGCAGTAGCTGGTCCGTTTCAAATAAAGGTAAGCCGACAACGGCGTAATAACTACCTTCGATTCGGGTGACAAAGCGTCCGCCCAAACCTTGGATCCCATAGCTACCGGCTTTATCGCATGGCTCCCCTGTTTGCCAGTATTGTTCTATTTCTTTTTCACTGAGGGGTTTAAACCATACGTCGGTAATAATGATTTCTGTTCTTTGTTTTTCTTCTGAAACCACAGAAACCGCCGTCATCACTTGGTGACGTTCATTCGCTAACTGAGTAAGCATGCGCTTAGAGTCAGCAAAATCGGTGGGTTTCTCAAGCACTTGCCCTTGGCTTACGACGACTGTGTCAGAACCAAGAACGACTATATCAGAGCCATGATCTACAGTATCAGAACTAGGAACGACATGCTGCCTTTCAGAAGGGTTATCTTTCAATAAAGACAACGCAGCTAAAGCTTTATCTAAAGATAGTCGCTTAACATATTCTTCGGCGGTTTCTTGAGCGTGTTTACACTCTTCAACATCGGTTACGAGGACAGAAAACTCATAACCGAGTTGAGATAGCAATTCTTTGCGGCGTGGAGAGCCGGATGCCAAAACTAAATGTTTCTTTTCCATCGTCACGCTACCTCACATGCCAATGGCGACGCACGCGTCTCATTAATAAAAACATCCAAGGCCAAAGTATACAGTTTATCAATGCGCTCCATAACGATAACGGATTGAAAACAACATCTTGGATCAAATATTCACCAAAGAAGATCAACACCTCAAACAAGACCGTTAACGCGGCAATGATCATCGCTTGCTGCCATAACGCCATGTTACGAATGACGAGGAAGTTCATCGCAATAATGTACATCACTATTGCCATCATCATGCCTCGAATACCCAGAGTAGAGCCGATCAAAAGGTCCCACAATAAGCCTAAAATCAAAGCACTACCCACGTTAACACGATGCGGTAGAGCCAAAACCCAGTAACACGTAACCAGCAGTAACCAAGATGGTCTAAATAAATCTAAGCTACCAGGCCAAGGGATCGTCTGCAGAATCAGTGCTATTAAAAATGAGCAGAAAATTACTACCTTGCTTCTCAAAACGCTATTGGCCATCTTCGCCCTCTAACAATGCTTGTTCTATGCTCGATTGATCCGCTTGCATCTGTTTGTTTTCATCAGGCCATACAAGCAGCAGGTATCTGAGCTTATCGAACTCAACCACAGGCTCTGCTTTAATCACAGCGAACTCACGTTTCGGGTCGTAATCAACGGCCGTAACATAGGCGACTGGATAACCTTCTGGATATACCCCACCAAGACCTGATGTCACCAACAGATCTTCTTCTTGTATATCGGTACTGGTTGGAATGTGCTCTAGCTGGATCTCATCAATCATGCCATTGCCCGAAGCAATCACACGGATGTCATTACGAATAACCTGAACAGGAATCGCATTGTTTGCATCAGTGAGTAGTAATACACGACTATTATGAGCAGCAACGAAAGTGACTTGGCCGACAATGCCTTTTTCGTTGATCACCGGCTGACCTTCATACACCCCATCAATCTGACCTTTGTCGATCACGACTTGATGGCGATATGGTGAAGTGTCTACCGCCATAACTTCTGTGACGACTTTCTTCTCATCACGGATAAACGGCGAGCCTAACAGCTTACGAAGGCGCTTGTTTTCTTCTTGATATTGCTCAAGCAGAATCAGCTCGCTCTTCAGACGCAAGACTTCTCGTTTAATATTATGGTTGGATTCAATTAACCCTTTGCGAGTGCTAAAACGGTCGTAAACACCATCGAACATAGTACGAGGCAAGTTGGCTGCATATTGAATAGGCGCAACCATGCTGTTTAATAGATAGCGAACATTTGAGAAAGCATCTAAACGACTATCAGCCAGCATAAGGCTGGCTGATAAAATTACAGCAAAAAACAGGCGCAATTGTAGAGAGGGACCTCTACCAAAAATTGGCTTCATTCTATATTTGGTCCTAGAGCTACATTTGATCCTATAGACAAGGTCCTAGGCTCTTTACATAAAACTAGATAAGAAAAGAGCCTAACACTAGATATTATTCTTCGCTGAACAGATCGCCGCCGTGCATGTCGATCATCTCTAGAGCTTTACCGCCACCTAGAGCAACACACGTTAATGGCTCTTCTGCAACAACAACAGGGATACCTGTTTCTTCTGTTAACAGGCGATCAAGGTCTTTAAGCAGTGCACCACCACCTGTTAGTACCATACCGTTTTCTGAGATATCAGAAGCCAGCTCTGGTGGACACTGTTCAAGTGCAACCATCACTGCAGATACGATGCCAGATAGAGGTTCTTGAAGTGCTTCAAGGATTTCGTTTGAGTTTAGGCTAAAGCTACGAGGCACACCTTCAGCAAGGTTACGACCGCGAACTTCGATCTCATTGACTTCATCGCCAGGGTAAGCTGAACCGATTTCGTGTTTGATCTTCTCTGCTGTCGCTTCACCGATCAAGCTGCCGTAGTTACGACGAACGTAGTTGATGATCGCTTCATCAAAACGGTCACCACCAATGCGAACAGAAGACGAGTAAACCACACCGTTCAGTGAGATAACCGCAACTTCAGTAGTACCACCACCGATATCAACAACCATTGAACCTGTTGGCTCAGAGACACGTAGGCCAGCACCAATCGCAGCAGCCATAGGCTCATCGATTAGGTAAACCTCACGAGCACCAGCACCTAACGCTGATTCACGGATAGCACGACGCTCAACCTGTGTTGAACCACAAGGTACACAAACCAAAACACGAGGACTTGGTTTAAGCACACTGTTGTCATGCACTTGTTTGATGAAGTGCTGAAGCATTTTTTCCGTTACGTAAAAGTCGGCAATTACACCGTCTTTCATTGGACGGATCGCTGAGATGTTACCAGGCGTACGACCAAGCATTTGCTTAGCAGCGTGGCCAACAGCAGCGACACTCTTTGCAGAACCCGCACGATCTTGGCGAATAGCTACAACTGAAGGCTCATCAAGAACAATGCCTTGGCCTTTTACATAAATAAGGGTATTGGCTGTACCTAAATCAATCGATAGGTCGTTTGAAAACATGCCACGAAGTTTTTTAAACATATTCTTCGCTCATCCTGCAAGAATTAGAAGACAAAAATTGCACTAAATGTACCAATGCCTTGCTGTTACGGCAAGGCATTGAAGTACAAACATGGACTGAAACCCGCAATTTCTTACAGATTCCTAACTTAAGGGGCAAAAATTATATTATTACTGACCTGTTAAGCCACTTTCACCTCGGTAGATCACACGATCGTTACCACGGTAGATACCAAATGTGACGACGGTGGATGGATCTTCATCACCCAGTTGGCGCCAGTTGTAACGTAGCCATGGTTGATCTTGATCACTGCCACTACATGAGATGTTATTTCCGCCATCGCTATCAGGCTCAGAGTCATCCATTCTTAACCACAGACGAACTTGCTCACGTGGCGCGTCTGTTCCTGCTGGCGTATTTTGATTTGCTGTGACCTCTTCTTCTCCATCATCCACATTTCCACTACCGTTAAGTGAAACTAAAGTGGTTGCCGCCCCTTCACTGTGCCAAATAACTTGTTTACAAGTATTAGCCCCATTGAAGGTACTGCGGTCATCATCCTCGTTAACAATAAACTCGCTGCCATCCCAGAACTCAGCGCGCAATGGAATAGTTAGAGTAGTATCAGAATTGCCACCAATATCATCTAGCACCATTCGACCATAACGAGCTGGAGGCTGGACCGGAAACTCGACAGAATCAGTCAAAATATCAGAGTCAGTAAATGAAACAGGATCAACTCCTGCAACAGTCAAGCCAAAGTGGGTAATAGTGGAGTTAGCATCTGAAGTATTAAACGGTGCATCTCTGCGGCTAACGTCATCTGAATCCGTAACTCGCTGAAGAACAGCGGCACTATCGTTCAACAACCAATGCTTACGATCAGCAGACCAAGTGCCTGCTCCAGTATCCAATAAAAAGCCATTATCGACACTGGCATCATCCAAAATACCAAAACTAGCTTGCAGATCTGAGCTGAAGAACCTGTAGTTATTGAGCGCATTATCCGTATCGCTCTCACCTGATGCCATTGGATACACTTGGTGAACTGTAGAATCATAAGGTTGACTTAGGTATGCAATATCATTTTGGTTAGCGACATTCCATTCTGGGGAGCCTTGTATGAAGTATTTAGGGTAAAAGCGGCCAATAGGCTTACTTCCAGAGAAGCCGCCAAGGATACTCCCGTAGAAGCTGCCAGTTTCAGTTGCAACAAAGTTAAAACTACCCACCTCTGAGTATTTTAAACTTTCAAATTTATAGCCTTTGTTAGACTGATCATTCGATGAAATTTGTTTAATTAGCTGAGTTTCAGGGGTTAAATCACCTAAATTAGCGTCAGGATAAGCCGTAATTAGAGGTGTATCTAAAGTCGTTGTAACTTCCACGTTTGCTGTCGACTTAAAGTAATTGTTCGTCAACAAGTTATCATCGCTACACACAGAAGATGAGTTAGTATATTTTATTGGACGAGCGTACACATCAAACGCCTCACCGGCGGCAACAAACGCTGCCCCACTACTGCTGTTACCATCAGAGTTATTATCCGTACAGATCGCAAATTGCCACGGGCGAGAATAAATAGAAAAGCTCCCTTCTAAATCGTAACTCCCATCATCAGGACAACCAGCGAAACCAGTACAATCAAAACTGCTATCTTTTAAAGTGACGTTGAAAAGCCCTGACTCAGAGATAGTTAAGTCAGTTGCAGCGCTGCCTTTTTTGAATTCAGGTAAGTAAGTTAACGTTCCATCAGAGCCATTCCAAGAATTATCCAGCTCATGAGTAATGGTTACTTGCTTCTCGGCTTCTCCTACATAGTTTTCGGCAACTACAATAGAGTCACCTAGGTCACAGGCTAAAACTTTAGTTACCGTAGGAGTAGCTTGCCCCGCAATAACGTCAAGGCGATTTGTTGGACTATCACCATCCACTAAAGAAAATTTAAATGGTACGAACTTGAACTGGCTTTCTACCTCTTTGTCAGAATCATCGACTAATATCGCGGTTAGCTTATAACTTGTATCAAAATCAATGCTGCTCGTACTTTTGGCTGTGACTTGTATTGTCAACTCGCCATCATTATTAGAAACATAATTCGGGTAAGCACCTGAACCTTTTAGCAAAGAAACGTCGAATTCATCAGCGTCAGGCGTAATACCTACGGTAACACCTAGGCTTTCCCCCACACCATTGTTAGAGGTATTAATAGTAAATTGAGGGGAATCGTCGCCACACATCAAAGCTAAGTCCGTCGCGGGAGATATCTCTATCTCGTAATCATCCGAAGGTTGAAAACAATGATTGTCTGTTGCAATTATTCTGGCGGTCCCATTCATAGTTATGCTTTTTGCCGTTACAGCACCATACACTGTAGCTTGGTTACTTAAAGCGACTTGTACTTCGCTATAAATTAGCCCTTTGAACTCTGAATCACTATTAAAGTCTACGTTCGAGCCTTCTAAGTCATGAACCAATGCGATCAACTGGCCACTTCCCTCCTCACCTAAAAAAGCAGAGTTGGTCAGAGAGAGAGCTTTAAAATGTAAGATAACTTTTTGACCATCTGGTATAATTATTCTTCCCTTATTATTCACATTTACACTTTCAATCCAGTATGTACCTGAATAAAAAGTGACAGACCCATTACCCAAAGTTAGCTTTCCAATTGACTCATTGTTTGAAAATTCAATATCGTCATCCCAAACGCTTATATTTTCTAAACCGCTATCTGGCGCCTGAAAACTCTCTAATTCTTGTTTATTTACCAAGAGCCCAGCATCACCAAAACATTCTGTATTGTCACAAGCCGTATCGACCGTTGACCACTCATTGATATCTGATTGTTCAAAACCAATATATCTCTTTCCGCCAGATAAAGGTGCACCTTCAATCGAGCTATGACCGTTATTTGTCCAAAAAGCTATCTCTGCATTAGAATTACCCTGCCACGTCTGCACTGGTGAAGGAAATAACTGACAAATCTCACTTGTTGGTGGCTTATCAAATAGAAAGTACGAATAAGGCTCTACAACATGCGCACGTTCATCATCTCGGGCCATGTCTTCCTCGTTAATTAAAGCAACACCCGTTGTCGATACTGAACAACGTCTCAGCCAGCCGCCATTGTTACCATTACGTGTACGCTTTGACGCGAGCAATGTCGGGATACCCGAAAAACCAGAAGCTGAAAAATTTTGTACAAGCTGACAACCTTCTGTGATTGGTTTGATAACCCTATCATCGATATTCAGCGTATTTGATGTTGATCCTTGACCAAGCCAAAATTTCTGTCCATTTATAAACCCTTCACCTAGCCCTGCGACAAAAGCAACTTGTTCATTACTAGTAAGCTGAGCATTAGATGAAACTTCTGAGCGATCGAGGACTAGATTAAATGTACTTGTTGTCGGGTTTAGAGCAATTGGGGTTAACCAAACAGGAGCGCTACCTTGCATATTGCTCAAGCTTTGAATCTGTACTAAAACGCCTGGGGAAGAGCTAAAGTTGGATGACAAGCCAAAATCACTGAATTGCACCGATTTACTATTATTAGCTCCACCACCAGCATTTGAATAAGTACGGTTATAATCAATGGTCCCTGCAACTAATTTCGCCCCACTATCAAACTCCAGAACGCCTGGCTCAATGACCAAATAGTCGATATTTTCCATCGGAGCATCAACGTACTCCACTAAAGGATCGTTGGTATTGGTGCTGCATCGCCACTGCCCATTGTTATTCTGTTTCAAGCGAACACATGCCGCATCATGGGGTGGAAGTAGTTGCTTTATTGTTGCCTGGCTCGATGAAACAGACCAAACTCGGAGATCAGAAGGGTATTCTGTCGTCTTACTATCAAAGTTTGAACGACTCGCATTAACCGTTGACATGACAAACACCAAAGGCGCTGAATCATAGGTGTTTTCAAACTCAATGACACACTCTACTGTTGGTCCGGATATATCACATTTATCGGCAGGAACCGTACCAAACTCAAACTGAGGGTTGGTATTAACATTAGCTTGAACTAATGGAGATAAAAAAAGCGCAACTAATAATACAGAGAAATGCTTTATCATCGTTTATTCCCTCACCCAAACTTCTTGAATACGTTGAACTTGGTTAATCCCCGAGCCACAGATTGCCGTTGATTCTATTTTGAAAAAGCCAACACCATCTAACACTCCGATCTGACTGCAAGTTAACTCATCGACGGTACAGATAGTCGACATCCCACTACTCACTTGATTTGAGTTTAAGTTGCTACACACAGTGCTCACACTTGTTGAAACCGCAGGCGAAACCGTTAGTGGATAAACTTGAGTAAGTGCCCACTCATTCGCGGAGTGTGCAAGCAGCCAAGCCTGAGTTCCAAGCTGCTTACGTGTCAATGTGTCGTGATTTGACCACTGGACCTGTACTAAAGAAGTCGCAAGGAAGCCCATCACCACAATAACAAATATCGCGACGACCAAAACACTGCCTTGTTGAGATGATTTTCTATGGCGCATTGAGTACCTGCACATCTTGTTGGTAAACACTTACTTCGTTGTTTTGCTCAAGTACAAGATCGATGTGAATCACGCCACCTCTTTGTAAACTTGGCTCTTCGTAACGAAAATTACTGTCGGCATAATTGATGCTATCCGCCACAGTGACTCCGTTACGCTGGATTAAACCTTGATTCTGAATAGTATCGTTTACTAAACAGTAACTCACCGGAGCACTATCACTGTCATCGTAAATATAATGACGTTTAGCAATAGATTGACTACTCAAACTTACCGAAGAAGCGGTAAACACATTGCTCGTTGAGACTAACCCCGACACAGGAATTCGCTTAGTTGAACCAGCCACCAACTCCGAGTACGCGGTTGGGTTAATAATAAGGAAATCATCTGCATCGAGTATTGGGGAGTCTTGGCCGATAATAAAATTCAGTTCATCTGTCGCTTCATCAAGGTGATAAAAGCCTGAGTACTTAATAGCGTAAAAGGTAAGACATTTTTGAGCAAAAACCGAAGCCGGAGTAATACTCGAATCAAAACTATTAGGGACCGCATGACTGATTTCTCGCGACATTTTCTCAACAACAAACTGCCCTTTTACTTGCACCTTTTGTCTATCGATAGTGTCGACATAACCTTTCATGCCGTATTCAACAAAGCCTGCGATCGCTAAACCAATCACACCTACGACGACAATCGTTACAATCATCTCAATTAAGGTAAAACCACGTTGCTTCATCAGTAGTTCCCCTTGTAAGCGATAACGCTGTAGCGGTTGTTACCACCAAAGATCTGTAACTCAACGCGCTTCATCGTGCCAATTACATTGTCGTTAAGCCCGTCCATGTCTTCGTCATAAAACACCAAGACCTCAACTCTAAAATTGGCATAACTGTCTTCGATATTTTCATCTAGGATATTAGCAAGTGGGTACTTAATAGGTGATACACATGCTGATTCAGTGGTATCGGTGTACCAGCATCCAATATAATCATCGACATCATTAAAAGCAGCGGGCGCAGTCTCTGCCCCATCCACTCCCAGTTCATAGGGAGCAGAACAAGCAGTCGCACCTGCATCCCCACAACGCACCAGACCACCATCAAAATCACTGTGTTCATCAAAACCACGTGCCAACATTTGGTTCATCAAACTCTGACCTAAGGCCACGGAACGGTTTTGATACTGTGGGTCTGCTGAACTTGCCACTTGTGGTGCCAAAAAACTGGTAATCGTGACCATCGCAATACCCAAAACGATAATCACAACAATACTTTCAATCAGAGTAAAACCACGTGAGCGAATCATAGACATGCTCCCTCACGCACATAACCTTGAGAATTAATACAGACTTGGGCGCTATTGCTCGAAGTGGTTGAGTTAATCGTAATATTCACCCCAGCACTTACTGAAGGGTTCCCCAATAAATCAAAGTCGATAACAGTATTCGCTGGAGAAAACGTTATATCTGATATACGTACATAATCACTACGCGCATCGGCTTGTGACTTTTGAGCGCTGTTCGATAGATTTAAACTGCAAGCGGTGACAGAACCTAGACAGTTACTATTTATAGCAAGGCGAAAACTGTCATTAGCCGCTGAAACGTTCGATTGCATTCGATTGACTTGGATTTGGCGAATTACGGAAATGGTTTGCTCTTGCGCAGTAAAAGTAGAATAGCTAGAGGTACCTACGAAGCGGCTAGCGGCAAAGGTAGAAACAATACCGAGGATAATGATAACGATGATCAGCTCTACTAGAGTAAAGCCTTTGGGTATGGGGCTGCTATCCATAATGAGCCTCTAACTGCCAAGCGAATACTGATTATACAAGATAACGAAGTTTACGATCTTATGTATATGAATAGTTTTAATATTTATGAGCGATAGGAAGAAAAAGGCCGACAAAAGCCGGCCTAAAATCTAGATAATATTCACTGGAGATTATAAGCCACAGTTTCCATCGGCACCATCAACAATCAATACAGTCGCAGGCGTATTCGCATCAATAGCTGCTGTATACTGAACACATTGCACAGTGTATCCGTCTATACCAATGTCAATAGTAGTATTTGTAGGGTCAGTTGCATCATCTTCAGAGCTATCTAAAACCACGAACTCATTTGATACATCTAAGGTTTGCATGATACCGCCTTGGTTAGCAGTTTCATCGTTAACAGCAACAGGGTAACCAAAACTATGTGCTATACCTTCAACTACAGTACCTGGATTATCATCATCAGTAAAAGCAGTATATGTTGTAGCTTCAATGCCGTTGATTGCCGCTTTACCATAAGAGATCCCCATGGCTCCTGCTACAGCCCCACGTAAGCCCTCTAATGTTGCAGTGCGAGCATCATCTTGCAGGTTTAGGAAACGCGGTGCCGCAGTTACAGCAAGAATACCTAGAATAACAATTACAACCACTAGTTCGATTAGGGTGAAACCGCCTTGTCTTTTCATAGTTAAGCTCTCTCTATGTTTAATTTTACGCAGACTTACTGCAAAGTTACGGTCACACGACCAGTTTTAATTTCGTAAACAAATTCATGTTCTGTACTACCTTCTAATTGAACGTAAGTACAGGTTGCATCAGCTGAATTCGCTTGCGCTGAATACTTGTAGTTTGAGTCGTTCGCTACATCTGAAACCGCACCTACTTTAGGTGGATTTTGCAGCAAGTTTTCCATCAACTCAGAACATGTTTGGTCTGAAATATCTTGTGGAGCAGTGCTCGAATTATTGTTCAGAGTCCACGGATAGCCATCACGAAAGTCGGTCTCGACGTTGTTACTGTTCTTTGATCTTGTTAACCAAAAATCAACACCATCATAATTTACAGTATTGTATGTTTCAACACCTATCTTCTCTGATGGCCTAGCTTCTGCTTCCCACTGTGCTCTTGCCGACAGTACTGCTGTCGCAAAACCACCAGCAACGCCTTCAATGCTTGATTTCTTGGCTTCATCTGTCACATCTAAGAAGCGAGGTAGGGCGGCAACCGCCAATAAACCAACGACTACGATCACTATGACTAATTCGACAAGGGAGAAACCCTTTTGATTCTTAAGCATTTTCTACCTACTCATCTAATTATTAACGCGCATTATACATTCGTGCTCGTATAAAACCATAAAAAAACTGTCAATATTTTCACAAAGCCAAAATATTGGCTTTCACACTAAACCTTTCTCTTTCGAGCAATATATCTATCTGATATTTATCAGTATAATGATAACTACAGTGAAACTGTATGTTATCACTTTTATCTTCAATACTTGGAGAGCTTAGCCCTAAAATACTCCCTTGAGGATATAATTGATCCAGCCAATAGTTACAGTCTCGCTCCATACCTTGGATAGGCATTACCCATCCAGTTCTGCTATAGATTTTGGGGGGTTCCGAGCCTTCTTCTTGCCCAGCACCCGATAACAAATATTGCTGTTTGAACAAATTGGCTTGCTCTAAAATCCGCTTGCTCGCGACGATAAATGCCGTGTTAGTCGCTTCCTCTTCTACCGTTTTGAATGCAGAAAGCACACCGACAATAAGAAAAAGAATAACCACAGTCCAAATAACAAAACGTGAGCGTTGTAGGTTATTTAGCATTCCCTAGCCTTTGATTGCATCCAACATTCCCCACATCGGCAAAAATATACCTAGCGCCAAAATCAGCACCATGCCCGCAACGATGGTTAACAAAATGGGTTCAATTCTGGCGGTCAAAGTTTTCAGATCGTAATCGACTTCGCGGTCATAAAAATCAGCTACTTCAAGTAAGAGCTCATCAATACGGCCCGTCTCTTCACCAACTGAAATCATTTGTATCACGAGCGGTGTGAAAATTTCGCTGTTAATCGCGGTCGATGAAACCGTGCTACCGGCTTCAATGGCCGACTTCATCGCTTGAACTCGCAACTCTAGAAAACGGTTATCTAAAGCTTCCGCCGAAAGCGCTAGCGACTGGTTCAGTGGAACACCCGCTTTAAGCATCAAAGCAAAAGTACGCGAGAAGCGTGACAATAGTGCTCGATTCACTACCCCGCCAATGACCGGTATTTTTAAGCGTAATCGATCCCACTTTTCCAAGCCTTTGTCTGTCTTCACCCAAGCTTTAAAAGCGAAGATAAGACCAAAGATCACTCCAAGCATTAAGCCCCAGTAATTCACAAAGAACTCAGACATACCAATCAAGATACGAGTAGGCAGCGGCAAGTCGACACCAAAGCGCGCAAACATGCTTGAGAACTGTGGAATAACCTTGATGTTAAGAATGAACATTGCAATCAAGATAAAACTGATCACGAATGTTGGGTAACGCATCGCAGTCTTAATTCGTTTGCGAGTCTCAACTTCTTGTTCGTAATATCCAGCTAATTGCAGTAAAGCCTGATCTAGACGGCCTGTGTTTTCACCAACGCCAATCATCGAGACAAACAACGGACTGAATACCTTTGGGTGCATCTGCATTGACGCCGCTAAGCCGCGACCATTGGTTAGCTCAGCAACCACCTCTTCCAAGGCGGCTTTCAGCTGCTTATTTTCGCAGTTTTGAGTGAGGCCTTTCATCGATCTTAATAGTGGTACACCCGCTTTGGTTAGGCTGTATAACTGTCGACAAAACAGAACCAACACCTCTAACGGTACACTCGGAAAGAACAGACTCGATACATCCATATCTAAGACTGAACCACCACTTTTGCTCAGTTTGATAGAGGTTGGAATGATCCCTTTACTCATCAAGCTTTCAGCAGCAAGATCTTCGTTATTCGCGTCTAATTGCCCACTTACTTGACTACCATCAGAGCTGCGACCTACATAACGATACGTTGGCATATCATTCTACCCCTACAGATAAATTGGGTCAGTGGCACCGGACGCATCACCTTCGCCAAGATGCATTATCTCATCAAGACTCACGACACCTTGCAGAGCCAATTCCATCGCAGAAGCCAATAACGGTTTATAGTTTTCAGACTGTCTCGCCTTTTGAGCAAAACCTACCGCATCATTAGCTCTCAGTGCATCCATCATGTTTTGCTCTAGCTCCAACATTTCAAATACACCAATTCGCCCGCGGTAACCCGTTAAGTTACAGTTCTGGCAACCACGGCCTTTCATAAACGGCACACCTACTTGGTTAGGGAAACGGACGCTCAGCCATTGCTTGCGAGGTTCATCTAACTCATCCTCAACCTTACAATCTGTACACACTTTACGAACTAATCGCTGTGCGACTACTGCTCGAACAGCGCTCGCGACCAAGTAACCCGGAGCACCCATATCCATCATACGCAACGCGCTGTCTACCGCATCATTGGTATGTAACGTACTTAATACTAAGTGGCCGGTCAGTGCAGCTCTCAAGCCTATCTCAACGGTTTCGTGGTCACGCATCTCACCGATAAGAATAATATCGGGATCCTGACGTAGAAAGGTTCTCAAGATAGTAGAGAAATCGAGATTGATCTTAGGGTTTACCTGAACTTGATTCACACGAGGTAGGCGGTATTCCACCGGGTCTTCCGCAGTAATGATCTTTTTACCCGGTTCGTTTAATTCACTTAACGCGCCGTATAAGGTTGTTGTTTTACCTGAGCCGGTTGGTCCGGTAACCAAAATCATGCCATGTGGACGGCGCAATTGTTGACGCAGACGAACCAACAGATCACTCGGTATGCCCGACTCTTCTAGTTTACGTAGGCCTGCTGACTGGTTAAGAAGACGCATAACCACTGATTCACCGTGCTGTACTGGCATGGTCGACATACGAATATCAACCGACTGACCTTTAGCTCGGATATTAAAGCGACCATCTTGAGGAAGACGTTTCTCTGAGATATCGAGGTTTGCCATCAGCTTCAAGCGCAGTACAAGTGCCGAAGCAATATTCACCTCATTCAGCAATGTTTCATGCAGCACACCATCAATACGCTGACGAAGACGCAATACGTTTGAATCTGGCTCGATATGAATATCCGAAGCGCCAACCTGAATAGCATCTTCAAATAGCGAGTTGATCAGCTTAACGACGGTAACTTCATCACTGTCTTCTTCAGCGATATCGAAATCAAAGGCATCATTAACTTGGTGTTCAGCGTGAAGTTGCTCAGCAAACGAGGCAATCTCTTTGGTTCTTCGATAATAGCGATCGAAGCCATCAACCAATTGCCTTTCTTGAGCAACAACGAATTCCAGCGCGTAATCGCCGAGCTGACCAAGCAAAGACTCTTGGGCAAACAGATCCGCAGGGTCACTCATTGCAACACGCAAAGTGTCACCTTGGCGTCCAATAACCAATGCACGAAGGCGACGAGCATGTACTTCGGGTAAAAGCTGTACTGCTTCAACATCGACAACGGCTCGGCTTAAATCAATAAGAGGAATCGCTAACTGCTGCGACAAAAAGCTCAGCATTTGCTGTTCTGACAAGAAGCCAAGCTCAATTAGCGCATCACCCAGCTTACGCCCAGTACTTTTCTGAGCGGCCAGTGCTTGTTCAACTTGAGCCTCAGTGATAATGCCTTCTTCGACAAGCAAATCACCAAGTCTTTTTCTTAATCTAATTTGCATCGCCGCTCTCCTCTAAAGCATTGAGTATTTTTAACCGGTCACGCACAAAGCTTTGTGATTGAGATGAGATACCGACTCTGGTTAACGCACCTTGGTATGACGCTTTAGCAGCTGTGAAATCGAGTTGACGTTCTTGCTGAATCGCTAAGCCTAACCACCAGCGAGCATTATCTGAATCGACCTCAACCAACTTTTGGTAACTTTCCAATGCCACTTCTTCTTGCTGACTCTTTTGACTCAAGGCCGCACGCATCGCCAAATAATTTTGGGTAGGGTTCGGTGGTAAATGTATTAACGGACTTAAAGCCGCTTCTGATTGATTCGCTTTTACCAGCAGTTTTGATAACCCTAAACGCAGTTTTTCACTGTTGATGTTGAGCTTGATACCAGACTGATAAAGCTCATAGGCTTTGCGAGTATCGCCTTTACCAAAATAGAGAATCGCAAGTTTCTGACGGACATCTTCATTTCTTGGGGTATAACGCAGCGCCTCGGTATAACCTTTCAACGCACCAGTAAGATCGTTCGCATCAAGCGCTTTCTGAGCTCGACCTTGTGCATTCACAGATAGCTGTTCCGGAGTTAACTCAACCTGCTCGATCAACATTCCGCTATTTTCTGAACCACCAGAGGTTATAGGCTCATTAGAGATAGACGCAGGATCTTTTTTGGCCACACTAGCAACGTAAACTGGTTGGGGGATGTCAGTCCTAATCGTTTTAGGCGTGCTTAGAGGTTTAGCCGGTGTTTGTTGTTTTGTCGCTTTTGGGGCAGACATAACAACTGATTCGGAAACACTAGGCTTAGATTGAGCGCTTTTTGCCATCGCAGTGTTTTCTGTTGAAAGGATCGCAGAGTCTAGTGTCACCAATTTCTTAGTTGGCGATGAGATAGGTTGAGCAACTTCCTGAATGCCATTTGAATCATCAACGACAGAGACTTGAACCTGTAAATCTCGAGTTGAGATTGACTGCTCAACAATAGACTGATCAATCACAGGGCCTTGCGATATCGCCCAACCGCCCATCGCTAAGCTCAAAGTAAAACCTGCAACAACCCAAACTAGGGGGGAACGCGTTTTTACTTTAGGTACGACTGCCGCTTCAATCGAAGTCGCTGACTTTTTCTTTGCCAATTCAGACAAGGCGTTGTTAATGACGCTCATAATTAATTCCAACCCCACAGTATTGGCGTTTTAAATTTAGGCTTACACACATCGTACGTTTCATGCATAGCTGAAAAAAGATGTTGGTTGTCGATACTTTTCTTATCTTCACTGAACGAAAGCAATAGAGCCTTATGGCAAAGTTGGTTTATCAATCTAGGGATACCTAACGACGAACGACAGATCGCCTTTTTTTGATTCAAGCTGAATAACTCAGGACTGCCACCAGATTTAGCGATTCGATTATCAATATAAGCCACCGTTTCATCGAGATTCAGCGGTCTCAGTGTCGAACTAAATGTGATTCTTTGGCGAAACTGCCTTAGGTGATAAGCCTCTAATCGAGCATCCAATTCTGGCTGACCTAATAGAACAATCTGCAGCAGTTTTTTATCTTCCGTTTCAAGGTTACCAAACAACCTTAATGTTTCGAGCGCTTCATCCGATAGAGCCTGAGCTTCATCAAGAATAGCCACCACTCTTAAACCAGAATTGTGCAATTCAATGAGCTTATGCTGAATGTTATCAACCAAGGTTGCTTCATTATCGACAGCTAAACCAAGCTCTGTTGCAACCGCCTGGCGCAAGTCTGCCCCTGATAACACAGGGTTTGGTAAGTAGATCAGAGCTGTACAGTCATGTAGGTGATTGACCAACATCCGGCAAACCATGGTTTTTCCAGTGCCTACCTCTCCGGTCACCTTAATCACGCCCTCGCCCATTTCCAACGCCGAGATTACCGTCTGAATCGCTTCGAAATGAGGCGCTAAACCATAGAAGAAATCGGTATTCGGCGTTAAGGTAAATGGCAGTTGTTCAAAACCAAAGTGAGCTTGATACATACGACGACCTAGCTTAGTGAGACACTGCCACTCTATATTGAGAAAGTAAGCAATTACTCTTCATCAGGGAACCACTGCTGAAGAAGATCACGTGAACGCTCCAACTCATTTTGCCAAGTATTCACACCCACGATCGTTGGCTTAAGCAAGATCACGAGTTCAGTTTTTTGCGTTAACTGATTGGTGTTACGGAACAAATGACCTAAGGCTGGAATATCACCGAGGAATGGAACTTTAGAGGTCACATCACTGGTGTTGGATTTCATCAAACCACCAATAACAACCACATCGCCATCTCGAGCTCGAATCACTGAGTCAGACTCACGAATAGAGCTTTTCGCCAAAGGAAGCTGCACCACACCCGTTGTAGAACCAAGGTTGAGCTCTTTCACTTCTTCCTCGACCTCAATAACGGCTGGGTGAACATGTAAGAATACGCTACCTTTATCATCTATCTGAGGGGTCACATCTAAGGAGATACCCGAAAAGAACGGAGTTAACTCAACCTCAGGTGCGACGTTCGCGTTGTCACCACTGCCTACCGCGCTAGATAAATCCGTCACGTAGTATTCGTCAGTACCCACTTTGATAACCGCTTTCTGGTTGTTTGCAGCTGTGACTCGTGGGCTTGATAGAACGTTCAGGTCACCTTGAGTATCCATAAAGCTCAATACCGCTTCAAAACTGCCATCTGAGATCGTTACGTTGGTTTGCCCGCCTAACAAAGAGCTGATCGCATCTAATGGAGGCAAAGTTCCACCAGGTCGATCAATTACCACACCGCCGCTGCCAATCGACTTAGATAAATTAGACCAGCTAATACCTTGTTGGTAACCATCACTCAAGGTTACTTCCATGATTTTGGCTTCTAGGATAACTTGACGCTGCAGGCGTTTTTGAGAAATACCTAAGAACTCTCGAACCTCACGAATTTCGTCAGGGTAAGCACGCACTGTAATCACACTCGCTTGCGGGGTCACGACAACGCTTTGCCCATCGCCCGAGCCAATTAAGTGAGCAACCGCCGCTTCAAGCTGTGGCCAAAAATCACTTTCAGAGGTCGTTTCAATCTCTGTACCACCATTCGATGTCGAGTTTGATGAATTAGAAGAGTTAGATGAATTTGACGAATTTGAGTTCGAGTTTGAAGAGCTCGATGAATTCGAATCTGAGTTAGAGATCGTACCGGTGGTGATCGTCGTTAGTGAGCGACCAGAGCGCTTAACTTGTAAGTAATCGACAGGGATCGTTACGGTGCGAAGACCGGCAGGATAAACTTGAATCACTTTGCCACGCTTTTCAATATCGTAGCCATACATATCTTGAGCAACAGCCAGTACCTCATCTAACGTCACGTCCGTTAGATTAAGCGTAAGGTTTCCAGACACACTTGGGTGAATAGCCGCACTATATTCCGTACCTTTCACTAAGCTGGCAAAAAAAGTTCTCGCTTCAACGCCTTTTGCCTGAATACGAAAACGCTTAACCGTTTCCATCCCCGGAGACATCGAGTCAGAATTAAGCTGAGGCATAAGGTCATCTTGAACCGACGAAGGCAACTCATGAAGCGCTCTGCTATTGGCTTCATTAATTGATTCGTTTAAAGACTCTTTAATCTCAACAGGATCTCTATGCCCCATCGAACAGCCGACTAAAGATGACACTAGGATTGCTACTACAAGTTTACGCATGTCTTCACTCTAACCTTAATTATTCTTAACATCTAAAGAGAACATCTCTAATTTCCACTGCTTAGAGCTTCTCTGCAGAGTGACGTATTCTGGATCTATGTTCTTAACTCGGTACCCTCTGATCGTTTCCCCTTGTCCGAGAATCTGACCATTCATAATCGCATAACAAGGCGTATCTCCCTTACACACGATACTTTCTAAAGAAGGCAAGCGATAACGAGTTGGTGCTTTCTTAGCAGGCGCCGTTTTCTGTTGAGGTGAAAGCCAGCCTAATGGCGCCGTGGGATCTTGCTCAGCCCACACAAAAGAGCTACTAAATAGCAAGGACAACAAAAGAGTTCTAACCACCGATAAACTCCTGTCTAGTACCTAATGTGTAAACCTCGAACACCAGTCGAGCTTTAGGATATTCTTCTACTGAGTATTCAAATGTGCGCCAGTAGTAACTCACAGGTAGAGACTCAAGTGCTTGAAGGTAAGCTGAGATATCAAAGTAACTGCCGGTTAGCTCCATTCTTACAGGGTGAAGAAAGTAGCCTGAATATTCGCTGGTCTCTTTATTGTTCGAAATCGCTTCTGGTTTTAATGACTCTAGCGATTCAAGCTTTAGTCCATTACCGGCGTTAAGAACGCTCTCCAGTAACTGCGACATTTGAGAAGGTGTGATTAATCCATCAACAATCTGAGAAAGCTGAAGAGAGAGATCTTGGCTCTCCACCAGCAGCTTTTTGTACTCTCGATTAATTTCTTTGTCTGGGTCTTTGTTTAACTGAGCTTGCAGAACAAGTAACTCACCTTGCTGCCTTTGATTCGATTGAGTCAGGCTGCTCGCCTTGGCATTTTTAGCTTGTAGATCGAGATACGCAGGCTCAACCAATAAGGTGAACAACAACATCGATAGGCCAACAAAACCACACACAAAAAGTAGCCATTTTTCTCTTTGACTTAATGCAAGAAACTTATCGCTCAGCTGGTTCCACTGCTGCATTATTTACTCTCCCGACGAGTACTTAGCTCAAACGTCACCACATCCTGATCATTACGGCCAATTTTTAGTTTTTCAAAAGTGCGTCCGACTAAATTAAGCTCACTTTTAAACTGACCAATCCAGTTCGGAACGACATTTGCGTTACGAGCCAAGCCACTAAGATCTAAAGTATCGTGGGTCATGTAGATGTGCGAAAGAGAAATGTCATTTCGGCCTAATTTAGCTAAGGAATTCATGACGCCAGAATACCCGACTTGTTGGGATTCGTCGTATTGTCCAACAGCCTTCAAAGCCTCTTTTTTAGCCTCAGTCTCACGTTTGAGACGCGCAACCGCCGCGACTTTCTCTGGAGACGGTTTATGCTGAGTTAACTTACTATTCAATTGGTTAACTTGCTTGTTAAGTTGATTCGAGTCTTGTTGCAGGGCTGTTAGCTCTTTATCTAGATTAGAAACTTGATACTGCATTGCGAAGTAACCACCAAGCATCAAAACACAAACTACTCCCCAGCTCGCAACAACATTGGTCAGCGTAAAATATTCTTTTTTAGGCTTAAGGTGTTCAGGGTAAAGATTGACCTTAAACGTCTCTTTTTCAGCTGCAAGTTTAAGCAACAAACTCTCTGAATTATCACGCTTACCTTCAACCAACAGTGAAACTGTCGAGCTCAATGTACTGTTTAAGGCACTTTGTAACTCTGCTTCATCTTCTTCGTCACAACAGATTTTAAGCTGGTGAAGCTGGGTGCCTTTAATTTGAGAAGAAAGGTAATCAATCGAGCGTTGAAGCTCTAAAGCGAGGCCATCTAACTGCAGAGCACTTGACGCAACACCCGTTAAAGGTGGCACAACACTGCGGATGGTTCTTTGAAAACAAACGGTATTTTCGACAAACGCACCCAATTTAAAGTGTGAATTGACGCTACGTTGTAAAAGAATGAAATTAGACAGTTCGCCTGCACTGTAACCCCAGATTTCATCTTCAGGAGCAACACCTATTAATTCAACCTGAGCCGAATTAGTGATATTCAAAAGCTTGTCCAACAGCTTTTTAGGCAGGACATATACTTGCAGCTTGTTCGACGTTGGTAACGCGACCGCACTCGCAGTAATTTCCGTGACTCTTTCTGAAACAAGATCTTTGAGTAAAAAAGGCAGTGCTACCGACCATTCACTCTCTGGAATGTCCGGTTTATCAATTTGGTAGGTTTGGTAGTAGTTAGCACAGACAATCAGTTGGACGCTATTACTGGTAAACGCCTCACTGCTAAGCGATTTTTTTAGCGCACTCTCCCAGTCCCCATTAACCACGGGAATGCTGGCTACTTGAGGATCTTGTTCTGTCGATGAAATATAAATGGCGTCATTGCCCAGCAAGACAACTTGCGAGCTACCTTTATTATTCGTTGGCTTTATTTTGTCTAAAATCGCTTTAAAATTCATTCTTAACTACTACTCTTACGCCATCGATTTCTTCGTCCAACTTTGACAACAGATTCCGCTTTCGCGGCTTTTTCTGCTTGATTAGGCAAAGGGATAATTTGTTGTTCTTCGTCGAAATATCTCCCTTGATAGCCGTTAATGCCTAACTCTATCAAGGTATTCTTTTCTTGTTTTGTCTCGACTCCAACAGCAATAACTTGAGTTGGAGAATCACCACACGCCCCAATTAAGCTTCGAACAAACAGTTGGTTCTCATGCCTTTGATCGATTTTCTTTATTAGGCTTCGATGAAGCTTAATATAATTAACCTTCAAATCCTTTATATAGTGAGTGCTAACAATGGTTCGCCCAGCTTGGCCAACCACAACTTTACACCCTAAACCTCGCAACATCTTTGCCACCGGTCTCATATAATCAAGATGAGCAATCAAGTGCCCTTCTGGAAACTCAAACGCAAGCTGAGAGCGGTGTTGAGCAGAGAGCTGTAACAACTCACTCCTAAACCACTTAAAGTGCTGTTTATTAGCAAACGGGGTAACATTCAGATTCACTGAATAGTTGATAGGTTGAGTTGATTCTTTCAACGATTTCAACACAACCTTTAGAACCGATTGGTCCATTTGAGCTTGATAACCCACTTGCTCTACCGCAGGCATAAATCGAGACGATTTCAATAAACCTTTGTCAGGATCCTGAATTCTAGTAAATATTTCTCTATGCAATTCATTAACTTGACCAGGTTCCGGCATAAGATAACACCGCTGAGCAAAGATTACTAAATTTTCAGGAAGCAGCGCTTTATCAAGTAATGTTCTCCAACGAACACTGCCTCTATCAAGCTCATTCTTATTCTCTTTCGGGTAACGGCTCCAGTTATTAATACGCTCTAACTGAGCACTCTTTAGTGCCGTTTCCGTTTCATCCATGATCTGGCTATGACGCTCACCTTCGGTATACATGGTCACACCAATATGACACCAGTTATCCGACTCTAAAGGCTCTGGCGGAGTTAGCTTATCTAACTGCCTTAAACACTGAGCAGCCAAGGTAGCAATATCTTTTGCGCCCTGATGAGGGATAAATACAGCAAAGTCCGCTTCGTAATAGCGAGAAAAAATGACATCGGGATAGCGTTGAACGATATTCGACAGTACTTCACCGACTTCAATAATAAAGCCGTCTGTGGTTTGCTTATCGTTAGCATCACTAACTTGCTCCCATTCGTCGATACGTATCAGTAACACACCGCCTCGAGCACCACTTTCATGCAGTGCCGATTCCAGCTTATTATCGAATAAAACTCGGTTTGCCGTTCCCGTGAGTTTATCTAGGAAAGTATGGGTACGAATAAAGGTATCAAAGCGACTTCGTTCTTGACGAGCATCTTGTAGCTCTTCAATCAATACATCTAAGGCTTCGCTTGCGGTATAAGGCCACTCTCGCTCATCTCCCTTTGCATGAGCTTCAACCTGACCGGCCAAGATCATTCTTCCTCGCTCTTCCAAGATTTCAGAACCCATGAGTTGTTCTTTCAACCAACGAACACCGCGAGCAAGACAGAACAGAACCAATGCGACAGCCAAAGTAATTGACCACATCGCTTCCATTGAGTAGTTGTAGCCAATATAAGGAGGAAGTGCTTTAAATTCGATTCGGTAGCCTTCATTACGCTCTAAAATGAAGCTTTTCTCATAAAGACGATTGGGATCAATTTGTGGGGAGGTATCTTTGAAACGATAAACGATGCCGGTCTTGTTCGAGAGTTTCATCTCAACAATATTGCTCGCCTGCAACATCTTAGGCATCCAACGCTGCATTGAATACGCGGCGTCAGGGTCTTCCATCTCTTTATCTACAACGTCGACAATGCCAACCAAATAATGGTCTAAATATTCCTGTCCAATACGCTTAAAGGAAAGTGTGCCACCAATAAAAAGAATGAACATCGCGCTGATCACTATCACGGTGACAAATGCGACCAATCGAGTGCTCAATTTTAGTGTCGGGGTATATCTCATGAATAACGAAATCCTTTTCAACTCACATTATACCGTATTGCTACTTATACTATAAATTGACGTTGTAAATAAAGCGTTAAGAATTGTAGGTAACAAAAAGCCGCGATGAACGCGGCTTTTTCCAATTTAATACTGTCTTTATAATATATTAAAAACAGGGACTAAAATGGGATGTCATCATCAAAATCCATTGGCGGCTCATTATATTGAGGTTGAGCCTGCTGAGGAGCTTGTTGAGGTGCTTTTGGCTGCTGTTGAGCGGGAGCACTGTATTGTTGTTGCTGTTGTTGTGGCTGCTGTGGCTGACCCCAACCACCTTGCTGTTGGTTGTTACCCATGCCACCTTGAGCAGGAGCACCACCTTGAGCACGGCCGCCAAGCATTTGCATTACACCATTGAAGCCTTGAACAACCACTTCAGTTGTGTAGCGATCTTGACCGCTTTGATCTTGCCATTTACGAGTTTGAAGTTGACCTTCAATGTAAACTTGAGAACCTTTACGTAGGTACTCACCAGCAACTTCCGCAAGCTTGCCAAACAGAGCAACACGGTGCCATTCTGTTTTTTCACGCTGCTCGCCAGTTGCTTTATCACGCCATGACTCTGACGTTGCAATGGTAATGTTCGCTACTGCGCCGCCATTTGGCATGTAACGAATTTCAGGGTCATTACCTAGGTTACCCACTAATATAACTTTGTTAACTCCACGGCTAGCCATGATTTGCTCCGTCTAAATTCATAGTCTCAGAAAATTTTAGCGCACAAGAATAGCATGCTTTTCTACAGTGATAAATCGCATTCCTATTCTCTCCTCACTACAAAGAATAAAAACGTAACAAATCATGATATTCAGAGCGATGTTGCTTTTTTCTCCACTTACAAACCACTCATTTACTTTGATAATTGATATTCAACGCAAGTCACTATCAAGGCGCTAGAGAAGCTAAAGCCTGCATGACAACGTGGAATCTAATCCCACTCAAACAGGACGTTTCAATGAGAAAATCAAGATACGCTCGCACTTTACACTTTCTGTGCATCGACCCAAACGATACCTATCTACATGTAAAAGAGATAGAAAAGCATTTATCTATTGTTCTCTACAAAATGACACCCGACGAATTAATGCTAGTTGATAGAAAGCGGAGTAACCGGATCTTGCTCGTCGATTACAGAGAGGTACCACAACTACTGATTATTTGTCCTAACCTGACTGTTATGTGGAAAAATCACGAAATCATTTTATTCAATGTCCCCCAGCAACTTCCAACCTCAGAGCTTCTTACCTATGGGGTACTAAAAGGACTCTTTTACAACACTGAACAAAAGGACAAGATTGCTCGTGGTCTTCAAGAAGTCATTGATGGCGATAACTGGCTGCCAAGGAAGGTAACCAATCAACTGTTGTTTTATTATCGCAATATGGTCAATACCAACACCACACCAACCAATGTTGATTTAACCATTCGTGAGATCCAGGTGATTCGCTGTCTTCAATCCGGGTCTTCAAACACACAAATCGCCGATGACTTGTTTATTAGTGAGTTCACGGTTAAATCTCACCTCTATCAAATATTCCGTAAGCTTGCGGTAAAAAATAGAGTTCAAGCGATAGCATGGGCAAACCAGAACCTGCTTGCATAATCGACCCACCTCTTAGTCTGACGATAATTTTGAGGGAAGCTCTAGTAAACCATGGCTATTGTTGCTGAATTTTCGACATAACTTATGCTAGAGTTGCCCTCAGAAATATCAACCACTCAGGTTGAATCAATAATTATTATAGATAAAGGGTCTTATCATGATCAAAAAGTGCCTTTTCCCGGCAGCTGGCTACGGTACACGTTTTTTACCTGCAACCAAGTCAATGCCTAAAGAAATGATGCCTGTAGTAAACAAGCCTCTGATTGAATACGGTGTAGAGGAAGCTATCGAAGCTGGTATGGATGGAATGTGCATCGTTACTGGACGTGGTAAGCACTCGATCATGGATCACTTTGATAAAAACTACGAGCTTGAGCACCAGATTAGCGGCACCAATAAAGAAGACCTATTGGTTAATATCCGTGAAACGATTGAAGCGGCAAACTTCACCTACATTCGTCAACGTGAGATGAAAGGCCTTGGCCATGCTATTTTAACGGGTCGCGAACTTGTAGGCGATGAACCGTTCGCAGTAGTACTTGCTGATGACCTTTGTGTGAACGAGCAACAAGGCGTGCTAGCTCAGATGGTTGCGCTATACAAACAGTTCCGCTGTTCTATTGTTGCTGTACAAGAAGTTCCAGAAGAAGAGACTCACAAGTACGGTGTTATCTCTGGCGAAATGATCAAAGATGACCTTTTCCGAGTTGATGACATGGTAGAGAAGCCAGAGCAAGGTACAGCACCAAGCAACCTAGCGATCATTGGTCGTTATATTCTGACTCCAGATATCTTTGAATTAATCGAGCAGACAGAACCAGGTAAAGGCGGCGAAATCCAGATCACTGATGCATTGCTAAAACAGGCAAAAGCAGGCTGTGTATTGGCTTACAAATTTAAAGGCCAACGTTTTGACTGTGGTAGTGTTGAAGGCTATATCGAAGCAACAAACTACTGCTTCGAAAACCTATACAAGAAAGACCAGCAGCAAATCGAGCTAGGTAAACACTCGACCAAGAAAGAAGCATAACGACTGGTTAATCACTAACGTTACTGATTTTAGAAAGGGCGACTCTTTGAGTCGCCCTTTTTGTTTACTGTTTTTTTATCCAGTAAAACTTTGCACAAATCTCACTCTATGTAATACTTTAGCCACTTAAAATTACATGGTCTATTGAGATGGATAAAATAGAAATTAGAGGCGCTCGTACGCATAACCTCAAAGACGTCAACCTAACCATTCCACGTGACAAACTGACTGTCATCACCGGATTATCGGGTTCAGGAAAGTCGTCACTTGCGTTTGACACACTCTACGCAGAAGGTCAGCGTCGTTATGTTGAATCTCTGTCTGCTTACGCTCGTCAATTTCTATCTCTTATGGAAAAGCCTGATGTCGACCATATTGAAGGTCTGTCTCCAGCTATCTCAATAGAACAAAAATCGACTTCACATAACCCTCGCTCAACCGTCGGTACCATTACCGAAGTCTATGATTACCTCAGATTATTGTATGCGCGAGTAGGCGAACCTCGCTGTCCAGACCACAACATCCCTCTAGCAGCACAAACCATCAGTCAAATGGTCGATAAGGTCTTAGAACTGCCTGAAGGCTCAAAGATGATGTTGATGGCACCGATTGTCAAAGAGCGCAAAGGTGAGCATGTTAAAACACTGGAAAACTTAGCTGCGCAAGGCTTTATCCGAGCCCGAATTGATGGTGAAACCTGTGATCTATCCGATCCACCAGCACTTGAACTTCATAAGAAGCACACCATTGAAGTTGTGGTAGACAGATTCAAGGTTCGTCCTGATCTTCAACAGCGTTTAGCCGAGTCATTCGAGACCACATTAGAGCTCTCTGGCGGTATCGCTGTCGTCGGCTGGATGGACGAAACGGATCAAGAAGAGATCGTATTCTCTGCTAACTTCGCTTGTCCTAAATGTGGTTACAGCATGCAAGAGCTTGAGCCTCGCCTGTTCTCATTTAATAACCCGGCAGGAGCATGTGGTACGTGTGATGGTCTTGGTGTTCAACAGTATTTTGATCCAAGCCGAGTGATTTTAGATGAGAACCTAAGCATTGCTGAAG
Organism: Vibrio sp. 10N.239.311.G01; assembly: GCF_041465805.1. Taxonomy (NCBI): domain Bacteria; kingdom Pseudomonadati; phylum Pseudomonadota; class Gammaproteobacteria; order Vibrionales; family Vibrionaceae; genus Vibrio; species Vibrio sp. 10N.239.311.G01. Next base: position 169,901 of record NZ_JBFSRM010000009.1, read on the forward strand.
GTGCGATAAAAGGTTGGGATCAAAAGAACTACTACTATTTCCAAATGCTAACGTCGCTGTCAGAACATTATGGTTTTGATCTGTATGCGCCATTTAATTCTCTACCGAAAAAGACTCAAGAGATCATTCTAAAAGGATCAGGTCGTACTGAAGTGGAATTCAAGTACATCAATGACCGAGGTGATATTCGGGTTAAGCGTCATCCATTTGAGGGCATTTTAAATACCTTGGAGCGCCGTTACCGTGATACTGAATCGAGCGCAGTGCGTGAAGATCTTGCTAAATACATCTCAACCAAATCGTGCTCTAGCTGTGATGGCACTCGCCTGAGATTAGAAGCTCGTAATGTTTTCATTGGTGATACAACACTTCCGGAAATCGTTGAACTTAGCATTGCTGACGCACTACAATTTTTCCAAGAATTGAAGCTAGACGGTCAACGTGGGCAGATCGCAGATAAAGTGATGAAAGAGATCAATGATCGTCTGCATTTCTTAGTCAACGTTGGTTTGAACTACCTTAACCTATCACGCAGTGCTGAAACGCTGTCTGGTGGTGAGGCGCAACGTATTCGTTTGGCGAGCCAAATCGGTGCCGGTTTAGTTGGCGTTATGTATGTACTTGATGAGCCATCAATTGGTCTCCACCAGCGCGATAATGAACGTCTATTGCAAACCTTAATTCACCTGAGAGACTTAGGTAATACGGTACTTGTTGTGGAACATGACGAAGATGCAATTCGTTGTGCTGACCATGTTATCGATATCGGTCCAGGAGCAGGGGTGCACGGTGGTCACGTGGTGGCAGAAGGTACCATGCAAGACATCATCGAAAACCCGAACTCTTTGACAGGCCAATACCTGAGCGGTGCTAAAGAAATTGCAGTGCCTGAAAAGAGAACGCCTATCGACAAGAAAAAGGTCGTCGAGATCGTTGGCGCAACGGGGAACAACCTAAAGAATGTGACCGCGACAATTCCTGTTGGCTTGTTCAGTTGTATTACGGGCGTATCAGGTTCGGGTAAATCAACGCTTATCAACGATACCTTCTTTAAAGTCGCCCACACTCAATTAAACGGTGCCACGACTGCAGTTCCAGCAAAGCACAAAAAGATTAAAGGGTTAGAACATTTTGATAAGGTAATCGACATAGATCAAAGCCCTATCGGTCGTACACCAAGATCAAACCCTGCGACCTACACAGGGATTTTCACCCCTATTCGTGAACTATTCGCGGGCACTCAGGAATCACGTTCTCGTGGTTACAAGCCAGGTCGATTCAGCTTTAACGTTCGTGGTGGTCGTTGTGAGGCTTGTCAGGGAGACGGCGTAATCAAGGTAGAGATGCACTTCTTACCCGATGTGTATGTGCCTTGTGATGTGTGTAAAGGTAAGCGCTATAACCGTGAGACTCTAGAGGTCCGCTACAAAGGTAAAACCATTGACGAAGTTCTAGAGATGACTGTGGAAGATGCTCGTGAATACTTCAACCCGGTACCTGTTATCGCTCGTAAACTGCAAACTTTAATGGACGTTGGCCTCTCTTACATTCGCTTAGGGCAAGCAGCTACAACCTTATCTGGTGGTGAAGCTCAGCGTGTTAAATTAGCGCGTGAACTGTCTAAACGAGACACGGGAAAAACCTTATACATTCTCGATGAGCCAACAACAGGCCTTCATTTCCACGATATCCAGCAGCTACTGACGGTATTACATAGACTGCGTGATCACGGTAATACAGTTGTCGTGATTGAGCACAACCTAGATGTCGTTAAAACAGCAGACTGGATCCTAGATCTTGGCCCAGAAGGTGGGCAAGGTGGTGGTGAGATTGTTGCAGAGGGTACACCTGAAGATGTGGCGTTAGTCGAAGGTTCACACACTGCTCGCTTCCTTAAGCCTATGTTAAATTTGAAGTAGGTGTAAAATAGCGCCCTGCGGGCAGACAGAAAAATGTTAAAGTAACAGAGCTTGTTTCAGAAGGAACAAGCTCTGTTTTTATAAGGTTAGGGATTTATGGCAACAATACACACTAGCGGTACTCAGCTAGAAAATCAGGTCACTCAGCTACCACTCAACAAAGCATTTCTGGCTTCTTTAGCTGTTGTATTCTTGTTAGCTATGCATTTTTTTATGCCGAATCCTGGTGGTTCGGGCCTTGCTCTATCCTTTAACCCTACCACTTGGCTAGCGCTAAGCTTCACGCTAGCGATTGGCTTTTACCAACTCGCGACCAATCGAGTACTCAAGTATTCCAAATTAACAATTGGCTTGTTGATTAGCTGCATCATACTCACGCTACCCATTTTATACAGCAATGCTGCACCTCAAGGAGCGTCAGGACGCTTGCTTGGATTGTGGGCGGGCTTTGCCTTATTTGTGGTGCTGCAGCAATTTAAGTTCAGCAATAAACACAAGCAACGTATGTTGTGGTTCATTGTACTTGCTGTTGTTATACAAGCACTATTTGGCTATGTGCAATATTTCTTATTAGAACCTGGCAACCTATTTGGCTACAACACTGCTGCAAACCGACCATATGGGATATTTCAACAACCGAATGTAATGGCAAGCTTTCTTGCTACTGGTTTTGTGCTGTCCGCTTACCTTTTAGCAAGGCAGCCGGCTAAATATAACCATAAGATCAGCGAATCATTCCTACTGTATTTAACTCCAACCTTAACCGTGCCCTTGCTGATCATCATTGCATCACGTACCGGATGGTTGGCCGCTGTCATTGGGTTTATCTGCATTCTGCCCTATCTATACAAGTTCTCGACCAAGAAACGCTTCTACGGATGGTGCGCATCAGTGCTCGTCGGTGTCGTCGTCGCTTTTTCGGTGATCAGCCTAAGTGCGACTGATAGCCTCGCTAGCAAGAAAGCGAACCTAGAAAGCCCGCGCGCTTATACGTTCCCGCAAGCTTTAGATATGATGATCGAAAAGCCATTTACAGGTTATGGTTACGGGAAATTTGAGTCTGAATACACGCTATATACAGCTCGCCAACATCAACTCAACTCGAACTATCATCCAGGTCTTCCTTCAATGGATCACCCGCACAATGAGTTCCTGTTTTGGGGAGTTGAAGGGGGGATTGTACCAATCATCGGAATCTTGATTGCTGCAATATTGGTGATGTCACGCATAACAAGTTCAGCAAAGGGAACACGTCTAGCCCTGCTCGCGTTATTTATCCCAATCCTTTTGCACTCTCAACTTGAGTATCCTTTTTACCACTCGGCGATTCACTGGATAACATTCATTATATTGATTTACTGGGTAGATCAGCGCTCTTCCCGACATTATCAACAGTCGTTCAGTATCATCAGCAAGACCCTATTTAGAGTGTTGAGCTTAGTGCTCCCTATTTTGGTCAGTTTTTATATGTTGAGCGCCCTGCACACCAACTATGTACTGACTAAGTTTGAACTGTCTAAGCCGAAAAATCCGGACATTCTTAAGCAGGTAACGAACCCAGTGGTGTGGAAAGATCGCTACGATTGGGATATATACAGCACTTACCTTAATATCGGCCTCTACAAAGCCGACCCGAGCCTTATACAGCCTTACATCGATTGGTCACTGGAGGTCATTAAGAGCAAACCAAGACCGGCTTTCTACAGCAATCTGATTCTGGCGTATCAAGGCCTAGGAGAAGAAAGTAAAGCAGAGCAAATTCGTAGCGAAGCGAACTTTTTATTCCCTAACAGAGACTTTTCAAAGGTTCAGTATAAGAAAGTGTCACAAGCAGAAGATAACGTTTCGTCTGCAGAATAATGTTAAGAATTCGCAACGCAAGCTTCACTTAGTAGGCAGTAGGAGCTTGGGGTAGATACAAAAAAGCGCACGATCTCTCGTGCGCTTTTCTTTTTAATTTCAGTTCATGCAGCTACTTCAAAACATCTTTTAGCGCTTTTAGGCACAACGCGACATTCTCTTTACGAGCACCGTAACCCATTAGGCCGATACGCCATGCCTTACCAGCCAAAGAGCCAAGCCCAGCACCGATTTCAAGATTATATTCTTCTAAAAGCTGCGTTCTGATCTTAGCCTCATCAATTCCTTCTGGGAAATAAAGTGCATTAAGCTGCGGCAGGCGGCTCTCTTCATCAACCACAAACTTTAACCCTAGAGCTTCTACGCCTTCTTTAAGCTCTTGGTGCATCGCATGATGACGAGACCACGCATTATCTAAGCCTTCATTTTTCAACAAAACCAGCGACTCATGCAGAGCATAAAGGCTGTTCACGGGTGCGGTATGGTGGTAGCTACGCTTACCTTCTCCACTCCAGTAACCTAATACTAAACTTTGATCCAAAAACCAGCTTTGCACTGGTGCTTTACGGGCTTTCATTTTATCAACCGCACGCTGAGAGAAAGTCACTGGAGATAGCCCTGGCACACAAGACAGACACTTTTGGCTGCCAGAATAAACCGCATCAAGCTGCCACTCATCAACCAGCAATGGCACACCACCTAATGATGTCACTGCATCAACAATCGTTAACGCATCAAACTGACGAGCGACAGCAGAGATAGCTTGAGCATCAGATAACGCTCCGGTTGATGTCTCTGCATGCACAAATGCAACAGCAACGGCATCGGGGTTTTCTGCCAATGCTTGTTCTACCTTTTCAACTGAAACGGGCTTGCCCCATTCGTCATCAACAAGGATCGCTTCGCCACCACAACGCACCACGTTTTCTCGCATACGCTCACCGAAGACACCGTTACGACAAACAATCACCTTTTCACCAGGCTCAATCAAGTTAACAAAACAGGTCTCCATACCCGCACTGCCCGGTGCAGAAACGGCAATCGTAAATTCGTTTTCAGTCTGAAAAGCGTATTTAAGAAGCTGTTTAAGCTCGTCCATCATCGCAATAAACAGCGGATCTAAGTGACCTATGGTTGGACGGCTCAAAGCCTGTAACACTTGAGGTGAGATATCTGAAGGACCAGGTCCCATTAACGTTCGGTGTGGTGGATAAAAGCTATCGATAGCAGTAGTGAGTGGTAAATTAGACATGTACATCCCTTACGTTAATGTTGTGAACAATCCACCCTAAAGCAAATTGATTACCTCAGCAATTAGCCATAAGTATTGAGGTCAAACCACTGTCACATAATTGTTAAAATTATTTTTCAATTATCTCAAGTTACGGATTGACATTGTTACCACAAAAACGTTCAATGAAACGGCTATCTAGCAGAAGAGGAGCACTGCCCAGGCAGATGTTTTGTGGAACCGCATTTCCAATACAAAACATTTATGGGGAGCAGTGCCGAGATAATAAAAGGATGCAGGACCTTTATTATCGGTTGAGCGGGCTGAATCCCGTCAACTGTCGCCATTTCTATATGGTGAAGAGCTTCTGAGGTTACTATTCTAATAATTCCTCTCTTTTTGCTCTAAAACTCTCTTCGAAAAACATCGGACGTTGGATTACCCAACCGTAATTTTATTTTAGGAAGTCGTGGGAGATATATCGTGAGTGCATCTAATGTAGCTGGTTCTTTTAATGTCGCTAAGTTTGGTGGAACAAGTGTTGCCAACTTTGAAGCAATGAGCCGTTGTGCTGCCATTATTGAAAACAACTCAAACACGAAACTGGTCGTGAGTAGTGCATGCTCTGGTGTCACTAACTTGCTGGTTGAACTAGCACATGGTGTTCAAGACAAAGCTCGTCGTCAGGAACTAATGGCGCAATTAGCGGACATTCACAACGCAATTCTTGACCAACTCGCAGATCCAATCAGCATCGAAAAAGAAGTCCACAGCATTCTTGATGACATTGCGAGCGCTGCAGAGGCCGCATCATTCCAAACAAGTACTAAACTGACGGATCACCTTGTCGCATGTGGCGAGTTGATGTCGACACACATCTTGGCTCAGATCATCTCTGAACGAGGCACTCCTGCTGTTCGCTTTGATATCAGAGATGTGATGCGTACTAATGATGATTTTGGTAAAGCCGAACCTCAACTAGAAGATATTGCCGCTCTAGCGCAAGAGAAACTGATTCCACTTTGCCAACAACAAGTTGTCGTTACCCAAGGTTTTATCGGCGCTGATAGCGAAGGTAACACCACGACTTTAGGCCGCGGTGGCAGTGATTACTCAGCAGCACTGATTGCCGAATCTGTACAGGCGATTGGTCTAGAAATCTGGACGGATGTTCCGGGTATCTACACCACTGACCCTCGTATTGCACCTAAAGCTTCTCCTATCCCAGAGATCAGCTTTAGTGAAGCATCGGAAATGGCAAACTTTGGTGCGAAGATCTTGCACCCATCGACTCTAGTACCTGCACTACGCCACCAAATACCGGTATTTGTCGGCTCTTCTAAAGCGCCAGAGTTAGGTGGTACTTGGATTCGTCAAGAAGTTGAGAGCTCTCCTCTATTTAGAGCGCTTGCCCTACGCTGCAACCAAACCATGGTTACGCTACGTAGCGCTAATATGTTCCATGCCTATGGCTTTTTGGCAAAGGTATTCGAGATCCTTGCTAAACATAAGATCTCGGTCGATCTTATCACCACTTCAGAGATCAGTGTTTCACTAACACTCGATCAAACGGATACCTCTGGTGGTGCCCCTGAGTTACCTGAAGCCGCTCGCATTGAGCTTGAGGAGCTGTGTTCTGTAGATATTGAACACGACCTATGCCTTGTTGCTCTTATTGGTAACAACATGAGTGAAAGCAAAGGCTATGCAAAGCAGGTCTTCGGCACTCTTGAAGACTTCAACCTACGCATGATTTGTTACGGTGCAAGCCCACACAACCTGTGCTTCTTACTAAATGAATCTGTTTCTAAGTTGGCGATTCAAAAACTGCACCAAGAATTATTTGAATAGAAAGTCCGTTTATCATCGACAGATAAATCACAAATACAAAAAGGGTTGCTATTTAGCAACCCTTTCTCTTTTTACTTTACGAATCAAAGCTCATCATAGATTCAAACTAGTTAATGTTTGGACCTAACCACTTCTCAGCTTCCAACATATCCCAGCCCTTACGATCAGCATAGCTTTCTACTTGATCCTGTTGAATCTGTGCAATCGCAAAATATCGCGAATCAGGATGAGAGAAGTACATACCCGACACTGAGGCACCTGGCCACATCGCGTAGCTTGTCGTTAATGACATATCGATTGCCTTTTCAACGTCCATCAGCTCCCACAACGTACCTTTCTCTGTATGCTCTGGGCAAGCAGGGTAACCTGGAGCTGGACGAATACCTTGGTATTTCTCTCGAATCAAATCGTCGTTAGACAAATTCTCATCTGGCGAGTAACCCCAAATATCCTTTCTCACTTCTTTATGCAGATATTCCGCGAACGCCTCAGCCAATCGGTCAGCAACCGCCTGAATCATAATCGCGTTGTAGTCATCGCCTTTCGCTTTGTATTCATCAGCCAGCTCTCGCTCACCAATACCACCCGTAACCGCAAAGCCACCAATCCAATCCGCTTTACCGCTTTCTTTTGGCGCAATGTAATCAGACAAACAGTAGTTAAAGCCTTTTGGTTTCTCTGTTTGTTGACGAAGATTGTGTAGAACTTTTAGAACTTCGGTACGAGATTCATCGGTATACACCTCAATATCATCACCAACACTGTTCGCTGGGAACATGGCACACATACCACGCGCTTCAAGCAGCTTCTCTTTCTCTACGCGATCCAGTAAATCATTAGCATCTTTGAATAAACGTTTTGCCTCTTCACCCACTTCTTCATGATCAAGGATTGCAGGGTATTTACCAACCAATGACCATGTCATAAAGAATGGAGTCCAATCGATGTACTGACGCAAAGTTGCCACATCAAAATCATTGAAGATGTGAACTCCCGGCTTAGCGGGTGCCGGTGGCGTATACGCATCCCAATCGATAGCAACTTTATTGGCACGAGCTCTTTCAAGCGTGACAGGCTTGGTACGAGGCTTCTTACGATTGTGCTGATCTCGAACGCGATCGTAATCGATATCCAGCTTCTCAACGAAAGCGGGTTTCAATTCATCAGAAAGTAGTGAGGTACAAACACCCACTGCACGCGAGGCATTATTTACGTATACAACAGGTTCTGAATAATTCTGCTCAATCTTAACTGCTGTGTGAGCTTTAGATGTGGTTGCACCGCCAATCAGAAGAGGCAGCTTGAAACCCTGTCTCTCCATTTCTTTAGCAACATGTACCATTTCATCAAGAGACGGTGTAATCAGCCCAGACAGGCCAATAATGTCGACATTCTCTTCTTTCGCTACCTTGAGAATCTTCTCGCAAGAAACCATCACACCTAAGTCGATAATTTCGTAGTTATTACACTGTAAAACCACACCAACGATATTTTTACCGATATCGTGAACGTCACCTTTAACGGTCGCTAACAAAATCTTACCGTTAGTTGCGCCCACTTCTTTGGATGCATTAATGAATGGTTCTAAATGGGCAACCGCCTGTTTCATCACACGCGCAGACTTTACAACCTGTGGTAAGAACATCTTACCTTCACCAAACAGGTCACCAACAACGTTCATTCCGTCCATTAGAGGACCTTCAATCACTTCAATAGGACGAGAGGCATTAACACGAGCTTCTTCGGTATCTTCAACAATAAAGTCGGTGATACCTTTTACCAAAGAGTGCTCCAAACGCTTCTCTACAGGCCAAGTTCGCCACTCTAATGCAGATTTATCTTCAACCTTACCAACAGCACGCTCTAGGTATTCGGTCGCCATATCCAGCAATCTTTCAGTCGAATCATCACGACGGTTTAGTACGACATCTTCAACAGCATCACGCAGATCTTCTGGAACATTATCGTAAATTTCCAACTGACCAGCGTTTACAATGCCCATATCCATACCGTTTTTAAAACAGTGATATAGGAATACCGCGTGAATAGCCTCACGGACGTAGTTATTACCACGGAATGAGAATGAAACATTCGACACACCGCCAGAGATCATCGCATGCGGGAGATCGCGTTTGATGTCTCCTACTGCTTCAATGAAATCAACCGCATAGTTATTATGCTCATCGATACCAGTAGCCACTGCGAAAATATTCGGGTCAAAAATAATATCTTCTGGTGGGAAACCGACTTCATCAACAAGAATGTTGTAGGCATTGGTACAGATTTCGACTTTACGCTCTCGAGTATCAGCCTGCCCGACTTCATCAAACGCCATCACGATGACAGCAGCACCATAACGACGAACTAATTTGGCTTGCTCAACAAACTTTTCTTTGCCTTCTTTTAGAGAGATTGAGTTAACGATGCCTTTGCCTTGAATACACTTTAGGCCAGCTTCGATAACTTCCCACTTAGAAGAATCGACCATAACAGGTACTTTCGAGATTTCAGGTTCTGAAGCACATAGATTCAGGAATTTAACCATACACGCCTCGGCGTCTAGCATCCCTTCATCCATGTTGATATCGATAATTTGAGCACCATTCTCGACTTGCTCTCGAGCTACACTCAAGGCTTCGTCGTAGAGCTCTTCTTTGATAAGGCGCTTAAAGCGTGCAGAGCCGGTAACATTGGTCCGCTCACCTACATTCACGAACAAAGATTCTTTAGCTATCGTCAGTGGCTCTAGTCCCGAAAGACGACAAGAAACTGGTAAGTCTGGCAATTGACGCGGCGTTACACCTTCAACGGCCTCAGCCATTTGACGGATATGCTCTGGAGTAGTACCACAACACCCACCAATTAGGTTCAAGAAGCCACTTTCAGCCCACTCTTTAACATGTTCAGCCATATCCTCAGGAGAAAGGTCATACTCGCCAAATGCATTAGGCAAACCCGCATTAGGGTGAGCAGAAACATTGCACTCTGAGATACGAGACATCTCACCGACATACTCACGCAGTTCATCAGGGCCCAATGCACAGTTCAATCCAAATGAGATTGGTTTTACATGACGAAGGGCGTTGTAGAATGCTTCTGTCGTCTGTCCTGAAAGGGTACGACCTGATGCGTCAGTGATGGTACCGGAAATCATCACTGGCAGACTGATACCTACTTCTTCGAAAACAGATTCAACGGCAAAGGCACACGCTTTCGCGTTTAACGTATCAAAGATAGTTTCAATAAGAATTAAATCTGAACCGCCCTTAATGAGCGCGCGAGTCGATTCAGAATAGGCTTCAACCAGTTCGTCAAAGCTAACATTACGGTAACCTGGATCGTTTACATCAGGCGAGATAGAACAAGTTCGGTTGGTTGGACCTAATACACCCGCGACGAAGCGAGGTTTATCTGGGGTCTTTGCAGTCCATTCATCAGCTGCTTCACGAGCAAGCTTGGCAGCAGCAAAGTTAATCTCTTCACTAAGGCTTTCCATATCATAGTCGGCCATAGCGATGGTTGTAGCGTTAAAGGTATTGGTTTCGAGGATGTCAGCCCCAGCTTCCAAATACTCCATATGGATATCTTTGATAAGCTTAGGCTGTGTAAGAACTAAAAGGTCATTGTTGCCCTTCAAGTCACTGTGCCAATCAGCAAAGCGTTCACCACGATAGTCTTGCTCTTCCAATTTATAATCCTGAATCATGGTGCCCATGCCACCATCAATCAGTAAAATTCGTTGCTTCAACAGAGCGTCAATCTTTTGCCTTACATTACTTCCCACGGTACAACCTCATTCCTTTAATTATCCCTCCATCCTATCACACATTAAAAAGGAGTCTAGACGTCTAAAAAAGGAAATTGATTACTGAGTCATGACAAAAAAATGTTTGCTATTTGAGCATGAGACAACGAAAATTCATATTCATACTTTGTTACATGTTGGAATCCCAATGTCGGTCTATTACACCTTATGCTTCTTGTCCGCTGCAGCCATGCTTATTGCTTTCGTGAATACAAAAATTGGTAAAATGCAGACAACCATCGCCATCACAGCTGGCTCAATGATGTTATCTCTATTGATTATCATTGCGGGACAAAATAATTGGTTCCAATTGGCAGACATTGCCTCAGAGACCGTTGCCAGTATCAATTTTGAAGATTTCCTTCTAAAAGGGATATTAGGATTCTTACTATTTGCAGGCGGTTTGGGAATCAAATTACCAAACCTAAAAGACCAGAAATGGGAAATAACAGTACTCGCGTTAGGTGCTACGCTGTTTTCAACATTCTTTATCGGTTTTGTGCTGTACGGGTTTTGCCAGTTCATCGGTATTCAATTTGATCTGATTTACTGCCTACTCTTTGGCTCGCTAATCTCTCCAACCGATCCCATCGCCGTGCTAGCAATAGTAAAGAAACTCGACGCTCCCAGAAGAATCTCTACTCAAATCGAGGGAGAATCTCTATTCAACGATGGTTTTGGCTTAGTTATCTTCGTAACCCTATTTACTATCGCATTCGGCACAGAAGCGCCAACCGTCGGTAGTGTGACCATGCTATTCGTTCAAGAGGCGATTGGCGGCATTGTCTATGGTTTTGTTTTAGGTCTTGTATTCCACTACCTAATCAGCAATACCGATGACCACTCGATGGAGTTGCTATTAACCATCGGCATCCCAACTGCTGGTTATGCGTTTGCTGAAGTTCTACATGTATCAGGCCCATTAGCGATGGTGGTATCAGGTATCATGATTGGTAACTGGACTCGCTTTATCGGATTCTCGAAAGAGAGTGAAGATCACCTAGATCATTTCTGGGAGTTGATAGATGAATTCTTAAACGGCGTATTATTCCTACTAATTGGTATGTCGATGCTGTTATTCAAATTCCACCAAGAAGACTGGATCTTAATGGCGTTCGCAGTCCCTCTAGTATTGAGTGCACGTTACTTGAGTGTTTTCTTGTCTTACATCGGATTTAAACGCTTTAGAACTTACAACCCGTGGTCGATTAAGATTCTAACTTGGGGTGGCTTACGCGGTGGCTTAGCATTAGCCATGGCACTTTCGATCCCTTCAGGTATCTGGGTAATTGAAGACAAAGCAATAGATGTAAAAGAGATAATCCTTGTCATGACATACGCCGTTGTTGTGTTCTCTATTCTAGTTCAAGGCTCAACAATCACTCCTATGATAGAGAAAGCAAAACAAGCAGAGAAAGAGCTAGATTAACACCTAGATAGATCAACCAAGGCCGACTACTTTAGGTGGCCTTTTTATACCCAATGGAAGTCAAACTCACCAATTCCCATACTGAAGCTATCGCTGAAAGGTATGCGTGGAACATAGAGATTATATCGATATTTGATACCGCGAGTATTTGAGTAGTCGAAAGCCTTGTTGTGGGTATCCAGAACTATTTAAGTAGGTTAAGTCATACAGAGAACTCGTTCTTGTGCGCACTCGCTAGTCTACCCAATAACCCACTCTCAAGTTATATAAGCTTCAATCGAAAGACTTCACCTTTCACCTGGAAACAAAAATAACGGGACTCAACGTCTCGCTAGAATAGCGTTAGTTATTAACAGGACTGTGGAGCTAGATGAGTGGTGAACGGTTTGAACTAAGTCATTAAATACCGCAAGGCTGCACTAAATCAGTGTTCGATAGAGATAGCTAAAGGAACACATGGTACTTCAAGTGATACTTGTAAAAATGACAGGAATAAAAAGCGCTAGCATTTCTGCCGAGACGTGCAGACTAGAGTCTTAAATATGGCAAGGCTGGAATGAGTAGGCACTCCGGAGATTCGAGCACGCAGGTGAGCTAGGAGCGCCTAGTTATCCCAACATTACTTCGTAGAAGCAGCAGATACAAAAAAGCCCCAGTATTTCTGCTGAGGCTTAGTATATGGAAAGGTTGGAGGTTTAGACTCCCAACACGCGCTGTTTTGGTAAGTAGGAGAATCCGCGGCTTTGCTAATGGCGTATATTATACCAATCCGGAAAATTAACTGATCAGGTCAATCCAATCTCTTGTACACATTTTTGTGACGCGATCTTTGCACTCAAGAAATCCATTCCAAGCGCTACAGACCTTCGAAACAATATCGTTATAATCAATGAAGTTTTGGTTTGCTAGATAGTGTTGCCTTAACCAACTCCACACTTGCTCTATAGGGTTAAGCTCTGGTGAGTATGGCGGCAATTTGATAATACTGACATTATCAAATGGGTTAGCAATATCATCGGTATGCCATCCTGCGCCATCCATTATTACCACTGAATGACGGTCTTTTTCTGTGACTTTAGATATCTGCTCTAGATGGTTTATCATGATGTCTTTGTTAACCCAAGGGACGACCATTGCCTCACCAATCCCTCTCGATGG
>NZ_JBFSRM010000010.1:0-13685 GCF_041465805.1 Vibrio sp. 10N.239.311.G01
CCAGCATGTTATCGCTGGCATTCATGTTAATGTGGCTACCGATGTATTGTTGAACGCGAAATGTACAGCAAAGATCAACACGCCCTAGTTCATTTCTACAAGTAACCAAAATGAAGTGGTCGGTATTTAGGAGAGAAGTAACTCGAAACTTTGGGTTTTAAAGTAGATATGAGCGCGATAGTTAACGAGTAACGCTGACACAAAAAACAAAAAGTAGCAGGCATAAAAAAACCCAAGTAAATACCTGGGTTAGAGTTACAAAAACCACTAATCATTAATAGCGTAAGGAACCTGATTAGTAGCCAGCTATGCGTAACCTGAGGGTTATTTTTATTACTGATCGGCGGCCAAACCAAATGATGTAATAAAAATGCCAATATAGAGCGACCTAACGGTCGCTCTTTTTCTTTCTTATAGAGTACAGCTTATCCTTTTACACCACCTGCCGTCAAACCACCAACTAACCAACGTTGAGCAAGTAAGAACACGATAGTAATCGGAAGTGCTGATAGTACAGCCGCTGCCGCAAAGTCACCCCATAGGTAGTTCTGAGGGTATAGGTACTGCTGCATACCTACTGCTAGCGTGTAAGAGTTCACATCTGTAAGTAGGATAGACGCTACTGGCACCTCACCCACTGTCGCGATGAAAGATAGGATAAACACAACCGCTAGGATTGGCACAGACAGCGGTAGTAGAACCAGTCTGAATGCTTGCCAAGGCGTTGCACCATCAAGGGCTGCTGCCTCTTCCAGAGAGTTATCAATCGTCTCAAAGTAACCCTTAATCGTCCATACGTGCAGTGCAATACCACCAAGGTAAGAGAAGATTAGACCACCGTGTGTGTTCAAGCCTAAGAACGGAATGTATTGACCAAGTTTGTCAAACAGCGCGTAGATTGCTACTAGAGCCAATACTGCTGGGAACATTTGGAAAATCATCATCGCTTTCAGGATTGTGTTCTTACCTTTAAAGCGCATACGAGCAAACGCGTAAGCCGATGTCGTAGACAGTGTCACAATCAGAATCGATGTGATACCTGCAACCTTCACTGAGTTCCATAACCAAGTTAGCACAGGGAACGGAGGTGACGTTACCGAGCCATCTGCGTTCGTTACTGACATACCCAATGCTAACTTCCAGTGTTCCAATGATGGGTTATCTGGAATCAAACTACCGGTTGCGAAGTTACCTTCACGGAACGAGATCGCGATGATCATCAGTAGTGGGAAGATAATCATTGCCAAGAAGCACCACAACACTGCATGCGTTGCCCACACTCGGTATTTAAGGCCTTTACCTTGTACCATAGCCATTGTCGTGCTCCTTAATCTTGAGACAGTTTAGTGAAACGAAGGTTTAGTAACGCTAGTGCACCAACCAATAGGAAGATAAGCGTTGCGATAGCACTTGCTAGACCGAAGTCTTGACCGCCGCCGCCTTCGAATGCAATTCGGTACGTGTAGCTTACAAGCAAGTCTGTGTAACCCGCTGGCTCAGAAGTGCCAATCATGTTCGGGCCACCGTTCGTCAATAGTTGAATCATTACGAAGTTGTTGAAGTTAAAGGCAAACGCTGCAATCAATAGCGGTGTAAGCGGTTTAATCATCAATGGGAACGTAATGCGCTTGAAGTTATCAAGGAAGTTCGCACCATCGATTGCTGACGCTTCGTATAAATCATCAGGAATCGCTTTAAGCAGACCCATACATAGAATCATCATGTAAGGGAAACCTAGCCATGTGTTAACCATCAACACCATGGTTTTCGCTAAGATAGGGTCTGAGAACCAGTTCGGGCTTAAGCCGAAGATATTCTCGAGTACCATGTTGATCTCACCAAAGCTTTGGTTGAATAGACCCTTAAAGATAAGAATCGAGATAAACGCGGGTACGGCGTAAGGCAGAATCAGTAGAACACGATAAATAGAACGACCTTTCAACTCTTCCCATTGCACGATGTTAGCCAATACAAGGCCGATAACTAGCGTGAACGCTACGGTACATACCGAGAAGATAACCGTCCAAATAAAGATGCTGATAAACGGTTCTTTAATGCCGTCATCTTTCCATACACGCTCAAAGTTATGCGTACCAATGCTAACCACGAAACCTGGAGAGATGGTATTACCCGTAAACTCACCATTTGCATCAACAGGCTGGTAGAAACCCACATCCATATTTGGCTTGAGAACTTCACCCGTTTCATTGTTGATTAACGTTTCTTCATCGTCTTGTAGCGTGTAAAGCGGAGCAACAGAAGCAAACTTACGTAAGCCACTCATGCGGATGTCACCACCGTCAGGTAGATTGAAATCAACACCACTGATTGCTGCTCGGTTTTGAATGATCGCTTTGATCTTCTCTTTTTCACCTTGCGCAGACTCAATAACAGATAGGTCCATCTCTGTTTCTGTCATATTGTCTAGAGAAAATACGTCAGTCGCTAACAGTTGATCGCCATCTTTTACAACGATCTGGTGACCGTCATCTGTCTTGTACAAAGTAAATGGGTAGCTCTCACCGCTTTGGAAAGAACGGTCTAAAAGAACGGTTTGAGTACGCTCTAGAGAAAGTTGGTTTTTCGCGCTGTAGTTAGTAAACGCAAGCCCTACGGTGTATGCCAATGGGAAAAGAATGAACAAGATCATTCCGGCAATACCTGGGTAAATATAACGGTGGGCGTAAGTTTTTTTACTACCAAAAATGTAAAGTGCCAAAGCCGTTAAGATCACTGTAAGCAGCGCAAAAGCGAGCTCACCGCGAGAATACATTAGAATTGTAGCGTAGCCGTTTATTAAGCCAACGCTACCAAGCAACCCCCATTTAATGAAGACGCTTTTACTGCCTGGAAGGCTTGATGGTGCTGGGATAGCATCTGTACCTTGAACTGACTGCATAGAGGAACCTGCTAGCGATATAGATAAAAAAATAGAAAAGTAAGGAGAGGTTACCCTCTCCTTAAAAGGTAGTGCCTGGGTGTTACTTAACCATACGACCTTCAGCAGCTTTTAGTGCTTGGTCTACTGATTGACGGCCGTCAACTACGTTGCCGATCGCTTCTTCCATGCTGTACCAGAATGTTGTGAACTGAGGGATGTTAGGCATGATTTCACCGTTCATCGCGTTGTCCATTGTTGCTGCAATACGAGTATCGCTGTCTAGTTGACGTTGGAAAGAGTTAAGAGCAACAGCGCCAAGTGGCTTGTCGTCGTTCAGGCTCTTCATACCTTCATCTGTTAGTAGGTAGTTTTCCATGAACTCAACAGCTAGGTCGCGGTTTGGAGACGCAGTGCTGATACCACCTGCCCATACACCAACGAAAGGTTTAGACGCTTTACCGTTGAACTTAGGTAAAGTTGTTACGCCGTAATCTACGCCAGCTTTCTTGATGTTTTCCCAACCCCAAGGGCCGTTGATTGTCATTGCAACGTTACCCGCAACAAATTCAGACTCAGCAACTGAGTAATCCATGTCTGCAGAGATAACCTTGTCTTGTACCATCTTCTCGATGAAACCTAGAGACTTCTGAACACCATCAGTCGCTACGCCCGCATCTTTAATGTCGTAACCTTCTGCAGTCTGTTTGAATGCGTAACCGCCGTCAGCTGCAAGTAGAGGCCATGTGAAGTAAGCGCCGCCACGTAGAGGCCACATGATCGCTTTCTTGCCGTCTTTTTTAAGTTCAGCATCAAGTGCTGGGATTTCTTCCCAAGACTTAGGTGGGTTAGGAACAAGCGCTTTGTTATAAATTAGAGAAACTGACTCAACAGCAACAGGGTATGCGATTGTTTTACCTTCGTATGAAACAGCATCCCATGCGAAGTCTACGATACCTTCTTTAGTTTCTTTAGAAGGTTTGATATCAACAAGAAGTCCCGCTTCTGCATAGCCGCCAAAACGGTCATGTGCGTAGAAGATCATGTCTGGGCCATCGCCAGCTGCTGCTACTTGAGGGAATTTCTCTTCTAGCTTGTCAGGGAAAGCGACGGTTACTTTAACACCAGTATCTTCTTCGAAGCGTTTACCTACTTCAGCCATGCCTTCATAAGCTTTGTCACCACCTACCCAGATTGTTAGTTGTCCTTCTTCGATAGCAGCATTTGCACCAAAAGAACCCAGAGCAACTATTGTACCTAGAGCTACAGCGCTTAGAGCGTTTTTCATGTGAATATCCTTTTTATATTTATACGTAGGGCACATCTACCAAGACGAGCCAGTTTTCGGAGGTTATGATCTGAGAAAACAGACCCTAGCTCATCATCCTAGCCACTACGCCCTAGCTATTATGGCTTAAATTCGTGATCGCCATCCGGTCAGATTAGAGACTGCAATCACAAAACGTATACTCATCGTGATCAACATCACCGTTACGTGGTGGATTTATTTGAACTGGATCGCCAATTATTAATAACCCCATTTATCTACTCCTCCCCTCCTACTCCCCCTAGTTAATTTTCCATTAGGAGGATGTACCCTTACGCCAATTCACCGAAACTGCATTCATCCAAGAGTGGATAGTAAGAACCCTTTACCGGCAAGTGTTATGCGTTGACGCATTATTCATTTAGTTGGCTTCACTGCCCGCTGGTGTCTTATATTAGCATCGAGCTAAATCTGTGATTGAATCACGGGGGAGGTTTAGCTGGATGTGGGGGAAATGGGCATCAGTTTGGCTATGACGGGTGGGCTTGGTTAAAGAAGCCAAGTCTCACCCACTTTTTTCTTACTCACTCAATACTTACCAATTCCTACAGTTACTGCTGACCCAAAAATTTCTTATAATGATAAGCAGTAAAACTTAAAATTTGATCGATCGAGGACAAGCTAGATGGCGAGTGTCACGTTAAAAAACGTTTATAAATCATATGGTGATGTACAGATTTCTAAGGACGTAACCTTAGACATCAACGAAGGTGAATTCGTAGTATTCGTTGGACCATCAGGTTGTGGTAAATCGACGCTATTACGTTGTATCGCAGGTCTAGAAGACATTACGTCTGGTGATTTGTACATTGGCGACCAACGCATGAATGACGTTGAACCGTCAAAGCGTGGCGTAGGTATGGTATTCCAGTCTTATGCGCTTTACCCTCACCTTAACCTATACGACAACATGTCTTTCGGTCTTAAGCTAGCAAACGCAAATAAAGCTGAGATCGACAAACGCGTTGAACATGCTGCAGAAATCCTTCAGCTTGGTCACCTTCTTGAGCGCCAACCTAAAGCGCTTTCTGGTGGTCAACGTCAACGTGTTGCGATTGGTCGTACTCTGGTTTCTCAACCAAACGTATTCCTACTTGATGAGCCTTTATCAAACCTAGATGCCGCGCTACGTGTTCAAATGCGTTCGCAAATCACCAAGCTACAGCGTCAACTGGGTTGTACCATGATCTACGTTACCCACGACCAAGTGGAAGCGATGACAATGGCGGATAAGATCGTTGTTCTGGATGGTGGTTATGTATCTCAAGTCGGTAAGCCGCTTGACCTTTACCACTACCCTCAAAACCGTTTCGTTGCTGGCTTTATTGGCTCACCGAAGATGAACTTCATGTCGGTACACATTGAACAAGCTGAAGCAGAACGCGTATTGGTACAACTTTCTAATGGCATGACTTTCTGGATCCCTGTTGATGGTACGACTGTCAATGCTGGCGATCGTATGTCTCTGGGTATTCGCCCTGAACACTTGATGTCTGCTGAATCAGGTGACGCGACGATTGAAGCTGACGTGATGATGGTAGAGAAACTAGGTAACGAAACTCAGGTTTACCTAAACCTTGAAAGTGCCGATGCTGATGTTATCTATCGCCAGCCAGACACGTTGAAAATCGAATCAGGTGACAAGTTGGCGATTGGTATTCCAGCGCACCGTTGTCACCTGTTCCACAGCGATGGCCGCGCATGTCGTCGTTTGTACAAAGAATACGGCACAGACTAATCGCTTAGCCTTTTAGGATATAACTTGCCCATATCAAATCCCTCTTACTCAGTAAGGGGGATTTTTTTATGTGCTGGATATTTTTATGTGTTGGATACGAGTTTCACTTACATTGAATAGTTCATGAGTCAGCCACTCGGTCTTTCGCTAGCGGCAATAAAAAAGGTCTAGCAAGCGCTAGACCTTTATCTGTTAGTTAGGCTATGAACCCAACCGCTAATATCACTTCTTTCAGACATGAAACCTGTCTAAATCAACTTAGTGAATTGGCGTATCATTCTGTTTGTTGAACTGGCCAAAATGCTTCTCTAACACTTCAGGAGTCAGTTTGCCTTCCGCCTCTAGTCGCTTGAACTCAGCAACAATTGCTTTTTGCTCTTCAAGTGATGGCAGTTTCACCTCAGGCTCATCGCCCATCTCTTGAGTCATCTGCTCTAGTTCTTTTTCAAAATCGCTCATGATACTTACCTAAATATTAAACCTAACCAGATTTTACTCATTTACGCCCTATGATGCTAGGGTGATTAAAAGCAAAGCCCGAAACCAGATCAAGCTAAAGGCAGTTAGAGGCAAATTAGCGCACTAATAAAAAGAGCCGGATTCACGATGAAATGACCCCAGCTCTTCGTCTATATCCCTTTCTAAGTCATGTTACAGCTTGAAAGAATTAAAGCTTAAATGAACCAACCATCTTATCTAGACGAGACGATAGATCACGAAGCTCTTGGCTCGCTTCAGCAAGTTGCTCAGCCGTGCCCGTTGTCACTTCGTTGATTGCGTTAATCTCTTCAATGTTCTGGTTGATGGTGTGAACTACGGTTGATTGCTCTTCCGTTGCCGTTGCCACTTGAGTGTTACGGTCTGTGATATCAACGATACGGTCTGAAATGCCACTCAGCACGTCTACCGCTTCATCCGAAGCCGATACACCTTCAAGGGTAATCACCTTACCCGCACTCATTGCCGTTACCGCATCTTTAGCATCGCTTTGCAGTTGGTTGATCATCTTTTGAATCTCTTCCGTTGAATCTGCGGTACGGCTTGCTAGGTTACGTACTTCATCCGCTACAACCGCAAAACCACGACCTTGCTCACCAGCACGGGCGGCTTCAATTGCAGCGTTCAATGCGAGTAAGTTAGTTTGCTCTGAAATATCACGAATAACACCCAGAATAGAACCGATGTCTTGAGTTGTAGAAGCCAGTTGCTCTACTACCTGACCTGTGCTTTCAATATCTTGCGCCAAACGGCTGATCGCGTCTTTTGCTTTGTTCACCACAGAGCGACCTACTTCCGTATTGCCTGAAGCTTGAGTTGCCGTTTCTGCTGCGGTTGCCGCGTTCGATGCAATCTCACTGATGGTCATACCCATTTGGTTAATGGCAGCTACGACTTGAAGGGTTTGGTCGCGCTGTTCTTGGCTGTTGTCGTGGGTGATGTGAGCTTTATTCGAAACACTCTCTGCAGCCACTTGAAGCGCTTGGCTTGTCGAACACACCTCTTTCATCGACTCGTGAATCTTTTCAATGAATCCGTTGAAGCCTTTTGAAAGCTGTGCAATTTCATCGTTGCCTTTCACTTCGATACGCTGTGCAAGGTCACCGTCGCCTTCACCTAAGTCGCCGAAACGCTTAGCCAAAAGCTTGATCGGTTGAGTAATGCTGTTCGCTAGAACTACGCCCATTAGGATAAACACTAATGCCACAACCGCAGTCATGATCAGCATCTTCTGCGCTGTCGCATCTAACTCTGCAAACACTTCACCAGTCGGAACGACACCAATAACAAACCAGTCCATTGAAGACACATACAAGCTCGCCACGAACAGCTCTTGGCCTTGGCTTTCAGTGGTAATCAGGTTAAAACCCGACTTGTTCAGTAGTTGGCTTGCTTGAGGACCGTAAAGTTGTTGAAGTGAAGAGTCACTGCGAGAACGCTCACGGTGAATTTGAACATCACCTTGGCTATCGGTTAAGAATACGAAGCCGGTATTTTCAATCTTAAAGCCGTTCAGCAGGTTAACCATGTCATCCATCGACTTTGATAGACCAGACATCGCCAAACCAGAAGGTTGTTGATAGTTAGCAAACATCTTCACTTCGCCATTGGCTTCTTGGAACATGCTCACCATGGTCGGCTGTCCAGATTGCGTAAAGCCAAAGAACCAACCATCTTGCTGTTGGTTTAACTGACGCAGGAAACCATTTTGGTTCCAGTAGTAAGCCGTTTGACGGTTCGCCACTGAGGCATCGTTCAACTGATACTGGTTACGAACATTGTTCAGCTGTTTAACCAGTTTATTTTCTAGTGCCGGATCGCGATCGGTCGATTCGATAGCATCAGAAATAAATTCATTTGAAGCAATTTGCTCCGCCGCTAGTAATAGCTGAGAGACTTCTCGGTCAATTTCACCATTGATTCGCTCTAGCATTCCTGGAAGTTCAATATCGATCAATCGATGACTTAATACATCTCTTGCTTGTTGTTTTGCCATTGCGCCGACAATCACTGTCGATGCAAGAACCGCAAAGGTAATTCCAAGTACAACTTTTTGCTTGATACTCAGAGAGTTAGTTTTAAACATATTTGGACCTTTAAAAAGAATCGCTCGTTATTGGTATACCCTGAACAGGACTTTTTTAGTGCACTCCAACAAGCAATGCACAATCTGAGTGATGTATCGGCCACAACCAATAAAACTAGAGACTTTCTTCTCAAAAAACTGCAAATATGATGTAACAATTAGAAATATTCACCTTGAGCATGAATTAACTAAGCAAATACCGCATTGTCGAGAGTCAATTTTAGTTCTCACCCCCTGAGACCCAACCGAACTCAAACCACTCCCCACCGCCGAGCTTTTGTATATAAAAACCAATTGATATAGTAATAATCACAACCTAACGATTTTTTTAGCTAACCACTTGTCAATATTTCCAATTTTGAAAAAATAAATTACGCAAATGTACTGGAACTTTTTCCTCGAAATCAGTGACCAATACTCAAAATAAAAATCAAATGGATACCCAGAGAGTCCAAAATGCACAAAACAAATTTCGAAGTCCTTCAAAACTATCTAGAGTCTCAAATCATTGGTCAAAAAGAGCTCGTTAAGCAACTGATGATCGCCCTTTTAGCGGATGGTCATATCCTCGTTGAAGGACCTCCCGGCTTAGCAAAAACTCGCGCAGTAAAATCATTGGCTGATTGTGTTGAGGGTCACTTCCACCGCATTCAATTCACTCCCGATCTGTTACCTGCTGATTTGACGGGTACCGACATCTTCCGTCCTGAGACTGGGGAGTTCACTTTCCAATCAGGCCCGATTTTCAACTCGCTGATTCTAGCGGATGAGATCAACCGAGCTCCGGCGAAAGTTCAAGCGGCAATGCTGGAAGCGATGGCAGAGAAACAAGTAACTGCCGGTCGAAAAACCTATGCGCTGCCTGAGTTGTTCTTGGTAATGGCAACACAGAACCCAATTGAACAAGAAGGGACTTACCCGCTACCGGAAGCTCAGTTAGACCGATTCTTGCTTCACCTAGAGGTTGAATACCCAGATATGGAAAGCGAGCTTGAGATCTTACGACTCAACCGTGGTGAGGCTCAAGGTAACGAATCAGCTCAGCCACAACAGATATCTCAGCAAACGATCTTTGAAGCGCGCCAAGAAGTGCTCAACATTCACATGGCAGACACCATTGAGCAGTACATCATCAGACTGGTTATGGCGACTCGCCAACCTAAGCAATACAGTGACCAACTTGATCAATGGTTAGACATGGGTGTCAGCCCGCGTGCAACCATTGCGTTAGACCGTTGTGCCCGCGCTCACGCTTGGCTTGCAGGACGAGATTACGTCACGCCACAAGACGTTCAAGCGATGGCATTCCCTGTGTTACGCCACCGTCTACTGCGCAGCTACCACGCACAAGCTGAAGGTGTCACCACAAACCAAGTGATCGCACACCTTATTTCATTGGTTGGCAGCGCATAGGGATAAGCGCATGAATAATCAACTACCCAACCATAGTGACGGTGTCACGTTAAACCTGGACGAACTTCTGCAATACAAAGCGCAGTCTGTTCGCTGGTTGCCTCCCGCCAAGAGCCTTTGGTCACAGCTTAACGGCCAACACGAGAGCAACCGTAAAGGTCGCGGGATGAATTTCTCTGAAGTTCGTCAATATCAAGCGGGAGATGACATTCGCAGCATTGATTGGCGTGTAACAGCCAGAACGGGCAAAGCGCATACCAAACTTTTCTCTGAAGAACGAGAACAGCCTGTCATTTTATTCTTGGATCTATCAAGCAGTATGATTTTCGGCTCAACCTTGTTGCTGAAATCGGTTCAACTTGCACACTTTGCTAGCCAACTGTGCTGGCTTACTGTGGCTCAAAAAGATCGAATTGGCGCGGTGATCGATACTGGCAAAGAGGTCATTGAGATTAAGCCAAGTGCAAGCAACCATGCTCCACTGCGTATTTTGCAAAAAGTCATAGAAATCAATAATACGGCACTGACTAATCACGACAATCATAATGACACGACCTTAGAGCATGGACTGAAATCTCTTCACCAGCTTTGCCCTAAAGGAAGCGATATTATTATGCTCAGTGACTTTGTGCGTTACCAAGAAAGTGACTACTCACTTATCAGTCAAATTCGCCGACACAACAGAGTACGTCTTGTGCATTTCTACGACCCGCTAGAGCAAGGTGAAACCACCTATAAAGGCTCTAAACAGGTCACCGATGGCAGCAAAACTCAATGGTTTAATTTCTCTTCTAATAAAGAAAAGCAAAAGCTTAACCATGCTTTTTCGCTTAAGAAACAGCAGCTGCAACAGATGGGGTTATCTCTCGCGATACCTTATAGCTCGCTGTCGAGTGCGCAGTCACTCATGAGCCAGATATCAGGAGCTCAGTCATGAAACAGCCCTTAGATTTAAGTCCGGTGATTGCGCCAGACGCCCCGACTTGGTGGCCTTTGGCGTGGGGTTGGTGGGCAGTCATTATCACAGCCATTTTCCTGATTGCCTTGGTGTTTTTCATTCTAAAACGTAGAAAAAACAATCAACAGGCGAAACAAGAAGCGCTGTCTTACTTTAGTAATAGTCAGTCCCAAGATGGCTTGTCTCCGAGCAAAGCTCAAGACATCGTTCGTCAAGCAGCACTGAGCTATTTCCCTCGTGAAAAAATTGCAGGTTTGTCTGGTGATGATTGGTTGAAGTTCTTAGATGCGCAATTGGCGAAGCCGTTATTTGTAGCAAAACAATCCCAGTGGCAACAAGCGCTCTATCAAGATGTAGCCCTTATGAACGACGAACAGAAAAAGGCTCAACAACAATTAGTTAATGATTGCGAAACTTGGCTTCGTAAAGCCCTTCCTCCTAAGCGAGGTCTTTATGAGTGATTTTCTAAGCCCTATGTTTCTAAGCGGGGACTTGCTAAACATCGAGTTCGTTTGGTGGTGGATGTTCTTCATCGCGCCACTGCCGTTGCTCGTTTACTTGTTCTCACCAAAGTCAGAATCAAGCCATGTCCTAAGACTTCCATTTCTGCCAGAAGACAGTAATACCAAAACACCGAGCAGTCGCTTACCAAAGGCGTTGTCCGTGATTATCTGGCTTCTGCTGGTTACGGCGAGCGCGCGCCCTGTATGGTATGGCGAACCGGTAGAGTTTCAACCGAAACATCGTGATTTGATGTTGGTTGTCGACCTCTCCTACTCGATGAGCCAAGAAGACATGCAGTTCAATGGCGAATACATCGACCGCTTGTCGGCGGTGAAACGCGTGTTGAGTGACTTTATTGAGCGTCGTAAAGGTGACCGAGTCGGATTGGTACTATTTGCTGATCACGCCTACTTGCAGACCCCGCTTACGCTAGATAGAGATACGCTTTCACAACAGCTCAATCAAGCGGTGTTAAAACTGATTGGTACTCAAACCGCGATTGGTGATGGTATTGGTCTTGCCACCAAAACCTTTGTCGATAGCGATGCGCCCCAACGTGTAATGATTCTACTCAGCGACGGCAGTAATACCGCCGGGGTATTAGACCCATTAGAAGCGGCGGATATTGCAAAGAAATACGACGCGACGATTTACACCGTGGGTGTCGGTGCAGGCGAGATGATGGTCAAAGAGTTCTTCATGACGCGCAAAGTCAATACTGCTCAAGACTTGGATGAACGTACACTAATAGAAATTGCCAAACGCACCGGCGGTCAGTACTTCCGAGCGCGTGACAGCAAAGAGTTAGCGACGATTTACGACACCATTAACCAGTTAGAGCCCGTGACGAACGCCACTAAGATCTGGCGACCGCAACAAGAGTGGTTTGTATGGCCACTGTCGGCGGCAATGTTCTTCGCATTTATGCTGTTAGCCATTAGGAGAAACAATGTCTAACTTTACTTTTATCTACCCATATTGGTTCTTGGCGCTTGTCGTGCTGCCCGCTATTTGGTGGCTGAGCAAGACACAATCTAAGCAAGGATTACTCGCGTCACACATCGCGCGATACTTGGCACCAGAATCGAGTAAGCCATCGAAAAATCGCAGTACTTACTTCGGAATTTGGTGGCTGGTCGGCGTTATTGCATTAGCTGGACCAAGCTTCGAGAAAAACGAACAGCCGAGCTTTGAAAAAACGCAGGCACGAGTTGTGATCATGGATATGTCGATGTCTATGTATGCCACCGACATTAAGCCGAATCGCTTAACTCAAGCGCGATACAAGGCTCTGGATCTGCTTTCATTGTGGAAAGAAGGGCTAACAGGCATGGTGGCGTATGCTGGGGATGCTTACACCATTAGCCCGCTAACGTCAGACATCAACACCATCAAAAACCTAGTGCCTAACCTATCGCCAGATATCATGCCTTATCAAGGTGGTGATGCCGCATCAGCCGTTAAGCTTGCGATTGATATGATGACTCGCGCGAAGATCTACCAAGGTGATTTGGTATTGATTGCTGATGACATCGATGACCAAGAGAAGAAGCAGATCGACTCCCTACTCTCTGGCAACGATTGGACATTGTCGATTCTAGCTGTAGGGAGTGAAAACGGTGCGCCAATCTCGTTACCTACGGGGTCGATGCTGCAAAGCGACTCAGGACAAACCGTGGTGGCAAGAACCAACTTGAAGAACATGCGCGAGCTTACACGCAGCTATGGTGGCACGTTCACTGAAGTTCAATTTGATAACTCAGATGTTGAACACATAGCGAGCTACCTCGACCGCGTTGCAACAACATCGGAAGTAACCAAGACCAAGAACTCACTCAACACCAGAGTGAACAACGGTTTCTGGTTACTGCCTTTGCTATTACTTCCGGCACTTGGATTATTCAGGAAAGGGGTTATTTGGTGTGCCTTAGCTGGAGTTATCTCTTTTAGCCAACCAAATACTGCGTTTGCGAACCCGTGGAAAACCAATGATCAAGTAGGCTATCAGCTGTATCAGGACGAGGACTTCCAACAAGCTGCTGAACAGTTCACCCAACAAGAGTGGAAAGGCATTGCTCAATACAAAGCCGGTGATTTCGAAGCCGCAGAGCAGACGCTGCAAGAGCTTTCTAGTGAAGATGCTCGCTACAACCTTGCTAACGCTCAAGCCCAACAAGGTAAGTACGACCAAGCGATCCAAGAGTATCAACGTATTCTTGAAAGCAACCCTGAACATGCTTATGCGAAGAAGAACCTAGAGATTGTCGAACAGGCTCAGAAGCA
>NZ_JBFSRM010000010.1:13784-171118 GCF_041465805.1 Vibrio sp. 10N.239.311.G01
AACAGCAACAGCAACAGCAACAGCAACAGCAACAGCAACAGCAACAGCAACAGCAACAGCAAGGCGATTCTGACTCCAAAGACAAAAATCAGCAAGGTCAGCAAGGTCAGCAAGGTCAGCAAGGTCAGCAAAATGATTCTTCGCAAAGCTCTCAGGATCAACAACAAAGCTCCAGTGGCAAGTCGCAAGATCAAAGCAGTAACCAAGATCAACGCGGTAGCCAAGACCAAAACTCATCTCAAGGCCAACCTGAAAATCACTCTGACTCTGAAAAGTCTAAACAAGACGACAAGCAAGCCACGCAACAAAGTAACAGTGATCAGCCGAAACAGAGTGACCAAGAAGGCGCTACACCTCAAAGTGCTAGCGCACAACAAGCTTCAAAAGAAGATGGTGAGCAAAGTAGTCAGCAAGCTGTAGCACAAACCTCAGATCAACCTCTGTCGAGCGACCCTGACATGCGAAAACTTGAGCAAGTAGAAAGCGCCCGTGACCCGAGCCAACTGCTTAAAGCGCAAATGATTTTACAAGCACGACAAAAAAGTGCTCCTAACAACCAGAACAAAAAGTGGTAACCATGCGATTTTTAAACAAGCCATTTTTATCCGTACTCCTAACATTGTTGTTGGGAGCTTTCTCGTCCTTCTCAGTATTGGCTGCAAACGCCGTGGCGAGCGTTTCACATAACAGTGTCACCAAAGATGAAGTGTTCCTTCTTAGAGTTGCAACCGATGAAAAGGTCTCCTCTGATGCTCTAGATCTAACAGCGCTCCAGCAGGATTTCTATGTTGGCACACCAAACTTTGGGTCTTCGATGCGAATCGTCAATGGCAGCCGTTCGGTATCAAGTGAATGGAACATTAGCCTTGCTCCACTGCGTTTGGGTAAGTTGCAAATCCCGAGTTTTGATATTGAAGGGGCAAAAACCAAGCCTATCACCATCAATGTTGCAATTAACAAAGCCGCTCCAACTCAACATGATATGGCAGAGTTCCAGCTTAATCTCAGCAAGAACTCGCTGTACCCAGAAGAAGTGGCTGAGCTTGATGTAAAACTCATCATCAAAGCTGACCCAAGAAGGCTGCAAGATCCTAAAATAGCGCCACCGAGCTCGCCGGGCTTAGATGTGGAACCTATTGGTGAATCGAAGCAATTTCAAGATGTTCTCAATGGACAAGAGGTGACGGTAGTTCAACAGTCTTTCCGTATCTCTTCACAAAAGGCCGGACAGTTTAAGCTGAATGGACCGAAGCTGAATGGAGCCGTTGTTTACTCAACCAACAACTCCAGTACAACGCGTCTGTTCCAGCTCGACACGCCCGTTGAAATCTTAGATGTAACTGTGAAGGACGTACCAAAAGGCTACCAAGGTGAGTGGTTACCAACATCAAACTTCAAACTGATTCAACAATGGTCAGATAGCCAAGGCAATCAACTGGGAAATAGTAATGGTTTAGAAGGCGACAACCAAACCATTGAAATGGAAGCGGGTGATTCGTTAACTCGTACCATCACGATGACGGCTAGCAACTTAACGCAACACCAGCTGCCAAAACTGAATATCACCTACCCTAATTCGGTACGTGTTTATGAAGAGAAGCCGCAATTTGGCACAACTCAGTCAGGTGATTCTGTCGTTGTTTACAAGCAAGTCTTGATTCCGAAAGAGGCAGGAAACATCTCGCTTCCTGATGTGTCTCAAGCTTGGTTTAACACCGATTTGCAATCAGAACAAACAAGCAAAGCGCAGGGGCTAGAGTTAGCGGTAAAAGCAAGTGATCGCGCAACGTCAAGCACTCCACCAGTAACTGCTACGCCCGCCCAACAAGTAAGCCCGACGGTTGTTACTGTGGATAGCCCTGGGATCTGGCCTTATCTCACCGCCCTATTTGCAGCTTTGTGGCTAATCAGCTCAGCATTGGCATTCTACTTCTGGTCACGCCGCGGTGTAACGACAAAACCAACACACACTGTTGAACGTCAATCAGATACCGCAGAAGCGCTTATTGAAGCTCTAAGAACGAAAGATGGCGTGATGACCAGAACCTTATTTGAGCAATGGAAATATGAAAATACAGATCTAAGTGATGAGACGTTACAAACCGTTGAAGCCGAACTCACCAAGCTAAACCAAAGCCTTTATGGTGAAGCCGGTTCACCAGCCCAAACATGGAGCCCTGAGCTGGCAATCAAAACGGTGAAGAAGCCCAAGAGAGTTGCGAGTAAAAAGCATAATAGTTCGCTAGAAAATCTTTAGTCGACGCTGTTCATCAAGAACAGTAAAACACAAAGGCCGTTGATCATCTTGAGATCAACGGCCTTTATTTTAAGAAAGAGAGGCTGTGACTTTTTTACGTTTTAAGGCAGAAACAATTCGATTTCGCCCCGAGTCTTTGGCTTGATACAAGGCTTTATCTGCCTTGCCATACAACAAATCAAAATCGAACTGATGCTGGTCAGACGTTATCGAGGCATAGCCAACGGATGCCGTTAAATATGGGCTGGTACTACTTTCACAATGCAGGATTTTTGCCTCTTCAATGCATTTTCTAATCGACTCTGCACGTTGCTTTGTCTCTGAGTGATTCGTGCCAATCATCAACAACATAAACTCCTCTCCGCCAATCCGGCAGAAGGTTTCTTTATCATTGTGAACATGGGCATTCAGTATCTCACCTACCGTCCTCAGAGCCGCATCCCCTTCAGTATGACCATAGACACTGTTGTACAAACCAAAGTGGTCGAGGTCGACAAGAATCAAGCCAAATGTAATTTCGTTCTGTAAGGCAAAGGCACCTTGATCGTCACCGTTCAAGTCTTCTAGAACCTGCGACAACATACGGCGGTTTCCAAGGCGCGTCAGTGGGTCTAATTTAGAAATGATGTCTAACTGTTCATTGGCTCTTTCAAGCTCTTGGGTACGCTTACTGACTTCTTGCTCCAATGTTTCATTGAGCTTTTTCAGTTCTTCTTGAGCCATGGTTCTTTGCAGCACCTCAGCAAGGCTCGAAGCAAAGATACGTATTACCTCACGAAGCTGTGAGGTTAAAGGACTGCGAGTTAATAGGTTATCAGCAGCGATAAACGCAATCGGCTCACCCGTATTGGTGGTGAGCATGGTCATTGCCGTCCAACCGACTCCCACAATATTGAAATCGTGATAGATAGGAACTGATTCTTCAAAGGCAACTTGATTAGGGCAAGCACGAGCTGCGGCTACAATGTCACGTTCCACCAGCTCAGAGCGATAATAGGACTCATCGACAATATCGCCTTTGATGTCAGTGCCCCAAGTACCTTGCATGTAACTGCACTTTTTGTCTGTTAGGAAAACAGCCAGTCGATCGATACCTAGATGTTGAATCGCAAAACTAACCGCGGACTTACAGACTTCACTGACGCTATCGCATCGAGACAGCTCAACCATACTCGAGTGCAACATACGTATGTTCTGCTCTTGGCGCTTGCGAATATAGATTTGAGAAAGCAAAGAGCCAAAAGACTCAAGCATCTGCTTTTGATAGTTAGTAATCGGTGAGCGATGAATGTAGTTATCCATGGCGATCCAGCCGACAGGTTTGTCGCCTTCACGCAAGATAAGCATGCCATTCCACCCCTGCCCGACCACCTTACCTTCTGTATACAGGGGCGCATTATCGATGATGACTAGATTAGTATGGTTATCAGACAGCGCTTCAATGTATTCCGCTTCAAGTTGGTGCAAATCGTATTGAGTGTGGTGTTCACTGTTGGTTTTACCCGCTTCGTCAGTGCCATAAGTGCCGCTGAAACAACGCTTTTTCATATCAAGCAACATGAAGATCGCACGATCAAACCCTAACCTGTCTCGCACAGCCTCAACCGATGCTTTATACAAAGCATCGAGTGACTCAGGGTTAGAAAGCTCAAGCGCGACCTGATGAACCAGCTTCATGTTCTCTACAAACAGCTCACGTAACTTTATCTCATCTAAGTATTGAGCTTCACGTGTGTCTCTGTGTTTGATTTCTAGCGCCGCGTTCTTTTCGGCACGAATACATTGCCAACGGGCAGCCGCGAGCTGTAACACATCAAGATCTTGGTCAAAGGTTTGATTAACCTTCTCAGCATTGCAATTTTGAACAATTAAATAAGTTCTGGAGGCAGGTGCGTTGTCGAGCATCATGATAAACGACTCCCCACCAAGCACTTTCATGTGTTCCCACTTGCAGGTGTTGATAGCCATTGGCAAAACCCCGTCTGCGGTATCAAACTGTGAGACCCACGGCCAAAATGTAGAGGGGTAGCTCGCCAATGAGGTTAGGTCGCCATAAGAAAAAAGCGGTAATGCGTCGCTCTCCGGCGTCGGTTCAGCAAATATTCCTATCCCTTTTGGAGTAAGTACCTTAACCAGATAGTCAAAAAGAGACTCAGCCAACAGACGATGGTCGCGTGTCGCAGATATTTGTTTTGCAAAGGCTTTAACAGGCACAGCTTCCTTCCATTGGCGATTAAGAATAAAGCAAAAATACAGAAGGCTTGATATGCAATCAATGTAAGTAAAAATGAGATGTTAAGCGGGTCGCAGTTTCACCTTTAACATTATCATAAGCATGAGAAGGACGACAAAAATGGGATTCTCTGCCCAAAATCACATCGACATTGGGGATTTTTTAGACACATAAAAAAGCCCCACCTATAGTGGGGCAAAACTTCCATCGCTTATAGTTATAGTGATAATTCTGTTGTTCTATTCGATTATCTAACCTGCGTTTCAGTTAGTGTGTAAAGGTATCTAATCGCTTAAATACCACACGTAAATCGTCGATTAACCGAAGTCACCGTTTACGTAACCTTTAGTACGATCATCTTTTGGTTCACTGAAGATAACGCTGGTTTCGTTATGCTCTACAAGCTCTCCCATTAGGAAGAAAGCCGTGCGGTCTGAGATACGACGCGCTTGCTGCATTGAGTGCGTTACGATAACGATAGTGAAGTCTTTCTTCAGATCTTCCATCAATTCTTCAATCTTGTGTGTCGCGATTGGGTCTAGAGCCGATGTTGGTTCATCCATCAGGATTACATCTGGTTCCATTGCAATGGTACGTGCGATACATAGACGCTGTTGTTGACCACCAGACAGACCAAATGCATGCGCTTTAAGACGGTCTTTTACTTCATCCCACAGTGCAGCACTGCGTAGCGAGCGCTCAACCACTTCATCGATGTGTTTTTTGTCTTTGATACCTTGAGCACGTAGGCCGTATGCCACGTTCTCGTAGATGCTCATTGGGAACGGGTTTGGCTTTTGGAATACCATGCCTACGCGGATACGTAGGTCAGCGACATCGATATTACCGTAGATGTCAGTGCCATCCATATCCAGCTTACCCTTAATCGTAACGCCTTCAATTAGGTCATTCATGCGGTTCAAACAACGCAATAGTGTTGATTTACCACAGCCAGACGGGCCAATCAGAGCAGTAACCTGGCGAGTTGGAATTGGCAGGTTGATAGATTTAAGCGCTTGGTTGTCGCCGTAAAACAGATCTAGGTTCTCAATATCAAATTTATTCATGTTCGTAATCTCTAAATTCTTAAATTCGTGTCTAACTTGATGCTTTCTTTATCACGGGGGCTCGCTTTATTTATGAGCCAGCTAATGAGCTTAGTAAGTTGCCGTGTTGAAGCGTCTCGCAATCAGTTTTGTAACCATGTTGATCAAGAGAACCAGTACGATTAGGACTGTCGCCGTGCCGTAGGCTTGGTTCCACTCATCGATAGTAAATAGCTCTGTTGTCAGCTTATATAGGTGAACCGTTAGTGTACGGCCAGAATCGAATACCGACTCAGGAACACGTGCCACCATACCTGCTGTTAAAAATACAGGTGCTGATTCGCCAATTACACGACCAATACTAAGAATGACCGAAGTTAAGATACCTGGCATTGCGCTTGGTAAGATCAAACGCCAGATAGTGTAGATTTTTGAAGCGCCAAGGCCGTATGAGCCTTCGCGGTAAGTTTGTGGCACTGCCATCAATGCTTCTTCTGTAGTACGAATGATTACAGGAAGAATCAGGATACTTAGCGTTAGTGCACCCGACAGAATCGAGAAGCCAAGACCAAGAATCGAAACAAAGAAGGTCATACCGAACAGACCAAAGATGATCGATGGGATACCAGCTAACGACTCAGTACAGAATCGAATCACTTTCACCAATCGGCTACCTACTTTCGCATATTCAGTTAAGTATATCGCCGTCATGATGCCCAGTGGCGCGGCTACCGCAATCGATGCGATTACCATGTAGATCGTGGCAATGATCATTGGGAAAATACCACGTTCTTCACCAGTACGAGTGTAATCGTCAGTGATGAAGTTCCAATCTACGTATTGCAGACCGTTCGATAGGATGTACCAAATAATCCAGAATAAGAAACCAACGGTTACAGCTGCAGCTGCCCAGATAAAACCTTTTAGGATGTTATCTTTGGTTTGACGTGCTTGTTTTAGTTTTACGCGATCCATATTACTTATCCTCGCCTACTTCGCTTTTTCACGGTTAAGATAAAGTAGAGCACCATTTAACATCATGATGAACACTAGAAGTACAACACCTGTTGCGTACAGTGCGTTAGCGTGAACGCCACTTGCGTAAGACATTTCAATTGCAATGTTTGCTGTTAGCGTACGTGCAGAGTCCAAAATACCTTCTGGCATTGCTGGCGCGTTACCCATCACCATGATGATTGCCATCGTTTCGCCAAGTGCGCGACCGATACCCAAAATCACACCAGTCATAATGCCTGAACGTGCAGCCGGAACGAGTAGCTTAAAAATCGTGTAGATTTTCGAAGCACCCAGTGCAAGTGAACCTTCTTTGTATGTACGAGGTACAGCACGAATCGAAGTTTCAGAAACCGTTATAACGGTAGGAAGAATCATGATACCCAGAACAATGATACCCGCCAGGATAGTGTTACCTGCTGGTACTTGAAAAATGTTCTGAATCATTGGAACGATAATTACTAGACCGAAGAAGCCGTAAACTACCGACGGGATACCCGCTAGAAGCTCAACTGCTGGTCGAATAATATCTGCAAGACGCTTGGGAGCAATCTCAGCAATAAAAATAGCGGTTAATACACCTACCGGTACACCAACAACTACAGCTCCAAGTGTCGAAACAATCGATGCAACAATCATAGTTGCAACACCGAATAGAGCTGGAGGTAACCAGTCAACACCCAGAACGATGCCAGAAACACCGGCCTCTTGGAATGCAGGGATACTCTCTGCAACGATAAAGTAAGCGATAACGGCTAGTGATACGATGCCGATTATAGCACTCGATAAGAACAAGCCGTGGAAGATTCTTTCTCTCCAGTCAATGCGCTTCTTAGCACGTAGACTTGGCTTGTTGATTTGAGTCGCTTCAGTATTCATAAGCTTTTCACTATTTGCGATGGTCATATATAAAATCTCAAACTTTGTGGCTCAATAAGAGCTCGAAATAAACAAAGTTGAAAGAAAAGGCTCAGCCTAAAGCAGGCTGAGCAATAATTAAGATTGAGTCAGTTAAGATTAGTTAACTGTGATGTAGCCTTTCTTACCAGCGATAGCTTGAGCTTCATCTGCAACCATCCAGTCTAGGAATTGTTGAGTTTCAGCTGTTGGAGCACCGGCTTTGTAAAGAACTAGGAATGGGCGAGCAACTTTGTAAGAACCGTTCTTAACGTTGTCTACAGTCGCAGCAGCGCCGTCGATAGTTAGAGCTTGAACAGATTCGTCAACTGTACCTAGAGAGATAAAGCCGATAGCGTATGGGTTGCTTGCTACAGAAACTTTAAGTGCGCCATTACCGTTTGCAACTTGTGCACGTTGAGAGATAGCCGATACTTTCTTATCGCCAATCTTCTTCTTAAGCTTCATGATGTCTTCGAATGCGCCACGTGTACCAGATGCAGTATCACGAGTGATTGCTACGATTGGCTTATCAGCACCGCCAACATCTTTCCAGTTAGTGATATCGCCTTTGTAGATTGAAGTGATTTGCTCAGCTGTAAGAGCAGATACTTCGTTATTTGGGTTTACAACAACTGCGATCCCGTCACGAGCGATAACTAGCTCTTTCAGGTCAGCTGTTTTCTCTTCTTCTTTTAGGTCACGAGAAGAGATACCAAGGTCAGCACTTCCATTTTTTGCTGCTTTGATGCCTGCAGAAGAACCTGGTGCTTGAATTTCGATGAACACTGGTTCGCCTTTATTCATGTAGGTTTCTGCAAAAACTTCAACCAGTGGAGAAGCACTGTTAGAGCCAACTACAGAGATAGTTTCTTTAGCTGAAGCTGTATTCACTGTTAGAGCGCCTAGTAGTGCGATTGCACCGATAACTGTCTTTTTCATCACAAATTTCCTTTAGTGGCGTTATTGCCGTAATGTTGTGTTTTGCTTGAACGAGGCCTACTTTAGAATCCGAATATGACAGTTGTGTTTCACTTAATTGAAGCCTATATGACAACTGCAATTTATTTTCTTGTTTCTCCCCTACCAATTAGCCTTAAAGTAATAAATTAGCCCCACTCATAGGCACCGAATATTCATTCCAACCTACTTAAGCTAAACCGCTCAATATCTCGCCATCCCTTTTATTACCTAATACCACACAAGGTTCTGTGCCAAATAACCCTACCTTAAAAATGGCTAAAGCCTTGTTTGTACAATAAATATTCAAAATTTATCAAATATCTATCTCATATATCAAAATCGAATTCATTACTGATTGAATTGTCAGTCTCATTAGTTAGAATCGCCAACTAATTCTAATAATAATAATTCTCATCTATTTGTTTTATTCAAGAAGGACATTACATGCGCCAACTTCTCAGTGGCTTATCAATCAAAATACAAATTCTTATACCCGTACTATTTTCCGTCGTTTTACTTTTAGCCGGTGTCATTATCGGTAGTGAAAAGCTAGAAAGTGCATTCAAAGATGTATCAGTAGCGACCGACCAGTTAATCTTACATAAAGAAGAACTAAGCGAAATCGTCGACAACAGCTATGGCATGCGCATCAAAGCGATTTACAGTCTATTCAATGCTGATGACGTAAAAACACTGGTTGAAACACTAAACCAAAAACGCGACCAAAATACTCGCCTACTGAATTCATTAGACACAGTGCCAGGCATGCAAGATGAAGTGGCCGCGATGAACAAAGCGATGAATCACTATGTCGACTTTTCTCGCACCACCATGCTTCCTCTATTAAGAGCGAAACACGGCGATACATCACTCTCTTCAGATTTTGAAAACCGCTACCAGATCGCAATCGACCAATACCGACACGCGGGTAATGACATGGTGCAAGCGATCAACACGCTTTCTAAAAAGTTGAATCTGCTTGCGACTCAAGAAGTCGACATCAATGGTCAGCAACACACCAGCACACTCGATACCGCAACCATTGCGCTTCTAGTGATCCTATCTGTAGCTCTAATTATCAGTTGGACGCTGGCTGGCATCATTGTTAAGCCGATCAGCAACATTCAAGAAACGATGCGGAAAGTAGCAAAAGGTAACTTGTTAGTTAAAGCAGAAGAGTATGGCGACAACGAAATCTCACGCCTAGCGCAAGACGTAAACCAGTCTGTTGAACAGCTGCGTGACACGGTAAGCTCGCTGTCTCGAATCAGTATCGAAGTGGCTTCTGCGTCGACAGAGCTAGCGGCTGTAATGACACAGTCCAGCGTTAACTCAGACCAAGAGAAGCAAGAGGTGGAGCAAGTTGCTTCTGCTGTGAACCAATTGGAAAGCACAGCAGCACACGTTAATGAGAACGCAGTACAAGCCGACTCAGCGTCTAAGCAAGCTGACGAAATGGCGACACACAGCATGAGCTTGTTTAATGAAAGCAACAAAGCTAACGAACAGATGGCGATTCAGCTAAGCGAAGCTGCAAATGTTGTGGGCACGCTAAAAGAGCACTCTGAACAGATTGGTAAAGTGATTGAGGTGATTCAAAGTATCTCTGAACAAACTAACCTGCTTGCGCTTAACGCAGCAATCGAAGCCGCTCGTGCAGGTGAAAGCGGTCGTGGTTTCGCAGTGGTTGCTGATGAAGTTCGAATGCTAGCGGCACGTACACAAGATTCAACCAAAGAGATCCAAAGCATCATTGAAGGTTTGCAGGTTCAATCCGGTAACGCGAATGAAAGCATGAGCAGCTCACTGGCTATGCTGGAACACAACCAAACTCTTGCAGGTGAAGTAAGCGCGGCGCTTTCAGGCATTGCTAACTCGGTAACGGACATGACTGAGATTAACACTCAGGTTGCCTCTGCCGCAGAAGAACAAAGCCAAGTAACCTCAGACATCAACCGTAACATCTCAAACATCTACAGCCTAGTAAGCCAAAACGTTACCGGCATTACTCAAGCCGCTGCAGCAAGCCACGAGCTTTCTAACCTAGCAGAACAACAGAAGCAGCAGTTGGATTACTTTAAGGTATAGGCTTCAAGGTACGAAGTTCAAGGCAAACAGATTCAGGCTGTATGCTCTTTAGAACTCGCCGATAAACAAAAAGCCAGCCATCATGGCTGGTTTTTCGCTTTTAGACACTACTGACGAGATTCAGCCGCTCGAATTCTTTCAATCGCTTCTACCCTTCTAAGCTGTTCTGGTAGGAAATGTTCAGTCCTAAGTTGCGCAATCTTCTCTTGTTGTTCGGTTTTTGATAGGAATGAATCTTTCAAGACATCATTTCGTTCTGCGAAGTAGACCTCTAACGAGTCTTCAAAGGCCGCTCTTTGTTTATCAAGTGCTTCAAGTCTCTGGGTTGCTTCTTCACCGACAAGTTCGCTTCTCTTTAAGTATTTACCCTGTTCATCGAGACCTTCAGAGCTAGAGAGCTGTTGGAGTAACACCTGATTCTGGTGACTCGACTGAACATAATCAGGTTGCTCAGATAGATAGGATTCGAGTCTTTGTTGGTATTCTTCATCCTCTAATCCCTCCTGTTTCAGAAGTAACTTTTCTAAGGCGATTTCTCTCATTCTGTTGTCGTGCGTAAACAGAATACTTATCTCGCTCTCACTGAAAAACTGAGCTTGGAGGTCAAGGAGCGCTTGATTGAGTGCACGTAGATCATCAGCGGAAATGGATGTGGTACCGAACTGCACGTCCAACGATGTCAGTGCCGACTTATACTCAAGATATTTGGCAAACAGTGCTTCATCAACCACGGTTGTTGATGATTGTTCGTGGTGTTTCGCCACGTTGTCTCGAATATCTTCAAGGGTTAATTCTGTATTACCTGACACGAAATATTCCATCATGTCTTTTGCTGATGCGTTATCGATGTCGGTATCTTGCTGAGAGGTGACTTTCAATGAGGAGACGCGTTGTTCGTCGTCAGTATGTGTATCTTGATTATTTAGATATAAAAAGACCGCCGCTGTGCTCATCAGGGCTATCGTGGTTATCGACAAAATGGCGGTCTTTTTCATCATACTTCCCTTGTTTTCTTGTTAAACGGCTTTGCAGACTACAAGCCAGCCAACTTCAATCGATTGGCATGCTGACGATATAGAGTTACAGGATCTGTCTCAAACAAGTGGTGAATTCCCAATAACCCATTAATCTCATCTAGGTGGTTCATTTTGTAATCATCACCAATCACTTTGCCCAAATGCGCGCTGCATGCTCCTACTAAGCCATCATTAGGTTCGTTGAAGGCTAAGCCTAGGATTGTCATCGCTCCGTCGGTAGGATCAAGAAGGTTGGTAAAAGTGGAAGACCCTGTCCATGAATAGTAATAAACGCCGTTACTTGCTTGCCACTCACCATCGCCACACTCAGACGTCGGAACGCCCTCAGGGTAAAACTGGTTGAAGGCTAGCGAGCCTTCTGTGGTCAATGCTTCAAGAGAAGCGAGGCCGTCTTGGTCGAGATCCGTTCCACCAGATAAAAGGTTAATCAGTGTCGTTAATCCACCTGCTAATTTAACCGCGATACCTTCTGTGACAGAGCCTTCAGATACGTTCCCTCGAACGAGATCAGCGACCTTAGAACCTTTATGCACACCGCCAATACTGGTCACTGAAGCAACAAGATCAGGTCGAACTGACGCAACATAACGAGCCGTAGGCCCACCGTGGCTATGACCAACCAGATTCACCTTACTTGCTCCTGTTGCAGCTAACAGCGTTTCAACTTGGCTGAGTAACTGTTCACCACGGACGTCTGAACTGTTGGTTGCAGAGACCTGAGCGACATATACGTTCGCGCCATCTTTGGTTAGGGATTCAGGTACGCCATAGAAATAGTCAACGCCCGCTAATGTATCGAAACCAAACAGACCATGTACCAACATAATGGGGTATTTCGTTTCAGTGTATCCGCTGGCTTCTAATGCTGATGCGCTCGTTCCGGCATATACGCCAAAACTGGATAGGCAGGCTATCGTCCAAATTAATATCTTTTTCAATGCTCTTTCCTTAAACAGATTAGACCTCTGATGAGTAAAAGGACCGTAGATGATGATTTTATAAAACAGAAAGTAACGACTTCATATTTGTGATGGCGAACTTGAATTAAACAGTTGTGATGAACATTAGAAAAATAAAATCAGACCAGACGCATAACCACAATAAGCTATTGATTAAATTAATATTTAACAAAAAACCATGAAGCTATAACTTCAATTATCTTGACCAAATAAAAACCAACATTCCCAAAATAATTTATCTCATTTAGATCTGCGGCGACAAACTGGCAAGTCATAGCCCACTAAAATCGAATATTAATGATAAATCCCTCGCTTCGACTTGATTACTTTTCAACCAGAAAGTCGTTGAAAATTTGATACTTATACCAATTATGAAACGCCAACAACCTGAATGTATTGACGAGAATTATTGCTCCTAGATATAGGTCGTACCAGTTATTTACTTATCCACTTATCAACAAGCAAGAGGCAACAAGAAATAGACAACAAGCAACAACGTTTTGTTTGGCTCACTAAATACAAAAGAGAATACAGTGATGAAAAATACGGCTTTAATACTCGCGTTAACCATACCATTTGGGGCTTATGCTGCAGATGACTCCATACCGACACCAGAATCGATGACATCCGCACAAGTGCTCAGTACACAAGGTTCTGAGACCTATTCTTATGTTCGATGTTGGTATCGAACCGATGCATCGCACGACTCTGCAGCCACCGACTGGAAGTGGGCGAAAAAAGAAAACGGCGACGATTACACGATCAACGGATATTGGTGGTCTTCTGTTTCTTTCAAGAACATGTTCTACAGTGATACCCCACAGTCTGAAATCAAACAGCGTTGCGAACAGACTCTCGGCATCCAACATGACGCAGCTGACATTACCTACTTTGCCGCAGATAATCGCTTCTCTTACAACCACTCCATCTGGACCAACGATAACGCGTTCCAGGCCAATAGCATCAATCGCATTGTCACTTTTGGTGATAGCCTCTCTGACACTGGGAACCTATTTAATGGCTCTCAATGGGTTTTCCCAAATGCAAACTCATGGTTTCTAGGGCACT
Organism: Vibrio sp. 10N.239.311.G01; assembly: GCF_041465805.1. Lineage (NCBI taxonomy): Bacteria > Pseudomonadati > Pseudomonadota > Gammaproteobacteria > Vibrionales > Vibrionaceae > Vibrio > Vibrio sp. 10N.239.311.G01. The sequence continues at coordinate 27,347 of NZ_JBFSRM010000010.1, forward strand.
TTTCAAACGGTTTGGTTTGGACCGAATATTTAGCAAAAGCCAAAGACGTTCCTCTGTATAACTGGGCTGTGGGTGGCGCCGCAGGTACCAACCAATACGTGGCATTGACTGGTGTTTATGATCAAGTCACCTCTTATCTGACCTACATGAAAGTCGCCAAAAACTATCGTCCGGAAAACTCACTGTTTACTTTAGAGTTTGGCCTCAATGACTTCATGAATTACAACCGAGAAGTCGCCGATGTAAAGGCTGACTTTAGCAGCGCGCTGATCCGCTTAACAGAATCTGGTGCGAACAATATCCTGCTGTTCACCTTACCCGATGCAACCAAAGCCCCTCAATTCAAATACTCTACCGAACAAGAGATAATAAAAGTTCGTGGCAAGATCTTAGAATTCAACCAGTTCATCAAAGCTCAAGCCGAGTATTACCAAGGTATAGGGAAAAACGTGGTGTTGTTCGATGCAAGTGCGTTGTTCGCCAGCATTACCGATAACCCAGAACAACATGGCTTTCGAAACGCGAGCGATGCTTGTCTTAATATCAATCGAAGCTCAGCCGCGGACTACTTGCGAAGCCACAGCTTAACCAATGACTGTGCCACCTATGGTTCAGACAGTTATGTATTTTGGGGCGTGACACACCCAACTACAGCTACTCATAAATACATTGCCGACCACATCTTGGCGTATTCGTTCTCGACGTTCAATTTCTAACTAAATATCGAAAAGTAATGGCTGAGCCAAGGTCGAGATACAAAAAAACCGCCTAATATTGGCGGTTTTTATTTATGTCAGTTTTACTAGCAAACGCTTTAAAACTGGCTGGTGATTACTCGTCGTCCACTTTTGGTGCGACTTTCTTCTTAGGGATAAACACGGTATCACCCACGGCCACATTTTGGTGGAAGCTCTTATCGCGCTTAACTGGTTTCTTCGGCGTTTTCTTCGCTTGAGTGTTGGTCTTCTTCTTAGCAGGACCGCCTTTAGCAAACGCAGGTTTACGTGGCTTAATGCCTTTGAATTTACCTTTTAGGCCTTCAAGTACAGAGAAGGTCAAATCTTGTTGAAGGTAAAGTTCAACACGCTTGAAGCTGTCCCAGTCTTTTGGACCAACCAAAGAAATCGCATCGCCTTTGTTCCCCGCACGGCCAGTACGACCTACACGGTGCACGTACTCTTCCGTATGCTTAGGCATATCAAAGTTGATAACGTGGCTCACGTTTGGAATATCAATACCACGTGAAGCAACATCGGTAGTTACCAAGATCTTGTAAACCGCACGCTCGAACTGGCTCATAATAGCATTACGTTGCGTTTGGTTTAGGTTACCACTCAGTGCTACCGCTTTAAGCTTCTTCTCGTTCAACTTATCTGTTAAACGGTCAGTATCAGCGCGTGTTGCTGTGAAGATCATTACCTGACGGTATTCAGCTTCTTCCAGTACACGGTCTAAAATCGCTTCTTTGTGATCTAGGTGATCACATAAGTAGAATTTCTGTGTGATATCTAAGTGTTGCTCGTTAGAAACACCAACAGAGATACGCTTAGGTGCGTCTAGCATTTCATTTGCAATGCCATTTACTTCAGCGTGATCTAACGTTGCAGAGAACATCAACGTTTGACGACGACGGTGTTTAGCTGCATTGGCAATGCGACGAAGTTCTGGAGCGAAACCCAGATCAAGCATACGGTCCGCTTCATCAAGGATTAGCGTTTCAACACCATCTAGGAACAATGAACGATGTTCTAGGTGGTCAGCAAGACGGCCTGGAGTCGCAACGATAAAACGAGGGTACTTACGCAGTGCTTTAACTTGGTCGTTAAAGTTCTCACCACCTAAGATAAGCGCCGCTTCATAAGACAGACCACCAAGCATGCTACGCAGTTCGCCGTAAACTTGCTTCGCTAGCTCACGAGTAGGAGCCAAAATTACACCACGAGGATCTTTAGCAGAAAACGCTTTTGTTTTTAATGCTTTATGTATCATTGGCAACACAAACGCCAATGTTTTTCCTGATCCCGTTTTTGATGAAGCCAATAGATCCTTACCAGCAATAGCAACAGGGATCGCTTTTGATTGGATCTCTGTCGCCTTCTTGAAGTCGTAATGTTTTAAGTTCTTCAGTAAGCGGTTATCTAAGCCTAAATCTTTAAAGTGCAAAGGACTCTCCAGTCATGATGGTATTGAATAAAATTAATTTAACGTGACATGATACCGCGAAAGTACTTTATAAGGATAGAGATCACAGTAAATTTATCCCTTTATCTATCTTTAGCTAGAACAACGTATGCATTGCTAGCAAAGGGATAGCTCTCCAAAAACACCTTCAAGTCGTCTCTAAATCCTTCATCTCATAAATGAGACACAACGTGATACTTAGCTAATTACCTCAAAAATTTAGCAATTTCTTTAGTTATTGTTTTTGCAGTTAAAAAATTAGTCGCTACAATCATTAATGAAGCGACTATATGATAAAGAATGTATAGCGCATCTTTTGATGATAAATAAGCAAGGAGTTTTTATGAATAAGACGTTAATCGCAGCTGCAGCCTCAGTTTTCATTTTAGCCGGTTGTTCTTCAGAGCCAGAAGAAGCTGCAGTGTCAGAAATGGATCAACTAACTAACCAAGTCGCTCAACTAACAAGCGAAGTTGAAGCACTTAAGAGTGACAAAGCAGCCGCTGAAATGAAGGCTCAAGAAGCAGAAGCAGCCGCAATGGCAGCGAAAGAAGAAGCGGACCGTGCTAACGACCGTATCGACAACATCGCTGAGTCTTACACTAAGTAGTTTGAGATCTAATCGCGATTAAGCTGTAGATTAAATAAGTCGCAAAAAGCAGTATATAGACAGCACCACTTCTTATCGGATGTGGTGCTTTTTTTGGGTGACACTAATGCGAGTAAACAAGATAAAACCGCCCCTTGTTGCAGAAGAGGCAATCGAATTAAAACTCAATCACAGGTGGTGCTATCTCTACAGGTACGCCGTTTTGAGCAAAGATAACCGCTTTCGCCTTTGAATTTGGCAGTTCTGCGTCTTCAAGCCACCATTTTAGTTCCACAGGGATCTGTAATGATTTCTTTGAACCATCACTTCGAGTTAATGGCTCGTGCGCTTCTACGAACACACTTCTATCAGGCTCTAATGACACCTTAATCGGCTCATTGATAATGGTGACCTGTTCACCACGGTTCACTTGCTCAAACAGCCACTCAATGTCTTTAGGTTCCATTCGGATACAACCAGAGCTAACTCGTAAACCTATCCCGAAATCTTTGTTTGTACCATGGATCAAATAGTCGCCAGCGCCATAAGCAAGCCTCAAAGCGTACTCTCCCAATGGATTTTCCGGCCCGGCAGGAACCACTCTCGGTAATTCAATGCCCTTTTCAAGATACTCGTTGCGGATTGAATTTGGTGGCGTCCATGTTGGATTCGGTCTTTTTTGGCTTATCTTGGTGATCATCTCGGGAGTATCACGCCCCACTCGACCGATGCCGACAGGGAAAACATGCACCTGATTTTTCTCAGGCTCAAAGTAATACAACCTTAACTCAGCAAGATTGATGACAATCCCCTTTCTTGGGGTGTCAGGCAAAATCAAGCGGCTTGGAATGCTTAACACATAGCCTTCCGCGGGAAGAAAAGGATCCACCCCTTTGTTGGCTGCCATTAAAGAGAGAAAACCAATATCGTATTGCTTGGCAATGATGGCCAAGGTTTCGCCCGCCGCCACTTCATGCTGCTGGATTCTGCCCACAATGCGGCTTTCCGTTGGTGGCAATTCAAAGGTTGCAGCAGACACCCACGATGAAGCTATCCCGCTGGCAAGCAAAGTAGTTCTTACAACAAGCGACGCCGCCCTGTGAAGTCGTGTTTTCATTGACGGCAAAGGCGTCGAGTTAGCGCAATGCGACATACAAATCCTTGGTTTGTCTTTTATCAAAGTTTAGATTATCTCTGATCAAACGTCTCTACAACGTATTGTTGTCTCGAAACTGATAGACAACAAGTTTATGTGTGGGCCTTTTCCTCTCATTCGCTTGCAATTAACCCATACAAAATCGATTGCCTTTACGCTTTCAACAGATTTAGTTATCAATATTAATAAAACTATAATGGCAGACCTGTTTTGTGACTAAAGTCTCATGGAGCCACGTTCTAACTCGCTAATATTGCCTCAACAAAACGAATTCAATTCAACAGAATCGGTAATTGATTAAATCCTGTTCCTATAATTACCGTTTAAACTTTGGAGAACGACCATGGCTACACCTCATATTAATGCTCAAGCTGGTGATTTCGCAGAAACAGTACTTATGCCGGGCGACCCGCTTCGCGCAAAATACATTGCAGAAACATTCCTTGATGACGTGAAGCAAGTTTGTGACGTTCGCAACATGTTTGGCTACACAGGCACTTACAAGGGTAAGAAAGTTTCTGTAATGGGCCACGGTATGGGTATCCCATCATGCTGCATCTACGTACACGAGCTAATCGCTGAGTTCGGCGTGAAAAACGTAATTCGCGTTGGTAGCTGTGGCGCAGTACGTGACGACGTTAAACTAATGGACGTTGTTATCGGTATGGGTGCATCTACTGACTCAAAAGTAAACCGCATTCGTTTCAACAACCACGACTTCGCTGCTATCGCTGATTTCGGCCTTCTAGAAGAAGCAGTAAACCAAGCTCGTGCACAAGAAGTTCCAGTTAAAGTTGGTAACGTATTCTCTGCAGACCTTTTCTACACTCCAGAAGCTGACCTTTTCGAAAAAATGGAAAAGCTAGGCATCCTAGGTGTTGATATGGAAGCGGCTGGTATTTACGGCGTTGCTGCAGACCTTGGTGCTAAAGCACTAACTATCCTAACAGTATCTGACCACATCATCCGTGGTGAAAAACTAAGTTCTGAAGAGCGTCAAAAATCTTTCAACGACATGATGAAAGTTGCTCTAGAGACAGCAATCAACATCTAACGATTTGATAAAAGATACATTGAAAAGCGTTACCCCGCAGCCAGGCTCGCTTGGCTGCTCAAATAATCCCGAGGGGGAGATCGTGTCTAACGACAAGCTGCCAAAAGATGCGGATGGTTTGCAACTCAACTTTTGTAAAACATTGGCGTGTGACAACTTTGGCTTGAGCGATGCAAAACGGTATGTTTTGCAACACGCGAACCCTAAGCGTCCAGCGATGGTTTGTCGTGAATGTGGAGCTTTCCCCCCCTTACTTAACAATCGTGAAGTGTTAAGCGAACTTCATCGCCTAAGACAACTTCACAGCGACGGGCTCCCTGCTTGTCGTAATGATGACTGCGATAACTTCGGCTTATCGGTTCATACCCACAAACATCTTTATCATGCCTTCGGCTACAGTGGCGACAGGCAGCGTTATCGATGCAAAGACTGCCAATCAACCTTCGTTGATAAATGGTCTGGGTCCAACAAAAAACTCCAATTTCAAGAGAACCTCATGGGCTTACTGTTCATGGGCTATTCTGTACGTGAAATCTGCCGAAAATTAGAGATCAACCCAAAGACTTTCTATGATCATGTTGACCATATCGCGAGCCGTTGTCGTCGTAAATTAGCGATGATCGATGCACGATGGGTTAACCATGCAAAAGATTACGAATTCGCATCTCACTACCAGCGTCTGCAACCACAAAGTAACAACGGTGTGGTATGGATAGCGACGGGCGAGGCGCATTCTGGTTATATCCTTTGCCAGCACGTCAACTACTCTCAAAATGAAGAACCATCAGGAAACGTCGACCACAACCCTTATGATGATGTGGCACGCTTTGTATCCAAGGAGCACTCTTCAGAAGCAAATCTCGAACTGCCTCAGCCCTCAGACAAACTAAAAGAGCGCATTGAACAGCAATACCAAGTGATTCTTGCGAGAGGTAACGTTGAGGACCCTATGGGTAACCTCACCACATTTAGCTACCCTTCAAAAGGCGCACTCATTCGACCGCCTTATACCTCTTATGCTCACTTCTTACATGTGTTGGATATGTGTAACGAAGACAAGCATGTCGCCATCTATATGCCACAAGATCCATTACTAAGATCTGCCGCTTTAAGCGTATGTTTGCCGCGTATTCAGAGTCAAAATATTGACCTTATGTACGTCGAGGAAGATTCAGGCTGGCAAGACGATCAAAGTTTTGAAAAGATCGACATCGTTCACATGAGTTGGTGGCGCGATCGCTGGGCTATTGCCAATCAAGGTGATAACCAGAAAGGTATCTGCTACCTAACCGGTAACAATCCAGAACCAAAACAGTGGTTTAACACGGCCTCAATTCAACAAACTAAGTTCTATCAACAACGCTTTCAGCTGTTATTTGATAGCTTTATTAATGAGCCCAGACGTAAGCTTCGTCCTGGGGGCATTCTTCCATTGCTCGACATATTTAGAGCTTGGCACAATCTGTGCTACCAAAATAAGCAAGGGCTCACGGCAGCACAGCGCTTAGGCGTAGCAGAGCTGCCATTAACTCTAAAGCAACTACTTTCATAGCAACAAAGCCTTTAGATAATTATTCGGGAACTCATTGATTTTAAAGCAACAACATGAGGTAACACCCATAATTAGAAAAGATCGATGTTCCTTTGACGCTCTAGGAAAGATAATTGGTGCTTATCTCAAATCACACTCTTATAATGATTGTGTTATCAATATGTTCGATAATCATGGATGTAAGTCTTGGACAAAAATCAGTACCTTCTTGAAACAGAATTAGAAAAACTTAAAACTCGTGTCGACTCTGAGCCATCGGTGATCCTAGAGGTTGCCCAGCAGTGCCTAGTCCGATCAGAGCAAGTTCTGTTTGAAGAGGGCGCCATCCAGTCATTAATGTTAATGGCAAGATGTAGCTGGAACCTGATGGATTACCAAAAAGGTTTAAAATACATCAAGGAAGCCTACAAGCGCCAAAGCCGATTAGATACCGATCTTTTTCTGCCCGAAATCCTCCATTTACACGCGCTCCAGTTCTGGGGACAAGCCAAGTACTATTCCGCCCAACAGTTCTGGATCAATGCTTTAGAGCAGTCCGCGTTGGTTGATGAAGTCGAAATTCAAATTGAATGCCTCATTGGCCTTGGCAATATTTGGCGGATGACCCACGAATATAAACTTGCACGTTCTACCCACCAGCTTGCCGTTAAAGTTGCTAACAACAGCCGCATTGGTTGGTTAGAGGGTAAAGCCAGAATACTGCTTGCGTGGGATTACTACCTGCTCAACAACTATGTTGAAATGCTGTCGGTATTGGACGGTGCAGAAGAAGCATTAAAAGACCATAAAGATAACACTTGGCATGCAGAGGTATGGGACTTTCGAGGCCTTGCCCTACTTGGTCTTGAACGCTTAGATGACGCGGAGCGCGCCACGGCCAAAGCGCACAATCTGGCAGTTGAACACAACCTAGTTTGGATGAAGGCGCACTCATACATCAGCCGAGCTAGATTGGAGCTCCTGAGAAAAAGACCAGAACAAGCGGCGGAATTACTGAGGCTCGCAGAACAATCCGCAAACGAGTTCGATAATGGCGAGTTGCTGAGCCAAATCTGTTACCAACAATCCTTGGTGGCGGAAGAAAACCAAGACTTCCAAGCCGCGCTCGTCGCCTTTAAAAAGTACCGTCAATATTCTATCGGCATGCTCAAAGAGCAAACGACACGTGTCGGTTTGGACAAAGCACGCAGTTCAAAACGCCAACTTGAACAGAGAGCACGAAAACTGATTAATCGTATTCGCGGTCAGCACGAGTACGATCCTGAAAAGCACCTCTCTTACGTTGTCTCTGAAACCTTTTGGTGGGAAAAGTTGGTGCTGTTCAAGACAGAGCTTAAACGTTCAAACCACAGCATCATTATGTTCCATCATGTCGATACTGATTACTTAGATGTCTGTACCGAGATTGCTCATGCTTTATGTAACCAGAATGACTTCATCGCAAGGCTAAGTTCTGAACGTGTGGCCCTTATGCTTTCCGAAAAAGGCGAAGCCGCAGAGCAAACCTTCCAAACTCTCAGCACCATGCTTGATATCTATCCATGGCATAGAAAAGGACTAAAGGGTTCGAAACCGACCGTCAGCCTCAATGATATTTTGACGTTCCCGTTCACGCTTGAACAATTAGAAGAAGACGATGCTGAGGTAATAGAATAATGGAAACTCTATTAAGCAAGATCACAGACGCCGGTTTAGACCCTTCATCAGTATCAGGTGAAGAAGCGATCATCTTCTGGAACCACATTCGTCAGCACGTTTCGACAACGCAAACAGAGCAAGCGCACTGCTATATCATTAGCTCTGAATACCGTGCCGAGTTACAACAAAATCAAACCTGTATCGAAGAGTTGAGACGAGCACTCGATCTGCTCCACCTTCCTGCCGATATCGAAGATATTCTGACAGTCAAAACCAGTTTAAGTGACCGCTTAGTTGAAACTGGTGATTACACCTCAGCACTCAATGAATTCGTCAGTTCATCGACTATCGCGGTTGAACACGGTCATATCGATGAGTATGTATTAGCTATTTTAGGCATGGGCAACCTGTGTGATTCCTATGGCGATCACAACAGAGCACTTCGTTACTACCAAAAAATCAGCAGCATAGACCATGCGATAAGCAGTCGCTCACTTCGCCTCAAATTCAAGCTGCATATGGTAGCAAGCCTACTTCTACTCAATCGCATTACAGCAGCCAGCGATTTACTGAATGAGTGCGAAGAACTGAGTATTTTGGTCAGTGACAAGTTGCTCACAGCTCAAATACTGCTTTACCAAGCAAAGGTACTGCGCGCTAAGAAAAAACACCATGAAGCGCTACGCTGTCTGTCTAAGGTTCAATACCCAGCCAACAGCACTCAAGCAAGCTGGCTTGCAACCATGACTCGTCTAGAGCTCTCACATTGCCTAAGTGCAACCGGCAAGCAAGACTACGCGAGCATGATTTTGTCGAGCACAGACAAACGCGTGAAAGCCTACTCGTCGCCAGTACTTGCAAAACGATTCTACGATTCGCTGAGTGATGTGTGTATGAATCAAGGGCGTTTTCAAGAAGCGCTAAGCTATGAGAAAAAAGGCTACCGAATTGAAACCGATCTGATGAAGCAGATCCCGATCAGTGAACTCGGTGCAAGCCAACTACGCCGCCTGTCCCGTTTTGAATTACAACTCAAACTCATTCTCTCTGAACAAGAAAACAAAGAGCTGAAAGAGACAACGGAACAACACAAGAATGCGGTTGCTCAGCTTCAACAAGACGTATTCACCGATCCATTGACAGGGTTACACAACCGTCGCTGGTTAGATGTGAAATTGAAAGACATGCTGTTGCACGATACCTCTTTCGCACTGATGGTTATTGATATTGACCACTTCAAGTCTATCAATGATGAACTGAGTCACTTAGTGGGCGATAAAGCGATTGTTAGTGTGTCTCAAGAGCTACGTTCATACTTTAAGTTTAGAGGCGCGTCATGTGTCAGGTTTGGCGGGGAAGAGTTCCTAGTCATCCTTGAAAACACTGATCTTGCGAAAGCAGAAATGCACTCTGAAAATTATCGAGAGCGCATCTTCCAATTCGGATGGCATGAAATACTCGGAGAACGCGGTTTAACCGTGAGTATCGGTATCACTTTACATCGCGACGGAGAAAATACTCAGCGTACCTTCTACCGTGCCGATAAAGCGCTATACCGAGCTAAAGCCAATGGCCGTAATCAAGTGTGTACAGAGTAGTGGCATGTAACTCTGCGACTCTATAGCTCTGTAGCTCTGTAGCTCTGTAGCTAAGCCTGCATCTTATTGATAAAAGAACAGAGAAATACCAACAAGGGCGGCAAGAGTCCCGATGACACTTTGTTTTGACACCTTCTCCCCTTTCAACGCATAAATCACCAAAATAAAGACCGGGCTGGTCGCTATCAATGTTTGTGCAATCGCAGGGTTCGCATTCTTCAATGCCACTTGCTGAAGCCACAATGCCAAAAAGGTTCCGACAAAGATTGCCCCTAATAACCAAAGTTTATCGAGCTTGGTCATTTCCCATAAATCTCTTTTTATCGATGAATACGGCTTCTTTTCAACAAAAGGGATAATCAGCATTACTGCAAACACACCTATCGTGAGACGAATCAGTGCACCTAATAATGGTGGGATATCACCCGCCACTAACGCGTAATGAGAAATCACCACACCGGATGCCTGACAAACACTCGCCACAAGCCCATAACCAATGCCACCCGACTGCGCTTTATCATTCGATTCACCGCTCGCCGATTTTGATGGCTGGAAGACAACGAAGGTCACCGCTAGTGTTGTAATCACGACACCGAGCCAACTTTGTACTGTCAATACAGCGCCAAGGAACATTAATGCCAGCACACCAGAAAGAGGTGGTGCTAAAGATTCCAGTAACAGCGTCTTATTGGCACCGATTCTTTTCAACGCCGCAAAATAGGCGCTGTCTCCAATCGCAATGCCAATCACACCTGAAATTGCCAATATCAGAAAATGGTTGGTACTCAATTCAAATTCAGGCATCGGTATTAACGGCATGACCAACAGCATCATGCCAGAGGCTACTACACCCTTAACAATGTTCAATTGCATCGCAGAGAAGCGATGTCCAAATTGCCCATAGATCCATGTCGCACATGCCCACACAATTGCAGCGCCAATGGCCGCCAATTCACCTATATACATCCGTATTTATCCCTTGTGGTTATGCACGTCATTTAGAATCGTAGCTGTCATCATTTCAGCTGAAATATCAACCAGAAAGCCGAAATAGCCTCTTCAAACGCGATGAGATTTTATAAGATTCATCAATGCTTTTATTCGCATTAGAAGCGACAACACATTATTTTCAACTCGGTAAATCATTTTTATAACAATTACTTGGATGATAGCGTAGTATATTTATAACTAATATCTAACATTACAAGGATCTGTTATGTTTTTAGACTACTTTGCGCTCGGCTTACTTATTTTCGTAGCATTAGTAATCTTTTACGGCATCATCGTTATTCACGATATTCCCTATGAAATTGCGAAAGAACGCAATCACCCTCATCAAGATGCTATTCACGTCTCAGGCTGGGTTAGCCTATTCACCTTACATACTATTTGGCCATTTCTTTGGATTTGGGCAACATTATGGCGCAAAGATCGTGGTTGGGGCTTCGCTAAATTAGAAGAAGAACAACACGATATTCATCATCGCGTCGATATTCTCATCGATCAAGTGAGTACTCTTCAGGATGAAATCGCACAGCTCAAGCAAGCAGGTGCTGAGCAAAGCAGTCCAGAGAAAGAGACAAACAACGTTCAAGATCAGGAGGCTAAGTAATGGATTTACTGCTGATAATGACCTATGCAGCGCTTTGTATCACTATTTTCAAGGTGTTCAATATACCGCTAAATAAATGGACAGTACCTACTGCCGTACTTGGAGGTGTGATCATAGTAGGTACCCTAATTCTACTAATGAACTACAACCATCCATTTACACAAATCGGTAACCAAGTTTACTCAACAACGCCAGTCGTTTCAGGCGTTAGGGGTAAAGTTATCGAAGTGCCAGTAGAAGCAAACAAACCTCTGAAGCAAGGGGATATTCTTTTCAAAATAGACCCAGTTCCATTCGAAGCTGAAGTCGCAAGGTTAGAAGCCAAGGTAAAAGAAGCAAGCCAAGGTGCTCTTGGAATGGAATCTGAAGTGGTTGAAGCAGAGGCTGCAAAAATCAAAGCCATCGCAGAAAGAGATAAAGCCCAACGTGAGTTTTCTCGTTACAAGCGCGGTTACGACAGTGGCGCTTTTACCGAGCAGCAATTGGATACTCGCAGACAAGCTTACAAAGCATCGGAAGCGGCCGTGAAAGTTGCAGATGCAAACCTAGAACAAACAAAGATCGCCTTGAACTCTGAAATAGGTGGCGAGAATACAGCGGTTTTAAGCTTACTGGCTGAATTGCGTAAAGCTCAGTTTGATTTAGAGCAAACCGTGGTTCGAGCTCCCACTGACGGATACGTTACGCAGCTAGCATTGCGCCCAGGCGTTATGGCTGTGCCGCTTCCTTTAGCTCCGGTAATGACGTTTGTTCACACAGAAGAACAATTCTATACCGCTGCGTTCAGACAAAACTCCTTACAACGCCTGCAACCGGGTTACGAAGCTGAGTTCTTGTTTAGAGCATTGCCAGGGAAGATATTCAAAGGACGTATTGATGAAGTGATTCCAGCTATTGGTGAGAGCCAATTCCAAGCTAGAGGCGCGCTTCTAGGTACTGATGCGTTGCGTACCAGTGGTCGTGTGTTTGTTAAATTGAGCATCACTGATGATCTGTCTGACTACCATTTACCTATGGGTACCGCGGTTGAAGTTGCCGTTTATTCTGACAGCTTCACTCACGTGTCTATCATGCGTAAGGTCCTTATTCGCATGAAGAGTTGGCAAAACTATCTATACCTAGACCACTAAACGGGCGTAGATATGTGACGAACCCGCTTAACACATTGTTAAGACGAATGAAAAAGCCAGACCCGCTCTGGCTTTTTTGTTGCTTGATTATCCGTAAAATTGCGCTTTTTACACGATATTTAAGTGTTCAGATGGAATTTTAGACATCTAGACACTTACCTTCCCTTATGGAAGCGTTCTACTGTATAATGCGCGCCTTATTTTTTATATTTGCCCAAAAAACGTTCTCATTGAGACGCATATTAATAATGGTGAATATTCGTTCTTTATTAAGCTTTATCTTTCAGTATTCGAGGTTATCTATGAACTTTTCAGCTAAAACAGTGGTCGTTATTGCCATTGGCGCGGCACTGTACGGCATTGGTGGTTTACCTATGTTTGGTGTCCCAGTGTTTGCGAACACGACATTGAAACCAGCGATGGCAGTCCTAGCACTGTTTTCTGTTTTGTTCGGCCCAATTGTTGGCTTCTTGGTTGGCTTTATCGGTCACTGGGTAACGGATCTGTTCGCAGGCTGGGGCGTTTGGTTAACTTGGGTACTAGGCTCAGGTATCGTAGGTATGGTTATCGGCTTATTCCCTATGATGACTAAGAACCGTCTTCAACAAGGCGAACTGCCAATGAAAGATTTTGTATTGTTCGTGATACTGGCCCTTGCAGGTAACGTTGTAGGCTATGGCTGCTCTGCGTTCCTAGATACTATCTTATATGCAGAACCGTTTACTAAAGTCTTCACTCAACTCTCTATCATTGCTGCGGGTAACACCGTTCTGATCGCTGTTGTTGGCTTACTGATCCTAAAATCAGTCGCTAAACGCAACAAACAAAGCCGTAACCTGACTGAGGCATAAGCGATAATGACTATAGCATTTTCGAACTTCTCTTTTAGATATGAGTCGCTGGATAAACCGACGCTAAAAAATATCAATCTAAGGATAGAGAAAGGAGAGAAAATCGTCATTATTGGACCAAGCGGTAGTGGTAAATCTACCCTAGGTCAATGCCTTAACGGTCTGATTCCTCATGCTATCAAAGGTGAGGTGACTGGCTCTCTAGAGATCAACGGTAAGAACATTTCTGATTTTTCTATGCACGACTATACCGAGCAGGTTGGCACAGTATTACAAGATACTGATAGCCAATTTGTCGGTTTGAGTATTGGCGAAGACATCGCATTCGCACTGGAAAATCAGTTAGTGTCGAACATTGATATGTACCCTCTGGTTAAGTCGACAGCAAAAATGGTCGACTTAGCAGATATGCTTGATCGCTCGCCACATGATTTATCCGGCGGCCAGAAACAACGCGTGTCATTAGCGGGCATCTTAGTTGATGACGTTGACATCCTGTTGTTTGATGAACCTTTGGCTAGCCTTGACCCGAAAACGGGTAAAGCGACTATCGAAATCATCGACCAACTTCATAAAGAAACCAACAAGACTATAGTCATCATCGAGCATCGCCTTGAAGATGTACTACATCGCGATATCGATCGAGTGATCTTGATGGAGCGCGGTGAAATTGTCGCGGACATGACACCCGATGAAATCTTAGCTTCTGAACTGCTTGAAACACACGGTATTCGTGAACCACTTTATTTATCTGCTCTGAAGGCAGCGAAAGCACCTTTGACCAGTGAAGATAAGCTATCAAACCTCAAAGCTCTCGATTACAAAAGATTCCGCCCTGCGGTTCAGGCTTGGTTTGCAGAGCGCCCGACTCCAGTTGCCGAGAAGCAGTACCAACCTTTGCTTGAGGTCCACGGCCTGACTTACTCTTACGATGGTGAAAAGAACGCTCTCGAAGATGTCAGCTTTAAGATTGGTAAGGGTGAGTTCGTTTCAATCTTAGGCAAAAACGGTTCAGGCAAATCTACCATCACTAAACTCATCATGGGTGTGATCGATGCCGATTCAGGCTCTTCCTATCTAAATGGTGAAGACCTATCTGAGCTTTCTATCTTTGAAAGAAGCCAGAAAGTCGGTGTCGTGATGCAGAACCCAAATCATATGATCTCTCATCATATGATTTTTGATGAAGTTGCATTCGGTCTGCGTAATCGTGGGGTTGCAGAGCAGGAAATCAAAGAGAAGGTGGAAAACGTTCTTGAGCTGTGTGGCTTGAGCAAGTTCCGCCACTGGCCAATCGAAGCGCTAAGCTACGGTCAGAAAAAACGCGTAACCATCGCTTCTATTTTGGTGCTGGAGCCTGAGCTTCTTATCTTGGATGAGCCGACAGCAGGTCAAGACTACCGTAACTACACATCTATGCTGGCATTCATCCAAAAGCTTAATCGTGATTTGGGTATTACCGTTGTGATCATCTCACACGACATGCACCTCGTTCTCGAGTACACCACACGTTCAATCGTAATCGCAGACAGCAAGTTGATTGCCAATGCCGCGATGACGGAAGTATTTAGCCAACCATCACTTCTAGAACGTGCAAATCTTTGTACCACCAGCATTTATGAACTCGCGACTATGATGAAAATCGACGACACCAATGCGTTTATGCAGTACTTCATCGACTACGAGAGAAGCGCTCAATGAACGCATCAAAAGTAAAATTCGGCATCAATTACATTGATACAAAATCACCGCTTCATGCACTTAACGGCATCACCAAATTTGCGCTCTTCTTAGCTTGGGTAACCGTGGTATTGACTACGTTCGACCTAAGATTGATTACGCTGCTTATTGTGACTGGTTTATACCTGCTAAAGCTCACCAATGTGCCTGTACGCGTATATAAGCCTCTGTTATTGGGTACGGCGAGTGTATTGAGCCTAAATGCTTTGTTCATGTATCTGCTGGCTCCACAGCAAGGTACTGAGCTCATCGGCAGCAAAACCTTATTGCTGACATTGCCGGGTAACTACTCGTTGAGCCAAGAGACTCTGTTTTACTTGGTTACTGTGACGCTCAAATACATGAGCATGTTCCCGATAGCGTTGATTTTTGTCTTCACAACGCATCCGACTGAGTTTGCAGCTAGCCTCAACCGTATCGGTGTTCCTTACAAGATCGCCTATGCGGTCAGCTTAACACTGCGTTACTTGCCAGAAGTTAAGAAAGACTTCATCAATATCATGCATGCTCAACAGGCTCGTGGTGTAGAGCTCTCAAAGAAAGCGCCTCTAATTACTCGAATCAAAAATGTGGCTAAGGTTCTAGGCCCGCTCATTTTCTCTAGCTTGGACCGAGCAGACGAGATCTCTAACGCAATGACGTTACGAGGTTTTGGCCGACACAAAGCTCGCACTTGGTATAGCTATGCACCTTTGAAACGTATCGACTTTGTTTGTTTAGGTGTCATCGCTTTTATCGTGGTGTTAGCCATTGCGAAACGCATTCTAGAGCCGCAGTTATTTTGGTATCCGTTCTAGTCATCTGAATTAGCATAGATAAACAAAGACTTTAAATAACACACCGCTCAATAGGGCGGTGTTTTTGTTTATGCCAAAATCTGATTGATAATTGAACCAATGACACAATACTGACTATATTTAACGATAAATTGACCAGTTATTTACCCTTGGAGTTTGAGATTTAATTCAGAAGCTCTTAATATACTCGTTTACAGAATGTTACACTCAATAGAGATTTGTAATGGCTCGAATTACTCAAGTACAGAAACTAGAAAATCAAAAAAACTACGATGAGATCGTACTAAACCTTTTTCTGGCTGAAGGACATGAAGCACTAACTTATGCAAGGATTGCTCAAGAGATTGGCATTAGTTTAACGACGCTTCAGGGCTATTATCCGTCGACCCGCGCTATTCGCTCAGTACTTCACGAACACATGCTATCGATCGTTATAGACAGTCTAGACTTTTCATCGGAAGCGCTTTTTATCCAATCTTGGCAAGCCGCTCTAGATAATGAGCAGTTTCGATACGTGATTAAATTGATGTTTTTCCATGCTTCGCAAATCAAGAATCCTGAGCAATTTAACCTCAGCTCGAACGGCGAATTTCGTGAAAAGATGTTGGACAGTTTCGGCAACAACTCAGTTCGAATCCTTGAAATGGTAGTCGGACGCTCAATGTTCTATCTCACCAACTTCAAGTAACGCTAACCAGCTTACTGAAATAGAAAAAGGGAACCCTAGGGTTCCCTTTTTTAGACTTTCAGAAAAGTGAGCAGCGATGACCTGCTCAACTTATAGACCTAATTTAGCTTGTAAAAAACGGTCGATAACGGCGGCAAACGCAGCTCAATCGATGTGTCTAGCCCTTCGCTTTCTACAGATTCAATCTCAGCAGTCTGCTTCACTTCAAAACCGCTGCCTGCATAGTCGACAGAGTCTGTATTCAACAACAATGCGTATTCACCTTTTGCAGGAACACCTAAGCGGAAATGCTCGTGAGGCACTGGCGTAAAGTTAGACACTATCAATACTCGCTCACCAGATTCACTGATGCGCTCGTGCGCAAGAATGCTCGCTTCAGCAGAGTCCTGTAGACGCCATTCAAAGCCTTTCGGATCAAAATCAAGATCGTGCATTGCAGCTTCAGAGCGGTACAGATTGTTCAGGTCTTTCGTTAAACGCTGAACACCTTGATGACGCTCGTAATCCAGCAAAAACCATTGCAGCTGGTCGTCATGGTTCCATTCAGCCGTCTGACCAAATTCTGCACCCATGAAGTTCAGCTTCTTACCTGGTTGCGCATACATGTAACCCATATAAGCACGTAGGTTTGCCGTTTGCTGCCATTCATCACCAGGCATCTTGTTGTGGATAGAACCTTTACCGTAAACCACCTCATCGTGAGACAGAGACAATACATAATTCTCACTGTGTGCGTAAACCAGTGGGAAGGTAATCGTATCGTGGTGATATTTACGGTTGATTGGGTCTTCTTGAATGTAAGACAAGCTGTCGTGCATCCAACCCATGTTCCACTTAAAGCCAAAACCTAAGCCGCCCATAAAAGTCGGTGCTGAAACACCAGGGAAAGCCGTTGATTCTTCAGCAATCGTCATCGCATTCGGAAAGTGTTTATACACTTCTTCGTTCATCCACTTAAGGGTTGCGATAGCGTCGTAGTTTTCGTTGCCGCCATCCGCATTCGGGATCCATTGGTCATGGCTACGCGAATAGTCGAGGTACAACATCGAAGCAACCGCATCAACACGGATGCCATCAATGTGGAATTGCTCGAACCAGTACAGTGCATTAGAAACTAAGAAACGACGAACATGCTCTTTGCCTAAATCGTAAATGTACGAGTTCCAATCTTGATGCCAACCACGACGTGGATCTGGATCATGGAATAATGGCGTACCATCGAAGTTTGCTAGGCCGTGATCATCACTTGGGAAGTGAGCAGGAACCCAGTCCAGAACAACGCCAAGACCCGCTTGGTGACATTGATCGACGAAGTATTTGAAATCATCTGGAGAGCCAAAACGGCTAGTCGGTGCAAATAGACCTACAGGCTGATAGCCCCAAGAACCGTAGAATGGATGTTCTGAAACTGGCATTAGTTCAACGTGCGTGTAGCCAAGATCCGTTAGGTATGGGATCAGCTCTGCCGCAAGCTCGCGATAATTTAAGAATTCACCTTCAGCGTTACGCTTCCAAGAACCTGCATGCAATTCATAGAACGAAAGCGCTTCTTTGCGCTTTTGCGTTACCGGGCGATTTTGCCATTGAGTATCTTGCCACTGGTAACGAGCGTGATCGTAAGTTACAGATGAGAACGATGGGTATTGCTCAGAGTAGAAACCCCATGGGTCAGCTTTGTGTGGTAAGCCTTCGCCATTTGGTCCTTTTAATTCAAACTTGTATTGAGCGCCTTCTTCCAGTTCAGGAATGAATAAGCCCCACATACCGTAATCTAGGCGTTGCATTGGGTGGCGGCGACCATCCCAAGCGTTGAAGTTACCCACCAAGCTTACCGCAGTTGCATGCGGTGCGTACACCAAGAAACGCGTACCTGAAATCGTCTGTCCATCACGCTCTAGCGTAATAAACTGAGCCCCCATGTGATGATACATATCTTTAGGTGTATGAAGATCTTCATAACTCGCGTACAGATCGTGGTACTGGTAAGGATCATCGATGATCTGTTCTACGCCAGCCCAATCAACCGCAAGCTTATAGTGAGTAAAACGTAAGTCTCTCTCTTGCTTAAGAATGAAACCACTTTCACCCTCTCGCGCTAACTCAATACGAGGTTCCTTTCCAACAATCAACTCGACTTTATCTGCCCCAGGAATCCACACACGTAATGCACCTTGCTCAGAAGGTAGGTATGGCCCTAAAAACGCGAATGGGTCTGTGAAACAAGCCTGTGATAGTTGGGTATATATTTGTTTTTGCTTTGAAATCGAACTTAGTTCCAAAACGTTTCTCCCTAACCAAACATCCAAAAAACATAATACAAAAATGCCCGCTATTAGTGCGGGCAATATAACGACGGTTTATTCTACCAGATGAGCATTCATTATTGAGTGACCGAGGTTGTAGTTTCGTACGGCGTAAGCAAAAAACCACCTAATTTCAAGTCACTCACGTCATTACTTAGCGGCTTTTTCTCGAACGTCAGTCAGCTTAGAAGCGATACGATTAACGCCTTCGTGAGCAAATATTTCGTCCAAGTTCATTGATAGTTTACGACGCCAGTTAGGGTATTCATCAACCGTGCCAGGAATGTTTACTGGCTTGTCCATCTCTAGCCAATCTTCTAGCTGAACGCTCAGTAGTGTTGAACCACCAGCCGCTACGTGCAGTTGAAGTGCCTCAGCAAGGTAAGAGTCCATCGGTACTTGGCTCGCATCGCGGCCCACACCTTCTGGTAGGAAACCATGCCATGCTACTGAATCTAAGATACCTTGCTTGCACTCTAGGCGGTCATCGAACAAGGTTTCTAATTGTTCTGCATCTGGGTATAAGCCAATCTCTTGGCCCATTTTCAGGTCATCACAGTGCCAGAACCCACGAAGCGTTGGCATATCGTGAGTACACAGTGCCGCCATCGATTGTGATGCGTAGTGTTTTGGTGAGATGAAACCACCGTCATCTTCTGATGTTTCGAAGAAGAACACTTTGTAAGAGTGCACGCCAGCATCTGCAAGGATGTCGACAATCTCATCCGGTACCGTTCCTAAATCTTCACCGATAACGCTACATTGGTAACGGTGAGATTCAAGCGCCAGAATAGACAGCATATCTTGTACTGGGTAGTAGATGTACGCGCCCTTAGTTGCGTTCTCACCCTTTGGAATCCACCACAAGCGCAGTAGACCTAAAACGTGGTCAATACGCAGTGCACCACAATGCTTCATGTTTGCACGAAGTAGCTTGATATAAGCGTCGTAGCTTGTTTCTCGAAGCACTTCTGGGTTTAGCGGAGGTAGACCCCAGTTCTGACCCAAAGGACCAAGAATATCAGGTGGAGCACCAATGCTCGCATCCATCACTAGGTTGCCTTCGTCAGCCCAAGTCTCGCTGCCTGAATCTGCAACACCTACCGCTAAGTCACGGTACAGGCCAACAGCCATGCCCTTCTCTTCTGCAAGAGACTGTGCATCGTTGATCTGGCAATCTGCTAGCCATTGCAGGTACATGTACAGATGAACGTTTTCTAAGTTCTCTTTGATGTATTTCTGTGTCGCTGGGCTGTCGAATGTACGGTACTTCTCAGGGAATACCGGCCATCCCCACATGCCAGAATCTTCTTCATGCAGTTCACCATGTAGAGCATCAAACGCCGCTTGATGCATCAGGCTATCGCCACCCTCTTCTACGAAGGCTAAGAACGCTTGTGCACGGTCGCTGTTTTTGTCTAGATGACGAGTCTTAAATTCTGCGAATAGCAGAGGCAAGATGCTCATCTTAAGCTCAGACACTTCGGTGTAGTTTACCCAGTGTGCTTCACGCGCTTTTTGTAGACGCTGTTGGAACTCTGCGCTGCCGACTGTTTGTTGTGCTTCTGCACTTAGTGCAAATTCAGGAACTGAACTCACATCAATGTATAAGATGTTCAACCAGCGACGAGAAGATGGGCTATATGGGCTCGCACCTTCAGGGTTCGCAGGGAACAATGAGTGAATTGGGTTTAGACCAACGAAGTCACCACCACGAGAAGCGATATCCGCAACAAGCTGTTTTAGGTCTCCGAAATCACCAATACCCCAGTTATGCTGAGTTCTTAGGGTATAAAGTTGAACACTGGGTCCCCAAAGCTTTTTGCCTTGCTCGATTGGTGACTGCTTGAAACACGCTTTTGGCGTAATAATCAGTGTCATCTCGTAAGGCTTCTTACGGCGCTTACGGCTCACAATGAGCTTGTGATAACCCCATGCCAAATCACTTGGCAATGCAAACACTAAAGGGCCACCCTCGGCACGCTCGTCACGAATGACTTGAGATTGAAGATAGCCTTCAAGTACCTCTCCTTGCTCGGTTTCTAAGCGCCAGCTGAACTCACTTTCACGAGCACTTACACCTAGATTAAGCGCCACTTCTACTGGCTCACCGTCACGCAAGACAAGAACTGGGTCTAGTACATCTTTTTTGTGTTTTCTTTCTGCTGACTTAAGCAGTGCATCATCGCTGCTTGTATCGTAGCCCAACGAAGCCAATAGAGACGTGATCGTCTCGTCTGATACTTGTGCTTCATCGCCCCACGCACTAACGTAACTGTCGGCAATGTTTGCCATTTCTGCGACTTGTTTTAATACGGTCTGTTCTTTCATCGCTCTCTCCGAAAACGTTCTGACGCTTTCTATTTTGTAGGGTTGTTAATTTAATTTTTACTAATCAATTAGCTTGTGACAATCGGTTTGTAAGCAGCTTGTTTATAAACGAAACCTTTAAGCCTTTCGTTTGCTCACAAGCTAATTGAGCCAAGGCAGAAACTGCCTTGGCTACTTTGGAAGTATTAACGGTTAACCGCTTCAAGTTTCCAGATGTTGTTCACGTAGTCGCGGATAGAGCGGTCTGATGTGAACTTACCAACCAATGCTGTGTTAAGAATTGCTTTCTTAGCCCAACCTGCTTGGTCTTTGTATTGCGTGCCCATGTCTTCGTGCGCTTTCACGTAAGATGCGAAGTCAGCAAGACATAGGTAAGGGTCACCACCGTCTAGCAGGCTATCAAACGTTGCACGTAGAAGGCCTGGTTGACCTGGAGTGAACTCATCGCCAGTCAGTAGGTCTAGAGATGCTTTCAGTAGTGGGTCTGCATTGTAGTAGTCGTATGGGTTGTAGCCTTGAGCTTTCAGAGCTTGAACACCATCAACGTCTAGGCCGAAGATGTAGATGTTTTCATCACCCACTTCTTCACGAATCTCAACGTTTGCACCATCCATCGTACCGATAGTTAGCGCGCCGTTTAGAGCCATCTTCATGTTGCCCGTACCAGATGCTTCTTTACCCGCTAGTGAGATTTGCTGAGAAACGTCTGCTGCAGGGATGATGATTTCAGCCATGCTTACACGGTAGTCAGGAATGAATACCACTTTCAGTTTGTTACCGATGCGAGGGTCGTTGTTGATCTTCTCTGCAATCTTGTTAACCGCGAAGATGATCTCTTTCGCTAGGTGGTAACCCGGTGCTGCTTTCGCTGCGAAGAAACATACGCGTGGCTCACACTCGAAACCAGGTTCGTTAAGAATACGGTGGTACAGAGATAGAATGTGTAGCAAATCTAGGTGCTGACGCTTGTATTCGTGAAGACGTTTGATTTGAACGTCAAAGATAGCGTTAGTATCTAGCTCGATACCCATGTTCTCTTGAACCCAATCAGCTAGGCGCTGTTTGTTTTCTTTCTTAACAGCCATGAATTCTTTTTGGAATTTCGCGTCTGTTGCAAACTTAGCGATGCCTTCTAGCTGCTCAAGTTTTGCTGGCCATTCAGTGCCGATCTTACCCGTGATTAGCGCAGATAGACCTGGGTTACAGAACTTCAACCAACGACGTGGCGTGATGCCGTTCGTTACGTTAGTCAGTTTACCTGGGAAGATTTCGTTGAATTCAGGGAACAAGTCTTTCTTAACCAGTTGAGAGTGAAGCGCAGCTACACCGTTTACTTTGTAAGAACCAATCACACATAGGTTTGCCATGCGAACCATACGGTGGAAACCTTCTTGGATGATAGAAAGCTTCGCTTGCTTCTCACCATCACCAGGCCACATCTTGCGAACTTCTTGCATGAAGCGGTGGTTGATTTCAAAGATGATTTCCATGTGACGTGGAAGAAGACGATTGATTAAAGATTCAGACCAAGTCTCTAGCGCTTCTGGAAGTAGTGTGTGGTTCGTGTAAGCGAACGTGTGAGCACTGATTTCCCATGCTTGATCCCAAGATAGACCTTTCTCGTCAATCAAGATGCGCATTAGCTCAGGAATCGCGATCGTTGGGTGAGTATCGTTAAGCTGAATCGTTTCTTGCTTAGGCAGATCTTCTAGAGAGAAACCTGCTGCTTCGTGACGACGTAGAATATCGCGAACAGACGCTGCTGAGTGGAAGTACTGCTGCATTAGGCGCAGAGTCTTGCCTTTCTCGTGGTTGTCGTTCGGATAAAGTACTTTAGTGATGTTACCTGCATCGATTAGCGAGTGTTGCGCTTCGAAGTAGTCACCGTTGTTAAAGCTTGCTAGTGAGAATGGTGCAATTGCCTGACATTCCCAAAGACGCAATGGGTAAACCGTGTTTGACTCGTAACCTACGATAGGTAGATCCCAAGGCATTGCTTTCACTTCCATACCTGGAACCCAAGTACGTACTTCTTTACCGTCGATGAATTCAACTTCTACATGACCGTAAAAACCAATGTGTTGTGCTAGTTCTGGACGAGCCACTTCCCATGGGTAACCTTCAACACCGCGCCATGCGTCAGGTGCTTCTTGTTGGCGACCGTCTTGGAAAGACTGCTTGAATAAACCGTATTCGTAGTGAAGACCGTAGCCTACTGTTGGGTATTCTTGAGCGGCACAAGAATCCATGAAACAAGCAGCTAGACGACCAAGACCACCATTACCTAGTGATGGATCGCGTTCTTCTTCTAGAAGGTCAGTTAGGTTTTGACCTAGCTCTTCCATTGCATGAGTGATCTGTTCGTATAGACCCATGCTGATCAGGTTGTTACCTGTTAGACGGCCAATCAAAAACTCTAGTGATAGGTAGTTAACGCTCTTAGCGTTCTTAATTTTTTCATCATTTTCAGTTTCTAGCAGGTCAAAAGTCGTTAGCTCTGCAAGAGCACGACCCATTGCTAGATACCATGAACGGCTGTCTGCTGTTTCAACGGTTGTTGCGTAGGTTGCAGATAAATGTTTCTTAACACTCTCTTGGAATGACACTTTATCGAAAGTTTTTTGCTGAGTTGGTTTCATTTCAGAAATCTCGCTTTTAATAGTTCTAATTCATCTGTGACATATCGTGCATGGTCACCATAAACTAAACATCCTCCCGCTAATGCAACTGACTAGGAGTAGATGGGAGGGCGTAGGGGGCGTACCGACTTAGGGTTAGTGATCTGACTCTCATGTTCTGACTGAGAACAAAAACTTGGAGTGACTAAGATCACAAGCTCCCGTTCGATAACTTAACTTCAATTGATGTGACTTTTATTTAACCAGATTAAAGTCATTGTCAAATCTGATACTCAGATCACGAAAATAATTTCCAACTCTCATCTTTTGCATAGATTCCCGTGTAGGGATGAACGAAGTCACATTCACAAACCAACCCGCAACGTGAGCAAAGTCTCAAATAAAGGGCGTAGACACCCAAAAACATGCAGGAGCGCAAGGTTTCTGAGGAGGATCATAGTCGGTGACGTTTGGCTTCACGTAATATGAGTAAAGACTTAAGTAATTAGGCTAATGTCATTGGAGTGCACTCAACGATAGATTGGGATATTCCAGAACATAGCCACGGAATAGGTGTAAAACTTCGATATGTGGATCCCTTCGAAACTGACTCGTCCCGGCCGCTTACATAATGCAATCCTACGACCTAGGGTTCTCGATCTGCTTCACAATGCAGATTGCTATAAGCTTGTGTTGTTCCGCTCTCCAGCGGGCTACGGCAAAACCACCATGGCTGCACAATGGTTGGTAGATAAACCCAATGTGGGTTGGTACAGCATTGATGATAGCGACAACGATGCCTTCCGCTTTATCAACTACCTACTTCAATCACTTAATAAAGCGACTCAAAATGCCTGTCCGAATGCCCAAAAGCTGGCAGAAAAACGACAGTTTTCATCGCTGCATTCTTTATTAAGTGAAGTATTTGCCGAGATGTCGGAATTCCATCACGAGTGTTTTCTGGTGTTGGATGACTATCACTTGGTCAACAATGACGACATCCACGAAGCCATGCGCTTCTTCCTCAAACACATGCCCGATAACCTAACGTTGGTTGTCACCAGTCGTGGTACGCCACCACTTGGTACAGCAAACCTGCGCGTTCGTGACTTAATGATCGAATTAGGTAATGACTCGTTGGCGTTTGATACCGAAGAAACCACACGCTTTTTCAACCAACGCGTAGCCGACGGCATTGATGACACGACGGCAGATAGCATTTGTAGTTATGTAGAAGGTTGGCCTTCTGCACTGCAACTTATCGCGCTACAAGCACAACACCAAAAACGCACTCTTGCACAGTCCGCAGAGTCGTTCTCTCACTTTAATCACGCCCATCTTTGGGACTACTTGGTTGAAGAAGTATTCGACCTGCTAGACAAAGAAACCCGACAGTTCTTGATGCAATGTTCCGTGCTTGATCACTTCAACGATGAACTTGTGTGTGCACTTACACAGCGTGAAGATGCGTTAGGTATGATCGAATCACTCAACCGTTTTGGTTTGTTCATCTACCCGCTTGAAGGTGAAAAAAACTGGTATCGCTTCCATAACCTGTTTGGTGAATTCCTCGCACATGAGCGCCAAGCTCGAATTCCTCAGCAAGAAGCAGAACTGCATCGAAGTGCTGCAAAAGCGTGGATCAAGCAAAACACACCGCACCAAGCACTACGTCACGCACAGCGCGCTGAAGATCCAGAACTGATCATTCAAATCCTGACTGAACACGGTTGGCCGATGTTCAACCAGGGCGAACTTTCATCTCTAGAGATGGCGATCAAGCAACTGACTACGGATCAACTATACAGTGAGCCGAAGCTATCAATGCTGCGCGCTTGGCTGGCACAAAGTCAGCACCGGTATGATCAAGTGGGGACTTTGTTGGAAGAGGCTGAGACTCAATATCAAGCTCGAAACATTGAACTTGATACTCAGCAGCAAGGCCAATACAACGCCTTGCGCGCCCAAGTTGCCATCAACAGCAATGAGCCTGAGAAAGCATTGGAATTGGCTGAGCTTTCGTTAAGCCAGCTTAACACAACCGTTTATCGTAGCCGCATTGTTGCGACCTCTGTTGTCGGTGAAGTAAACCACGTAATGGGCAACCTGAGCCGTGCTTTGCCTATGATGCAGCAAACTGAAAAGCTTGCACGTCAGTATCAAGTTTACCATCAAGCTCTGTGGGCGATTCTGCAACAGAGCGAAATCCTGATTGCTCAAGGTTATGTTCAAGCTGCGTTTGAGCTACAAGACAGCGCATTCAAATTGATCGAAGAGCATCAGCTTCAATACGTGCCTCTGCATGAATTTTTGCTCCGTGTTAGAGCTCAGATCTTCTGGTGCTGGAACCGACTAGATGAAGCGGAAGAGTGTTGCTACAAGGGCTTAGATATCCTTGGTCACCACTCACCAAGTAAACACCTGCACAGTTACTCAATGCTGGCTCGTATTTCATTGAGCCGTGGTGAGATTGATAAAGCGTCGAAATTTATCGACCAGATTCAGCACCTATTGCGTCAATCGACTTACCACGTAGATTGGACGGCAAATGCTTCTCTTTCTTTGATTCTGTTCTGGCAAGTAAAAGGCGATAAAGAAGCTATCCGTGATTGGCTGAGTGTGGCTGTTCGACCTGAATCGGCAAGTAACCACTTCTGCCAACTTCAGTGGCGAAACATCGTTCGTGCTCACATCATCCTTGAGCAGTATGAAGACGCAGAAGAAGCGCTAACTTTCCTTAAGAGTGAAGCCCAGCGTTCGCACCTGATTACAGACACCAACCGCAACTTGATCGTTGAAGCCGTGTTACGTACACAAATTAACGATGAAGACAGCGCACGAGTACTGCTTGAAGAAGCGCTTCATATGACTAACCAAACCGGTATGGTCGGTAACTTCTTAGTAGACGGTGGGACCATCGGGCATATCCTAGATAAGTTGAGCAACAAGCCAGGCTTAGGTGATTTAGAACGTCACCGCGCACAACAAATCATGAAGGATATCTCAACTACGCAACGCAGTCGTTCGGTGCATTTCGATGAAGACTTTGTTGAGAACTTGGTTAATCACCCGAATATTCCTGAGCTGGTGCGTACTAGCCCACTCACTCAGCGTGAATGGCAAGTGCTTGGTCTGATCTATTCAGGATTCAGTAATGAGCAGATCGCTCAAGAACTCGATGTAGCGGGTACCACAATCAAGACTCACATCCGTAACCTTTACCAAAAGCTCAACATTGCTAACCGTAAAGAAGCAATCAGCACAGCGGAAAACTTGCTGCAGTTGATGGGATACTAAAGCGGATTCGAGATTCGAGATTCGAGATTCGAGATTCGAGATTCGAGATTCGAGAAAAGTTTAAGCTAGTCGCCAATGGTGGCTAGCTTTTTTTTGCTTGGGACATGGGAAAATAGCAACTTACCAAACGACAGGCAAAAAAATAGCCAACCGCAATAATCGCGATTGGCTCTATATATTTGTGAACAAATCATAAGTTCACTAACAACGTCAGTTGGCTAGGTGACCCTCGGCTTAAGAAGGGTCAATGTATATAATGCAGTTAGCGTGCCAACTTTTATTCGACGTTTTATAAGCCCTGCATCGCATAAAAACCATGAATTTGTCATGCGAATTGCAAAGTGCATTTGCATAATGCAACCAAGATGCAATATCGATAAGAGATCTGTTTCATCGCTGCTGTTAATGACAAATCACTAAATGGTTGTTATCTAAATGTTAGGCAAATATTCACTTCAACTTATTGCCTTACAATTAATAGAGTAATAAAAGCCCTTCCCCAAAAGCATATTCATACTTTTTTTACACTAAAGTTTGTATACTGCACAAAATCATCCTCAACTCTATGAAGCAATGAACTACTTAAGTACTTTTTTCAAAGGCATGGCTATGGGCGCAGCAGACGTTGTTCCTGGCGTGTCGGGCGGAACCATCGCATTCATCACTGGTATCTACGATACGCTGCTAGAAAGCATTCGCAGAATTAACCCTAGCGTACTTGGCTTATGGAAACGCGAAGGCTTCAAAGCCGCGTTTAATCACATCAATGGTTTCTTCCTAATTTCACTGTTCGCGGGCGTATTCACGAGCATTGCGACATTCGCAAAATTGATTTCTTGGTTATTAGTCACCCACCCTGTTCCACTGTGGTCTTTCTTCTTCGGCCTGATCTTGGTCTCGGTTTTCCATATTCTTAAGCAAGTAGAGAAACGCGATATGATTCGCTTCGTGTTTTTGCTGCTTGGCGTTGCTTTCGCTTATAGCATTACCGTGCTTAAACCGCTGCAAATGGAACCAACCAGCATCAACGTATTGATTGCGGGTGCGATTGCTATCTGCGCGATGATTTTACCCGGTATTTCAGGCAGCTTTATTCTGCTCCTGATTGGCATGTATGGCCCCGTGCTTGGCGCCGTTAAATCATTTCAAGTCGATGTACTTGCGCTATTCCTTGCGGGCTGTGTGATCGGACTGCTGACTTTCTCACATGTACTGTCTTGGCTATTGCGTTCATTCCGCGACTTCACATTGGTATTCTTAACCGGTTTGATGATCGGTACGCTGCCTAAGATCTGGCCTTGGAAAGAGACCATCAGCTGGCGCACAAACTCAAAAGGTGAACAAGTTCCTCTGATTCAAGAAAACCTATCACCGTTTGATTTTGAAGCGGTAACCTCTCAGCCTTCTCAGTTGGTCATGGCGATTGTGATGATGTTTGCTGCGATTGCATTGGTTTTAGGCCTGGAGAAGTTTGCAGAGCGTAATGCTGACTAATCATTCAGCCAGCTTCTGGAAAGCGTTTAGAACGGATAATGCTTAGAAATACTAAGCTCACTTCTCGATTAAACAGACAAAAGCGAAGCCAATGGCTTCGCTTTTTTAGTTCTACCATACGCACAAAATTGCTTTTTGATACAGGCACGTATTGAGGGGTATGATAACATCGCCGCTCTTATAAAATTAGATGAGAACACGACATGCACCCAGCATTAAAGGTGGTGGCTCTTGGCATTGCTCTCGTGGCAGGTTTTTATGGGCCGCAAGTATTTCAAAAATTTAAGTCGGTCATTGAGCACTCAACTGCCGAAGTCAACTTGGATGACTACTGCATGCTTTCAACCATATCGTGTGAGCAGGAATCCATTTCAATGTCGCTTGATCGCGAAACCGCGCAACCTCTTCTACCCACAAAGATAAAGGTCGTTTGGGAAGGTGCTGCATCTGAGACACTGATGTTATCGCTCACCGGTTTAGAAATGGAAATGGGATCAGCGCGTTTTCAATTAAAGAGCATTGGCAACAATACCTATGAAGGTGATGTGATTTTACCTGTATGTACTTTAGATAAAATGACATGGATCGGTGAACTCACTGATGGTGTCGATACTGTAAACCCTGCAATAAGGATGGCAAGATGAGTAGAAATTGGTCGTTAGCATTGGTTGTCGCTTTTGTACTTGGCTTTGGTGTCAAAAGCTATCTTGATGGGCAAAACGAAGTTCAAGAACAACACGCTGCAAAACAAGAGTTCTCCGCAACGACTCTTTTCGGCAAAGACAACCAACCAACGGAAATCTTTGACCAAACCGATGACAGAATTCGCATCGTTTACTTCGGTTTCACACGTTGCCCAGATGTATGCCCTACTTCTTTGGCTATGTTGGCCGGAGCACTTAACCAAGTTTCTGATGAAGCAAAAGCCAAGATTCGCCCAATGTTTGTATCTCTTGACCCTGAGCGTGATGCAGCAGAAGCCTCGTATGAATACGCGCAATACTTCCACCCGATGATGGAAGGACTAAGTGGTCCATTGGATGTCACCACGACTCTGGCTCATAACTACGGCGTTATTTTCAGAAAGACCAAGCTTGAAGGTTCAGAGTTGGAATACACCCTAGACCACAGCTCATATTTTTATTTTTTAAAGCCCGACGGTACCTTGATTACCAAAGTACCGCACACGTTGACGCCAGCGCCAATTGTTGAGGCTATCAACAAGCTGACGCAGTAAAACGTAAAAACAAAGAACTTACTCAATAAAGTTCAAAAAAAGTCAGGTCCCAGACCAAAAACATAAAAATTAAGGACAACAACATGAAGTTAAAAGCACTTGCTCTAGCCGGCTTATTGCTCACTCCCCTTGCTCACGCCAATAGCGATATTATGGTTCATGACGCGTACGCTCGTGCAACCCCGCCTTCAGCAGTGAACAGCGCGGTATTTACGACTCTGATGAACCACAGCGATAAAGATCGCGCTATTGTTTCTGCAACAACACCTGCAGCAGGTAAAGTAGAACTTCATGATGTAATCATTGATGGCGATGTTATGAAAATGCGCCAAGTTCAAGAAATCACCATCCCTGCAAACGGTGAAGCGGTACTTAAACCTGGCAGCCTACACATCATGTTGTTCGACCTAAAAAGTAGCCTAAAAGAAGGTGAGCAAATCGAGATGATACTGACCTTTGCCAATGGTGAAACACAGACCTTCGACGCACCAGTGAAGAAAGTGATGAGCGGCATGAAAAAGATGAATCACGACCATCATTAATCGTATTCACAATTGATAAAATAATTTAAGCCACGATGACTTCTCGCCATCGTGGCTTTTTGTTAAACTGAGCGCGCTTTTTATTCAAAGCCTGAACACATTAATAAACCAAGGAGAATAGAAGATGATTGTAATGAAAACACTAAAACTGGCAGTAAAAGTAACGCGTTAATTTGTTTGGTTAATCAAACTTTAATCTCGAACTACCAACATTAAGCCATCAGCTGGCTACCGCACACTTTTACCCGGTTTACTGTTGATCGTAAGTGATCAATATCTGCATGCCTGTAAAGCATGACTCAAATCCGGGGTCCTATCGATTTTGAATTCGACCCAAGCTCAAACATTTTTGACGTCTCGACGCTTTTTGAACTGACCAACGCTTTTCGATCTCATCGACAACCTGAGATCTTACAAGACGTTAATGCTCTCATAAGACTTTAATGCACTGATAAGACTTTAATGCTCTCACAAGAAAAGAAAGCTCGCACGTCTGGGTAAATAGACATGAATTCACAAAACGCATTTTCTCATCCAATGTCACTTCAACAACTTGGATGGCAACCTGTATTCCAACAACAACTGACACTCGAAGACTATGATCACTCCGTCATTGCTCGTATCGTCGCACATCACCGCAATGGCTATACATTAGCGTCAGAGCAAGGTGAAATTGTTCTACCCATCCACCAAAACCAACCGGCAATGACCGTTGGCGACTGGGTAATATTGAACTCTGAACTGCAATTCGATCGCTTACTAGAACGCCAATCGCTCTTTAGCCGAAAAGCTGCGGGCAGTCGTGTGGCTGAACAATATATTTCAGCCAATATCGACACAGTGTTTATCGTGGTTTCATTGAACAACGACTTTAATCTGAGTCGCATTGAACGCTACCTGGCACTCGCAAATGAAGCACAAGTTGAAGCGGTTATCGTCCTGACGAAGAAAGACTTGTGTGACGACTACGAAGACAAAGTACAACAGGTACAAAGCTTAGACCCGATGCTGATGATCGAAGCGGTCAACAGCCTAGATCAAGACTCAACCCAAGTACTTTCACCTTGGTGTAAAATCGGCAAGACCGTCGCGCTAATGGGCTCTTCTGGTGTGGGTAAGTCGACTTTGGTTAACTCATTGCTAGGTGAAGCATCGCAGGCAACTGGTGGTATTCGTGAAGACGACAGTAAAGGTCGTCATACAACCACATCACGATCACTCCACTTGCTCGCATCAGGTGGCTTGCTTCTCGACACTCCAGGAATGCGAGAGCTACAACTTGCAGACTGCGCTGAAGGCGTGAGTGAAACTTTTTCAGACGTCGAAGAGTTAGCAATGCACTGCCGCTTCTCTGATTGTCATCATGAATCAGAGCCGGGATGCAAGATAAGGGCTGCCATTGAGAGTGGTGAACTGTCTGAAAGACGATTTACTAACTATCAAAAGCTACTGAGAGAGCAAGCAAGAAACGGCGCTTCTCTTGCAGAGCAACGCGCTAACAATAAGCAGCTTTCGAAGATGTACAAAACCGTTCAATCAGAAAGTCGAAATCTTAAAAAAGCTTCTGACTAAACCTTTAAGTTAACGACTATAAGTTGTATTTGAGACAAGCTTAGCCCCTTAGTGTTAAACACGTGGGGCTTTTTGTTTCAATTTGGTCTTAGTGTGACTATTTATGCACACAATGTTCTTACCAATAGTCGTTTACATTTCCAAATTTACAGTATATTGAGTCTATTAAATGTCATTTTGTAGATTTATAGCTCAATCAAAACACATTTGATTAACATTTAGCTCTAAAAACACCACGTAGCGCAAACAATCACCCTAAAAGTAAACTATTCCTAGACACCCTCTTAGATCCCGCTAATATGACCGCCCATTCCACTAGTGTATAGTTGGATTTGGTACAACTTTATAAAAAAATACATCACTATAATAAATTAACAATTGCAGGTATTTTATGCAAAATCACAACATGCTCGCCCGCATCGCTCGTGGAAATCTCGTTCTACAGATCCTTGCTGGTATTGTTTTCGGTGTCGTTCTCGCCATGGTTTCTCCTTCAGCAGCTCAAGATGCAGGCCTATTAGGTAGTCTGTTTGTTGGTGCTCTGAAAGCTGTTGCCCCAATTTTAGTATTCATTCTTGTTGCAGCTTCTATCGCAAACCAAAAGAAAGGTCAGCATACTCATATGCGTCCAATCATTGTGCTTTACCTGATTGGTACGTTCTCTGCAGCACTGACTGCTGTAGTACTGAGCTTCATGTTCCCAACCACTTTGACACTGGTTGCTGGCGCTGAAGGTGCTAACCCTCCTCAAGGTATTGCAGAAGTTCTTCATACGCTTCTATTCAAGCTTGTAGATAACCCAGTTAGCGCACTAATGAACGCGAACTACATCGGTATTCTTGCTTGGGCAATCGGTCTTGGTCTTGCACTGCACCACGCATCTGCAACAACCAAAGCGGTTTTCGAAGACCTTAGCCACAGTGTTTCACACATTGTTCGCTTCATTATTCGTCTTGCGCCATTCGGTATCTTCGGTCTTGTTTCGGCTACATTCGCAACAACGGGCTTCGATGCACTAGCAAGCTACGGTCAACTGCTAGCGGTTCTACTAAGCTCAATGCTTATCATTGCTCTTGTCGTTAACCCACTGCTTGTCTTTGTAAAGACAAAACAGAACCCATACCCACTTGTACTGCAATGTATTCGTGAGTCTGGTGTAACGGCATTCTTCACTCGTTCAAGCGCTGCAAACATCCCAGTGAACATGAACCTTTGTAAGAAGCTAGAGCTAGATGAAGACACTTACTCTGTATCAATCCCTCTAGGCGCAACCATCAACATGGCAGGTGCTGCAATCACCATTACTGTGTTAACGCTTGCAGCTGTACACACAATGGGTATTGAGATTGATATCTTCACTGCGATTCTACTAAGCCTTGTTGCTGCAATTTCAGCATGTGGCGCATCAGGCGTTGCCGGTGGTTCACTGCTACTGATTCCTCTAGCTTGTGGCCTATTCGGTATCTCAAACGATGTAGCGATGCAGGTTGTAGCGGTTGGTTTCATCATTGGTGTGATTCAAGATTCTGCTGAAACAGCGCTTAACAGCTCAACTGACGTCGTGTTCACTGCGGCTGTATGTAAAGCTGAGCAAAACAAAGCTTAACAGCTCTTGGTATTAGGCTTTAGCTCTAAGCTCTAAAAGCAAATAGCACACAAATAAAAAGGGAAGCATTCGTTTCCCTTTTTTGTTGTCTTGGTTTTCTAGATTACGGTTAGAAGCTATATAGATTTATAGATTTATAGATTTATAGCTTCAGTCATTCTTGTCTAACTCATCAAAGCTAACCAACACGTTTTAGTGGTTGCTTTTCCAGCTTGGATCCACGGCTGCCTGACTGAAATCTAGAGAGTTAGGGCTTGCTTCTTTGTTATGCGTTGCTTGATCGCTGGATGACCCTTGATTCGCAGCACCGCTATCATGGTTTGGCGTCGCCTGCTGGCTGTAATCGACGTTAGAACCTTGCTCACTCGACGCTTTGGTCTCTAAATGACTACCATCGACATTTAACTCCTCACCTTCTTCATCGGACGCTTCTTTAACCTTCTTAGGGACAGGGACATTGCGTTTGTAGAGCTTGTTGAGCGCCTTAATGATTGAGTGCTTAGTGATTGCTTCTTGTGTCAGCTTGGTCATTATCGGTTTAGTCAGAGCTTGTAAGCCCACGACGGCATCCACACCGAGTTCACCGCCTACTTTATCCCTCAAATACTTGGCTTCTGAGTAACCAAAATGAGCCGATAGAAATAGCCAGATATAAGCGATAGCGTTACCGTGTTCACCATGGTCAATCCAAGCTTCACCTGCTCTAAACATGGCTTCTGCACTGTTCTTTTCTGCGGCCGTCTCAAACCAGTAAACAGCCTCACCATGGTTAGGCTCAACACCAACACCGTTCAAATAACTCATACCGAGCTTGATCTTGCCGTCTAAGCTATTCTTTTCCGAGGCCTTTTGGTACCACTCGACAGAGCTTTCGGCAGAGTAGTCTGGGTTTTCTTTATCTAGACACCAGTCACCAATGAACAGCATCGCTTCAGTATTACCACCAGCCGCAGACTCTTCAATATAGGTATAACCCTTAGGGATGTTCTTATCGGTTCCGCGACCAAAGACAAGCGCTTTGCCCATCTCAAATTTCGCAGACACGTCATTGTCCAATGCGGATATCGCAAGCTGCCAAAAGTTGGCTTTTTCTCTTAAAATCAGGTCTTCTTTACGCTTCATGCTTAGGCGCACAATGCCGTACATGCCATTGATATTATCGAGTTGCGCTGCTTTGTCGTACCAATACAGAGCTTCCTTTATATTGTTACGTTCAGCTTCTTTTGCCAAATACAGAATCGACGGTACATGACCGGTTTCGGCTTTGAAGTGACGCTCTTTTTGCTCTTGTATGCGCGCTTTTTCAATCGCTTTTCGGTAAGCGACAGCACGAGCCTTACGTTCTTGTTCCAAGCGCTGCTTTCTTAGCGATAAAGAGATCAGCCACACGGCGACAAGTATTAACGAAAGAGCCGTCGCACCAATTGCGATTCCCATTGTACTCATAAAATATTTAACCTAACTCGGCAGATACAAGACTCGACGTTGAGAGTGTGTTCTACCCATAGTGAATGTTATGTTTCGAATTACAGGGAAAAGTGCAGTTACTGGCACGTTCCGCCTTAAAATGAACTTAGTTCAGTATCTCAGGAATACATAGCGATAAAAAGTCTACTAAGACCTATCCTTATGCACTCCATAAATGGTGTGATCTTGCTTCAATAGAGTTCGATAATGAAGACCACCTTTGAGCAAAATAATCTTAAAAAACGACAACGAAATTGATGAATACCTATCAGCAATTTCATGTCGCTGTAGTTAGTTCAGTTGGCCGTATATGTAAGCCAGTTCAGCAACCGTTCTAGCAGAAAATTTCTTCATTAAACTCGCTCGGTGTACTTCTACCGTTCTCATTGCAATGCACAATTCATCGGCTATTTTCTGGTTACGCTTACCGTCGATAATTTGTTTGAGGATGTCTATCTCACGCTCGGTTAACGACGCGTACGCTTGGCGATACACATTCATGTGTAAGTGCTTTTCTGAAGCGTCCAAACCTTGCTTGATCGCCTCAGCTAACTCATTGCCTTTAACTGGCTTTTGAAAGAAATTCACCGCGCCGGCTTGTAAGGCTTCAACCGCCATAGGTACATCACCATGACCAGTGAGATAGATAACCGAAAGCGGGCTCTGTGCTTTCAACATCAGTTCATGTACTTGCTGCCCTCTCATCTCAGGCATTCTGCTATCGAGCACCACACACCCAGTCGCACTTAAATCAACGGCATCTAGAAAACTCGGGCCATCTTGATAGGCTGACACCTTAAAATCATGCTCTTCCAGTAAGAACACCAATGAATCACGCATTGACTCATCGTCATCAACCACATAGACCGGCAACGTTTGATGAAGTTCAGACATAACAAGATTCCTCATGAATCATTTGAAAGAGAGAAAGGTAACGTCACCGCGACGTGACAGCCATGTGGCGTGAGAGACGTTATGCTCATTTGACCGCTGTGGTCTTCAATTACGTCTTGGCATATCGCAAGCCCCAGCCCCAAGCCGTTTTCTTTGCTGCTCACAAAAGCTTGAGTCACTTGATGCTCGGTAAAATCTAATCCCGTGCCATTATCGATAACCGACATCATCATTTTATCGGGTTGATACTCGGTAATCACTTTAATTGTCGCTGGCTCATGGTTTTTATTATCAATATCAGACATCGCACGCTGCTGTTGGGCGTTACACGCATCGGTCGCATTGTTGATGAGATTAACTATCACTTGTTGCAGGCCCACAGGGTCAATATAGAGCTCAACAGGTTGACCCACGACGTAACGCTCAATGGTAATTTGGTGCTGTTCGAGACGGAATTGCAACAGTTCAATAGTGTCCGTGAGCAACTGCTCTATATCGCCTTTTGACTTCTCTGCTGAGCGTTTCTTTATCATGTTTCTTAGGCGCTGAATGATCGCGTCTGCTCGATCCACTTGCGATTGGATCTTCTCAAACACAGGTTCAATATCGGTGAGTGGTTTGTTTTTAGAAATGCGTAGCAGACCACCTTCACTGTAATTGCGAATCGCTGCCAAAGGTTGATTGATCTCATGCGCTAGGCTGCTCCCCAGTTCGCCCACGACGGCGATGCGTTGAGAATGCTCTAGCTGTTCACTCTTACTCTTTAACTTGTTAAGTGTCGCTTCTAACTGCTTTTTGCTGCGGCTGAACTTGTACTCCAACCAAAAGTGGTAAGCATTCAAGAACACCACTAACAAGAAAAACGCCCAGGCCCATTGCTGATTGTACTTAAGCCAGATTAACGCTTCTTTCCACCAAGGTTGTTGTAGTGGATGCATGTCGAGTTGCTGGTAGAGCTTGTCGATAGGCAGCAAACTGGTTGGTGATGTCCAACCCGAGGCATTCGCCGCAATCGCTGGCACACTGCTTTTTGGCATCGCAAATAGCACCTGACTCATTTGCTTAGCCAGTGCAGAAGAAGCTCGCTCCGTTTTGGCAAATGACCAGTTGGAATACAGAGGTGTAGACACTTGGCATCGGAATCCTTCAGGGGCTTTGTTGCCGATAACACGATATTGATCAGCCACCAACAAACCTTCACTGATCATGTTTTCAACCAAGCAGGCAGGAACCACTGCCGCTTCAATATGGCCTTCTCGCAGTTGATACAGACTCGCATCAATTGGGAAGCCCAAGAAATGAGTATTAGAGAAAAATTGGTTAGGGTTCAGCCCTTCCTGCATCACTTGATAGCGCATGGTGAGGTAACCGCCAAACGCATTTTCAGAGACAGCAGCAATCGGCTTTCCACTAAGTTGCTCAAACGAGATATACGGTGACATTCTTCTGACCACTAATGCAGAACCGATACTGCGCGTGCTGCTCACACCTTGATCGTCGTAATTGTGACTGGTCATGGTTGCCATCCAAGAAAGCGCATACTGGCGTCCTAATCGAACCGCCTGACCGGGGTTGGTGATGACAAAGTCGACCTCAACACCTTTTACCGCATCAGCCATCTCTTCTAAGTTGAAAGGCTTGAGAACAAAGTGTTTGCCGGGAATGCGCTCCGACAACCAATCCATCGTCGGCTGCCAACGCTGCTGCGCGGAAAGCTTGCCTCGAATAGCCAGCACACCGACCTCAATCACCTGTTCCGACTCAACAGTGTTTGATGTTGTAATCTCTTGCTCCGCTTGAGCGGCTAAACAGATTCCTGCAGTTAGACTCAACCAACAAAGGCTAACGATTGATATTAGGTTTCGGACTGTCACTAAAATCTCTTTCTCCACACTGATGGCATGTTCACACTCGAATAACGCATTGACGACACGTTAAATAGAGCCTTTAAACAAAGCATAACAGCTAGATTGGTAAAACCACATTTGTTCTAGATCAACTTTGATCTGGGTATGTGGAAATCCACAATACCCCGCGTACGCCCAAAATCTGACAATGAGCCCAACAGATAGAATACCCATTTATAGGTACCAACATGGACTCATTGAAAAGACGGTTTCTCAGCCAATTCGGCAAGGTTTCCGCTGGTGCTGCGCTCATTCCCATCACCGGAATCAACACCGTAGTCGCAAGCACAGCCATTCGCAATAACAACCAACCTGACCGCAAAGGCGAAGTAGGTAAACGCTACGCCATGGCGGTTGATTTACGTAAGTGCGTTGGCTGTCAGGCGTGCACTGTTGGCTGTAGCGTTGAAAACCAAGCACCAATTGGCCAGTTCAGAACCACCGTAAAACAGTATGAAGTCTCCCTTGATGATGGTTCGACTGCTCAACAAGACGTGAAATCTTTCATGTTACCTCGCCTCTGTAATCACTGTGACAACGCTCCCTGCATCAAGGTTTGTCCAGTTCAAGCGACCTTCCAACGCGAAGACGGCATTGTCATGGTCGACAATGAACGCTGCGTAGCCTGTGCTTACTGTATTCAAGCTTGTCCTTACGATGCTCGTTTCATTAATAACGACACCCTTACCGCAGACAAATGTACCTTCTGTGCACACCGCCTTGAAGACGGCTTACTGCCCGCTTGTGTAGAAACCTGTGTTGGTGGTGCGCGTGTCATTGGTGACCTCAAAGACCCAAACAGCGAAATTAACCGCCTGCTCAATGAAAACCAAGACGACATAAAAGTGCTTAAACCAGAGCAGAATACCAACCCACATGTTTTCTATATCGGCATGAATGAGCGATTCGTTAGCCACATTGAAGGCCAACCTGCGATTTATGATCCAGCCGCCATCGATAACTCATCCTCTAGCAAACAAGAATTGGCAATCGCGACACAAGGCAAACAAGGAGAGACAGCATGAATATCACTGAGGTGTTAGTTCCCGCTCAAGAGATCGCTTGGCTACCGTGGGCGGTTCAATATTTCTTCTACATTGGTTCGGCTTACGCGGCCGCTATTCTGTTTTTGATTGCACTGATATTCAAGAACTCAACCAGCCACCAATTTCGTTCTGCCCTTGTGCTTGTGATGGCCATCGGCGCGATTGTTGGGCCATTAGCACTTACTGGTGACTTGCATCAACCCGGACGTGCGTGGCACTTCTATGCTCACATCACACCTTGGTCATGGATGTCATTGGGCTCTCTGTTTCTACCTTTGTTTTCTGGTCTGGCTGTTGCGACTGCTTGGGTTTACCTGCGTGA
Organism: Vibrio sp. 10N.239.311.G01; assembly: GCF_041465805.1. Taxonomy (NCBI): domain Bacteria; kingdom Pseudomonadati; phylum Pseudomonadota; class Gammaproteobacteria; order Vibrionales; family Vibrionaceae; genus Vibrio; species Vibrio sp. 10N.239.311.G01. The sequence goes on from NZ_JBFSRM010000010.1 coordinate 66,569, forward strand.
TGACATCGCACAGCTCAAAGAGAGTGAAAACCCACTTCTAAAACGTTTGTCTTGGCTGACGCTAGGTAAATGGCAAATATCATCAAAGCTGATGATTGCACTCGCTGCTGTGACGGCTATTTCGGGCCTAAGCATCGCGCTTTATACAGGCGCAGAGATTGCGATTTTGGCGAGCCGACCGCTTTGGCATCAACCGGCTTCTCCACTACTTTGGTTCACGACCGCATTCTTTGCTGCTACAGGTTTAACGCTGTTGATTTGGGCTCTGCTGCCTTCAAGCAAACCAAGCTTAAAACCAACAGACCTCGCTCTAGTACAAAGAACCATTACGTTAACAGGTGGCCTTGCCATCATTCTTACGTCGATTTGGGCATCTAACCATGGTCACTTCAATCTGTATGAGAACGACGCTTGGGGCATCAATTTAGGCATCATGACCACCAGCATTTTGCTGTGCATGATCTTGGTTCTACCACTGCAACGCCTATCGCAAAGTAAGCTAGGAATTATCTGTGTTGCGCTTGCGACCATAGTTTCTGCATGGGCGGTACGTTGGGTCACCATGATGGAAGTTCAAACCATTCCACGTTTCGATGTTGGCCCATTCCCTTATGAACTGCCGATGGGTAGCGCAGGATTACTCGGCATTGTTGGTATGTGTGGTCTTTGGTTAGCACTTGCGTTGTTCGCCTCTGAGATCGTGTCTACTGGTTCTACACGAACAACTGGTTCTGCACCAAAGACAACATCGAAGCCAAACCAAAATACACCTTCACCACTTAACCGCTCACATAGCTTGTAGTCTGAGGAATCATCATGGATAACAAACGTCGTCAATTTTTGAAAACAGGCCTTGCTGCCGGTGGTGCTGGAGCTTTTGCTGCAGGTTATGCGACAACCACAAAACACATGGTTCACGGTGCTATCGATGGCACCGCGGGTAAGAAAACCAACCACATCCATCACGGTAATTCGCTAGAGACGGAATACAGTGTCGATGAGCAAGGTAAGATCTCGCCGAATCCAAACCAACGCGTTGCACCATCAATGTGTTTTGGTTGCTGGACACTGTGTGGCTTGCGTGTACGTATCGATAATCGCAATGACGAGATCTTGCGTATCTCAGGTAATCCGTATCACCCACTATCAAGTGATCAGCAGATCCCGTTCAAAACACCGGTAAAAGACGCCTACATTGGCTTGTCTGGTGAGTCAGGCATCAATAACCGCTCGACAGCCTGTGCCCGTGGTAACGGCATGTTGGAGATTCAAAACAGCCCATACCGAATCACTCAACCGTTAAAACGTGTTGGTAAACGAGGTGAAGGCAAGTGGGAGCCGATCAGCTACGAACAACTTATCTCTGAGATCACCGAGGGTGGTGACTTATTCGGTGAAGGTAAAGTTGAGGGCTTACGATCGATTCGCGATATCGAAACACCACTTGATCCAAACAACCCTGAATACGGTCCCAAAGCCAACCAATTGTTGGTGACGAATGCTGGTAATGAAGGCCGTGATGACATCTTGAAGCGCTTTGCATTCAACAGCTATGGTACACGAAACTTCGGTCACCACGGCTCTTACTGTGGCTACGCATTCCGTGCAGGTTCTGGCGCGATCATGAACGATCTAGACAAGTTCTCGCACCTAAAACCCGACTTCAACAACGCAGAGTTCATTCTTTTCATCGGCATGTCTCCAGCTCAAGCGGGTAACCCGTTTAAGCGCCAAGCGAGACAATTGGCTGAGGCTCGTACCAACGGAAAACTGAGCTACACCATTGTGACTCCAAGCCTTCCGGCAGGATCGTCAAGCCTTGCGGCGGGCGATCGCAACAACTGGCTACCGATCAAACCGGGCACCGATTCAGCATTAGTTCTGGGCATGATCCAATGGATCATCGACAACCAGCGCTACAATCACGACTTCTTGTCTCGCCCAAGTGCGCAAGCGATGAAGCAAGCAGGCACCACACACTGGTGTAATGCATCTCACCTTGTGATCAGTGACGAGTCGCACCCACAAAATGGGCGTATGCTTCGTGCATCGGATATAGGGTTGCTAGAAACAGGCGAACCGATGTCTGACGATGACGGATTCATCGCACTCAATGTGACCACGTCACTATTATCATCGCATATTCAGGTGAATGAAGCGGCTCTGTTCGTCGATCAAGATGTAGAAATCGATGGTCAGACTGTTCGCGTTAAATCTTCTCTGCAAAGATTGAAAGAAGAAGCCTTCAAATACGACCTTGCTTACTACAGTGAGCAGTGTGAGATCCCACAAGACCAGATTATTGCACTGGCAAAACGCTTCACCAGTTACGGTACAAAAGCAGTCGTGGATACTCACGGTGGAAACATGCACACCAACGGCTTCTACAACTCGTTCTCTATTCTGATGCTGAACGCGCTGATCGGTAACATCAACGCGAAAGGCGGTGCGATGGCGAAAGCGGGCGGCTACCCGACTTCGGTTGCTGGTCCACGTTACGACTTTACCAAGTTTAAAGGTAAGACTAAGCCTCAAGGTGTATTCTTGTCCCGCAGCAAGTTCCCGTATCAAAAAACTAGCGAATACAAACGTCGCGTTGCCGCAGGCGAGTCACCTTACCCGACCCGCGCGCCGTGGTACCCAATATCAGCTCCGCTTTTAACTGAGCACTTATCAGCTGCGATTGACGGTTACCCTTACCGTGCAAAAGCGTGGATCAACCACATGGCGAACCCACTATATGGTGTCCCAGGCTTAGACAACCTGCTAGGCGAGAAGCTTAAAGATCCCAAACAGCTTGGCTTGATCGTGTCTATCGATGCCTTTATCAATGAAACGACTGCCTTATCGGATTACCTAGTGCCAGACACAGTGACCTACGAGAGCTGGGGCATGGCAACACCTTGGCATGGTGTCGCGACCAAAGCGATCACCGCTCGTTGGCCGATTGTTGAGCCTAAAACTTCCCGCACTCAAGACGGACGTGCCATCAACCTAGAGAACTTCTTTATTGATCTAGCGAAAACGCTTGGCCTAGGTGGCTTCGGCGACAACGTAATCAAAGACAATCAAGGTAACTGGCACGGTATTCATAGCGCTGAAGACTTCTACCTGCGCTCGGCTGCTAACTTAGCGTTCGTAAAAGGTGGCGTGCCGAATGTCGATGCGGAAGATATTGTTTGGTCTGGTCTAGAACGCCTAGTCCCTGTGATGAACAAAACGCTCAAGCCTGAAGAGATGCTCAAAGTAGCGTACATTTTTGCGCGTGGCGGCCGTTTTGAAGACGCAACCAATGCGTATACCAATGAAACCATGAAGTACAAATGGACCAAACCATTGGCTATCTGGAATGAAAAGCTCGGTACTTCTCGCAACACCATCAGTGGCGAGCAATACATGGGTTGCCCTACATGGTATCCACAAAAACTCGCGGACGGAACGCCACTAGCAGAGCAGTTCCCAGCAAAAGAGTGGCCGTTCACCCTAACCAACTTTAAATCCAACATTCACAGTGCGGTCTCTAATTTGTCACCACGCTTGGAATCGATTAAAGGAGTAAACCCTGTTTACATCCACCCGCAAGACGCCTCTTCTGTGGGTATCAAAACCGGTGACGTGTTTGCTATTGAAACACCGAGCTCAACCACACATGCGTTGGCGATGGTGATTGATGGCATCAAACCGGGCACATTAGGCTTTGAACACGGCTTTGGTCATAAAGAACTCGGTGAGCGTGCGCACTGGATCGGTAATACACAACAACCGGTGAAGATGAAGTCGAACGATGGCGTTAACATTAATGATATAGGCTTGATCGACCCGACGAGAGAAGGCAAAGGCGTCATGTTGGATTGGGTTGTGGGGGCAGCAGCAAGGCAAGCGCTTCCGGCTAAGATCTACAAGGTCTAGCTTAAACTCAGCAAGCTATAACTTAATCACTCATTCAAAACACTTCCTTATCTGATTTGCAGATGAGAACACAACAGGGCAACTTCGTCATTCGAGGTTGCTCTGCTTTTTCGTCCCCTTGATCTAGAAAAGCAGGCTATTTGGATAAACGTCCAATCTACATAAAGTACCCAATCTAGATAAAGCATCCGCTCTAGATAGAGTAATCAACCCAAAGCCATTAGGTAATCTTCATTTCACCACAACTTTTTTAGCCCGCATCCATAAAGCAGCTATGCTTATACAATCGGTGCCATAAAAGAGCCTTAACAAGCAGTTATACCGAGGCGAACATGGCAGTTCCCTTGCATTTCATAAACGGCAGTTGGATCAACCTATAGAAGTTCACATCAATACCATTATGGTAACTGAGGTTATTAATGTGAGACTCACCTCAAGTTCCAAGTGAATTAATGTGGAAATCCACAATAGCGCGAACAACCAATTATGTCGAAAATGCGTGCATTACAACCAATAGCGACGCCTCATGACTAAGCTGACAATTAAAACTCAAACTCTAACGCTTTGCATCGCTGCTCTAGGAAGCCTTTCTTTATCCGCTTTTGCACAAGCAGCACCCAATCCAATGCCAGAAGCCGCAGAAACTTGTAGCGGCTGCCATCAAGCCGACGGTAAAGGCATGCCCAACATTGCCCCTATGCTTGCAGGGCTCAATGCTGACTATCTAGAACATCAACTGGTTCTGTTCTCAAGTGGTGAGCGTCAAAGCGCGATCATGAAGGGAATGGCTGACGGTGTATCTGATCCCGCTGTTCGTCGTGAGGTCGCAGAATACTTTGCATCACTACCTTCATACGAATTTACCGATTTAGAGCAGCGCGGCTCACAGGCTGATATCGATAACCCCTATCGTAAACTTGTATTCCAAGGCGATTGGGATAGAAACATTCCAGCCTGTGCAACCTGTCATGGGCCAAGCGGTATGGGCGTGGACAAATTCCCGCGCCTAGCAAGCCAGCATGCCGACTACATTCAAACTCAGCTCAACGCTTGGAAAAATGGCACTCGTAAGGGTGATGATTTGAACATGATGGGTAATATCGCGGGCAAGTTAACCGACGATGAGATCAAAAACCTGTCTTACTACTTCGCCTCTTTCCGATACTAAAGGGCTCGCATGAAAACATTACTTCTAATTACCGCAACCCTTGCCTCTGGAATCGCTTATGCCGAAGCAGAGTTGCCCGATCGCCAAACCGAACTGCCAGCCGTTGAGAAGCCTCAAGATAACAAATATCTGGTGCCACGAGACTTGGTTGATATCCCTGCTGGGGAATTTGGCGACAAAGTAAAATTGGGTTATTCGCTGTTTGTCGATTCACAACAGATGCGTGGTACGTTCGTCGGCAATGAACAAAACTGTGTCAACTGCCACATGCAAGCGGGCATGAAGCCTAACGCTGCCCCTCTTTGGGGTGCGTACATGGCCTACCCTGCGTATCGTTCTAAGAATGACAAGGTAAACAGCTACGCAGAACGTATCCAAGGTTGCTTCACCTACTCAATGAATGGTCTGCCACCGGCTGAGGGTTCAAAAGAGATGGTCGCACTAACGGCGTATTCATACTGGCTGGCGATGGGCGGCATCTTAGACAAGAACGGCATGCAAGATACACCCGTTCCTGAGATTAGCGATGCCGACTTACAAGTCGGTGGTAAAGCGGAAAGCTTCCCTCTCCCTGAAGAGCTGTTAAGCAAATACCCAATCGATGGCCGCAGTAAGTTGGCAGGGCGTGGCTATCCTAAGATTGATAATCCTGAACAAGAGCCATCGATAGCGCGTGGTGAAAAGGTTTACCAAACCAACTGCCAAACCTGTCATGGTCAAAATGGTGAAGGTATTAAAGGGGCTGACGGACGTTCATACTTTCCACCATTGTGGGGCGAAAACGCGTATAACTGGGGCGCGGGTATGCACCGGGTGAACACCGCTGCCTATTTCATCTATGAAAACATGCCGCTTGGAAAGAGCCAGCAACTTTCGATTCAAGATGCATGGGATGTGGCTGCATTTGTGAATAGTCATGAACGCCCACAAGATCCTCGATACAAGGGTGATGTTGCTAGCAATGCTAAGCGCTACCACAATCACCAAGGTTACTATGGCAAAGAAGTTGATGGTCATGTACTAGGTACCAAAGCTTATCCGAGTGGTAAAGAAGTGATTCATGAGCATTAATAGGTATTAGTGAATATGAGCCGTTCACGCCAGCTATAGCTAAGCTTTACATTGTAAATCAGTGATAGCAGGAGGAATAAAAAGGAGCCAGATCGTTCGACGTTCTGGCTCCTTTTTTATGTTTGAACGATTAGAGATTCAGCTAATCTTGCTGCATCTTTTCCCAAATGGTCGGAGAGCCAATATAGTCTTGAACCGTAGTGATGAATTCTTTGACTAGTTTGGTTTGCTTACGGTGCGGATAGACAGCGTAGATTGCGGTATCAATCGTAGAGATCGGATAATCCGGCAGTAAAGTGACCAAGCCAAGTTCTTTCATTGAGGCATACAGGTTTGATTGATCAAGGAAGCCATAACCTAGACCATCTTTCACACAAGACACCATAGTACGAACATCACTCACCTTATAGTTGCCACGAATCGTTAGGCTCTGGAAGGTATTACCTCCCGGCTCTTCACTAATGCGCAGATGGTCGACCGTCATATCACCATTGGTATAAATCACCGCAGGTAGAGCGAGTAGATCTTGTGGCGTTTTCGGTTCACCGTGCTGCTTCACAAAATCGTTTGACGCGACCAACATGAAATTACTGTCGGCAATCTTCTTCGCAATCAAATTCGATTCAACAAGCTTACTGAAGCGAAACGCGATATCAAACTGCCCTGCAATGATATTGGCGATCTTATCGTCTAGTGAAAGTACGATCTGAACATCTGGGTACTTTCTCATGAACTGAGTGATGATAGGTTGCAAATATTGCTGCCCAAAATAGATCGGTGAAGTAATTCGTAGCACACCTTTGGGTTCAGACTGGTATGAATCTGCAATTCCTTGGATCTGATTGATAGTGTCTTTCAGCACATAGGTTTGTGCGAGAATATCTTCCCCGGCCGACGTCAACGAAAACGAGCGTGTAGAGCGGTTAAGCAGCTGAACACCTAAATCTTGCTCGAGCTTTTTGATCTGTTTAGAGAGTGATGAGTTGTCCATATCGTGCAAGGTTGCCGCTTTGGTAAACGACCCTTGTTGAACCACATCTAAGAACAATAACAACTGATTGGTATTTGGCACTGCGCCTCTCCTGAAATAAAACTCGACTAGCGTTCGTCTTTAGGGGTATCCATCACAACCATAGTCGTAATAGATTGCACCTGAGCACATTCCCCAAGCACATCGGCATGAAACTTCTTATAGCCCGGTAGATCTTTGGTTTCTACCCTTAGCAAGTACTCGTTGGCACCGGTAATGTTGTGGCACTCCATCACCTCTTTTTCCATACTGACATGCTGTTCAAACTCTAGTTGAGCCGCTTTGCTGTGGCTCGATAAACCAATCGAAACGTAAGCAATAAAGCCAACGCCCATCAGGCCATTATCCAGAACTGCACGGTAACCTTGAATGATCCCTTTACGCTCGAGATCTTGTACTCGCCTTAAGGTCGCTGAAGCCGACAAACCAATTCGTTCAGAAAGCTCAATATTGGAGATTCTGCCGTCCAATTTAAGCTCTTGCAATATCCTTTCGTCAAATCTATCCATAAGTACTTATTATTGTGCATTAAGTGATAATTGAGGAAATAAAAGCACATAATTGCCTCACTTTCCACCTACTATGTTTCTCAACACGTGAAAGTCATGACCGGTCAGTCACTTCGTTCATTTTACTGCTGGAGAACCATAATGCCTTTAGAACAACTTAGCGCACTTGCCTTGTTTGCGTTTGTCTCGACCTTCACACCAGGTCCAAATAACATCATGCTCATGACATCAGGAGCAAATGTTGGCTTTGCCCGTACTATTCCACACATGCTTGGCATTGCTCTAGGGTTTGCAGCCATGTTGCTGCTGGTTGGCTTCGGTTTAATGGGCATTTTCAACGCGTACCCAGTTACTCACCAAATACTGAAATACCTGAGCCTTGCTTACCTCGTGTACCTTGCAATCAAGATAGCATTGAGCGGCAAAGCCAAAAGCACCGAGGCTTATAAGCCAATGACCTTCATCGGCGCGGCAAGTTTTCAATGGGTAAACCCGAAAGGTTGGTCGATGGCGCTGACGGCAATTTCAGTCTATAGCAGCGGCAGTTCATGGTGGGAGCTTGCAATCATCGCAGGTATCTTCACGCTAGCCAACTTGCCTTCTGTGACCTTCTGGACGGCAGCAGGCAAGCAACTACAACACTGGTTAACAACACCAGTCCGCATTAAAAGCTTCAACTACGGTATGGCTGGCTTGCTTCTAGCATCGACCATTCCGATGCTCTAGTCGAATAACTTCTGTATTTTAACGGTTGGTACTCCTGTGCTAACCGTTATTCTCTTTATAAATAACCCACAAGTTCACTAAGCCAACGACCAAACATCGTCTGCCCGCTCGGCGTTAACGTCCACACAAACGCCGCAACATTCACTGCCACTGTCACCCAATATATGGCTCTGAACGGCTGCTTCTGCGTTTTATGACGCAGCTTATCTTGAGCAATCAACGCCCCTAGCCAGCCACCAGCAACAGAAAAAATATGCAGAGTTTTCTCTGGCACACGCCAATTGCCATTGATCGCTGCTCGCTTGTCCTTCGCGTACACAAAAAACGTCACGAAACCGATAACCAAATACCACACCAACAGCGCTTTAGAACTTTCCGCAAACAACACAGACACCGCCACCAGAACCAAATAGGTGATAACGATTTGAATAGATGAAGACAACATGACTCCTTTTGAGCAACAGCTCACATACTGTAGCAATTACGCCCTGTAGATTTTGATAAGGATGAGCAAGGCATATTGTAATTCGGTTAGCCTGCAAAGAATAAACAAGCCCTTTCATCCCTACATAACATGATGGAAGTTAAAGGAATTATAAATATGTACAACCAAAAGTACGCCATCTACCAAGTTTTTACGCGTTTATTTGGCAATAAAAACACCCAACATGTTCCATGGGGCACAATCGAGCAAAATGGCGTCGGTAAGTTCAGTGATTTTACCGACAAAGCGCTGTCTGAAATCCGCAAACTCGGTATGACTCATATTTGGTATACCGGAGTGCCACATCACGCCATCATCAATGATTACAAACACATCGGGATTTCAGACGATCACCCGAGCGTGGTAAAAGGCCGTGCAGGATCACCATATGCCGTCAAAGACTACTATTCCGTAAACCCAGATCTCGCAGACAACCCTGAATGCCGACTAGAGGAGTTCGAGGCACTAATCAAAAGAAGTCACGACAATGGTTTAAAAGTGATTATCGATATCGTACCGAATCACGTTGCGCGTCATTATAAAGGCTTAAACAACCCAGAAGGTGTCAGTGACTTCGGCGCTCAAGATGACACAACGCTGGAATACCACAAAGACAATAACTTCTACTACATTCCCAACAGCACCTTTGAATTGCCAGACATAGAGCCCGCCTTTACGCCGCTAGGTGGTGAACAGCATCCCAACCTAAACTCCCCGTTTATAGAGACGCCCGCCAAATGGACAGGTAACGGCTCACGTTTAGCCAAGCCTAGTTTCGATGATTGGTATGAAACGGTGAAAATCAATTATGGCATGCGACCAGACGGTTCAAAAGACTTCCCTGAACTACCGAGTGACTATGCTCAACGCAATTACATGGATCATTTCCGTTTCTGGGAATCTGTTTATGTGCCTAACTCTTGGGCTAAATTCCGAGATATCGCCTTGTTTTGGTTGAATAAAGGTGTTGATGGGTTTCGCTACGATATGGCTGAGATGGTTCCAGTCGAATTTTGGAGCTACCTTAATTCATCTATAAAGATGAAAAACCAAGATGCCTTTTTAATGGCTGAGGTGTACCAACCGGACTTATATCGCGACTATATCCACTTAGGCAAGATGGACTACCTCTATGACAAGGTAGATCTGTACGACGGCCTCAAAGCCATCATGCAAGGCAAGGCTTCAACGGCAATCATCCCTGAAATCCAACATCAAATGCACGACATTGAACATCATATGCTGCATTTTTTGGATAACCATGACGAGCAACGAATCGCCTCACCAGAGTTTGTAGGCAATCCACATATCGCAAAGCCTGCGATGCTAGTTAGCGCTCTATTGAGCAGCTCTCCAACCATGATCTACTTTGGGCAAGAAGTCGGAGAACCCGGTGCGGAGAATGTAGGCTTTGGACAGCCCTCACGAACTTCCATATTTGACTACATTGGCGTCCCACAACACCAAAAGTGGATGAATAATGGTGCGTTCGATGGTGAGTTACTAAACAATAACGAAAAGCAACTGCGTCACTTCTATCAAAAGGTAATGAACTTTTCGCTAGAGCACTCGTCGATGACAGGTGATTACCAAGACTTACACCAGTGCTGTAACTTAAGTGATTCAGTCTACGCATTTCTGCGCTCTGACCACCAAGAGCTAACCATTGTTGCAGCTAATTTCAGCCAACATACCACTGAAAATATTCACTTAAAGATTCCAAGTGATGTAATCCAAAAACTCAAATTAGTTGATGGTCGTTACATACTCAATGAATATATTGAAGGCGTTCACCAACAAGTATTCACCGTTGAAAATAGCATCGGCAATTTTAATATCGAATTAAAACCGCTCGCATCTTTGGTTTGGGTACTAAAAACTGAATAAAAGAAGAAGGGAAACACCCGAAGTTAGCCAAAATCTATAATTGCTTCGGGTGTTAGGGGTCTATTGCTACTTTTTATTAACGGCTTTTACAAATACTTCTTGTGCGCCTTCAATACCTAGTGCTTTTGCTTCATCTAATAACACTAACGCTTTATCAATCATCCCAACACTAACCGCACTTTCAATACTATTGAGATAAAAATTTTTCTGCTCTTGACTTAATACTTCATCATCTAAGTTATTTTTAGGTGAATTTGCAACCTTAGCTAAAAGGGCTGATTTTTTTGAGTACCCTTGTAGGGTCTTCGTTTGAACTTCGAGCGAAAATTGTCCAGAATTTGAAGAGGTATATGTTGGATTTGTTGCAATTGGCATAGGTTCCCCACTCTCTTGAGCTCGGAGTATTGCAGGGTGGGGCACTACGACTTTATTTCCGAACGATTCAGAGTCAGCATAAATCACAAAATATGGTGTTTCAATAGCGTTAATTTTAGCTTTAAATTCAAATCTATTTCTAGCAAAAGCATCCGAGAATAGAATATTGAAATCTTCTGGTTCAATAGTTTCAACCAACTCAAATTGGCTATTTAGTAGATCAACCCTTGGTATTACCACATGCCCATCTAGCATATTACTTCGAATTAAAAGGTCTACATTTTTGGATTGCTCATTAAAGGCAAAAGCAGAAAAGTAGCTTTTACCTGACACAAATAATCCAACAGGGGAAGACTTATCGATAATAAAGTCTAAAGACTGTGTCCGATCCAGTCGCACCCAAGGATACTCTAGCTCTGAAGCACAACAAACCATGTCATTAATTGGGGCAATACTTGGAGCCTCTATGCTAGTAGAAGCACAACCAAATAAACCGATGCTCGATACGAGTAATAGACTATTTTTCACTTCAATTTCCTTCAGATAGCAATAAAGGCAACCATTGAGATTGCCTTTTAAAATCAAATATTAGGATTCTGTCAAATTAGAACCAAATCTCTGCTTCAATACCAACTCTTGTTTCATCACCTTTCGCGCTCTTAGACCAATCATAATTATCATCAGAAGAAGTCATGTAAGTGATGTAAGGTTTAATTTGTGGACGACCAAAATAATCAGCATTGACTGTAAAAACAGGAGCTAAAGTCGCAGCTATGAATGAAGTATCATCCTTTTCACGTCCCCAACTTGAGCCATCTGCTAACATTTCGTTAGCATAAGTCAGTACGGCTTCTAATCTAAAGTTTTCATTTATTTTGTACGATGGTGTTACACCAATAAATAAGCGTTGTACATCATCTTGTCCCCAAACTTGGCGATCATCTGAGTTATCAAGAGACCAATAGACAACTTCAGAACCAAGTTGAAGATTTTCAGTAATATTCAATACACCATAAGAGGTTAAGAATATAGATTCGTCACTTTCATCCCAACCTCCGTTCCAAGAACCAAAGTTAACACCTTTAGTTCCCGCAAGTCCTTTACCGTAAGTAAGGGCTGTCAGTGACCAACCATCAAAACCGTAATAATCTCTTGAGTATGTTACAGATAAACCAACACCATCTTCAGCAGCGGTACTGCTAGTAGTATCCACATTTTCACGCATCATATATTTAGCGTCAAAATCAAATTTACCACCAAGCGCTTCTACACCATAAAAGTAAAGGTCAACAGAGGTCATTGTTTTACTACGACCTTCGTCATCTAAATTATCACCTTTACAATTGTAAGTACCGCTACCGTCTTTGTAGCAAGAACCATCGCCGGCGTCTGCAGAAACAATAGCTAACCCCATATTATTGTATTGAATACCACCACCTAAACCTGATGATTGCTTCCAAAACTCTTTAGTAATGATACCAGCTTGTCGATTAAGGTAACGTTGACCAGCCCAAATACTCGTACCTTCTTTAAAGAAAGAAAGATCACCTAACTCTACATAAGCTTCTTTAAATTCCAATTGGCCTGTTTGAAGATGGCCTTCGTTACCACCAGAAGATGTATAGAAACCTCTACCGCCACTTCCTTCGTGGTTACCATATTCAGTCTTTAAAACATACTTAGACCATGACCCGTTGTCATAGTTATCCCCACGACTTACCGTAAACTCAACTTGGTTTGGGTTTCCAGAGAATGCAGCACCCGCCGCACGATAGTCTCGTCTATGAGCCCATGTTTCACTAGTATCAAGAGATTCACCCACATTATATAAAAGGTGACCATACCCATTCACTTGCCAACCCTGTTGAACTTTATCTTCGGTAGCGAACGCAGAGCCAGCAGCTAATGTAGTTGCCACTGCAGCAGCAATCAAACTTACTTTTTTCATTCTCAACTCCATTAAGGACGATTTATTTTAGGTTTTTATATTTTTGCTCTCTTGCGGCAACCAAAGGCAGTAATGGTAGTCGTAAGATAGAGAGGTTTAGGGTTTCCCCTGATTCGTTTCAACGGGGTCAATATTAAGAGGGGATGACAAGTTTGACTTCCTCCGCCCTGAACTAAATTAAGGGGGATGAGAAGGGAGTAGAAAATATACAGAATGGTGTTTTAAAGAGGTAGATCACTTAATATAGGAGGAGTAGACAGCACACAGATCTAATTATTCAACATAAGTGAGATCTAGCTCAAATATATAATTTGAACTTCATCGATGAATTATTTTTTTACCGTAATTAATCTGTGAAGTTGCTTGACCTTATTGTGACAAAGCTTTTTACTTATAGTTCACTGATGTCGATAAACGAACAAGAAATCAAGCAATGACTAGAACGCTCGCTCGCCCTTATCCGCTAGGCGCAACGCTAGGTAACACTGGCTGCAACTTCTCTATTTATTCTCCTGACTGTAAATCTCTTTCACTCGCTCTTTTTGACGAGAACGACGAATTCACCACTTATAAATTGGAAAATGAATACGCTGATATCAGATATGTCTTTATTGATGGTATTAAAGCGGGGCAAAAATACGGCTTCATTGCCGAAACGGACAATGGCCCTATCCTGCTTTCAGACCCGTATGCCAAAGCAATAAGCGAACCGCTCGATTACGTCACGCCATATACCAATGAAAAAAGCTTTGCTATGGCGAAATGTGTCGTTGTTGATGACACCTTCGATTGGCAAGATGTAGAAAAGCCACGCATTAGCCGCGAAGATACCGTTCTTTTTGAAACGCATGTAAAAGGTCTATCTCAACTGCACCCAGAAGTGGCTGCCAATACTAAAGGACGCTACTTAGGGTTAGTGAGCCCTGAAATGCTTGCGTTCTACAAACAGCAAAATATCAACTCTCTACAGCTTTTGCCCATTGCCGCATGCATGCATGAACCACACCTATTAGACATGGGTAAAGTGAACTATTGGGGTTACAACCCATACTTGTTTATGGTGCCTGACCCTCGCTACGCAGAGAAAGATGCCGTAAACGAGTTAAAGACTGCGATTCGCGAACTGCACCGCAATGGCATCGAAGTCATTCTAGACGTGGTGTACAACCACACAGCAGAAGGTGGCGAAGGCGGAACCACCTTCAACCTAAAAGCACTCGATAGCCGCTACTACATTAAACATGGCTGCCATTACGCGAACTTCACTGGCTGTGGAAACACCGTCGACCTTACCCACCAGCCAGCACTCAACCTAGTCATGGATACGCTTCGTTACTGGGTAAGCGAATTCCAAGTCGACGGCTTCCGTTTTGACTTGGCAGCGACACTGGGGCGCGAAGGTGACAACTACAACCCTGAGGCTGCTTTCTTTAAAGCCGTAGCTCAAGACCCTGTACTTAAAGAAACTAAGTTGATTGCAGAACCGTGGGATATTGGCCCTAACGGTTATCAAGTAGGTAACTTTCCACTAGGCTGGAATGAATGTAACGACAAACTGCGTGATATCACACGTAGCTTCTGGCGCGGTGATCAAGGCTATCTAAAAGAGTTTGCGACGCGCTTAATGGGATCTCGCGATATCTACAGCGCAGCACACTGGCCATACAGACTAACCGTAAACTACATCACGTATCACGACGGCTTCACAATGCAAGATCTTGTCTCTTACAAACACAAGCACAATGAAGATAACGGCGAGAACAACCGAGATGGACACGGTGATAACCGCTCTGATAACTACGGTGTTGAAGGGGAAACCGAAAACCTATTGGTTGTCGCCACACGCGAAAAACAGAAACGTAACTTCATGGCGAGTCTGTTGTTTGCCTTTGGCATTCCACATATTCTGACAGCTGATGTGTTATCTCACACTCAAAAAGGCAACAACAACGCTTACTGTCAAGATAGTGTAACTAGCTGGATTAACTGGGAAGATTCTGAGCGAAAAACTTATTTCAAGACTTGGTTAGCTGAAATGATCTCTGCACGTCAACAATATATGGTGCCTTTTATTAAGGCGTTCAGCGGAGAAAAACGCAACTCGAACCGCATCTTCTGGAGCCGTGTCGATGGCACACTCATGGAGCATGATGATTGGAATCGTTTAAGCTCTGTTGCGCTGCACTTAGGTATTGGCAAAGACGGTGACGAATTGATTTATTTGATAAACCAAACCAACGCACCCGCTCGATTCTCGTTACCGACTGATCGCGACCAAAACTGGGTCACCATTTGTGATACCAACTTACGAAATGTAAAACCAGGTCATGCAGAAGGTGAAATGCTGCTATCGCCGACTTCGATGGCAATTTTGCACTACTCGCCAGATAACACTGATTTGATTGAAGTAAAAGCTAAGCTAGCTTAATAAAACGCCAAAAAACCATAAAAGCCAGTTATATTTATAGCTGGTTTTTTTATTAGCTGAATACCACATAAATCATTCTTTTATATGGAATCATTTGCATTGATGTGATGGATGAAACTGTTTAGTATTGCCGTACTATAAAAATGAATCTATAACGTCTTGGATATCATGGCTTTACCTAAAACACTTATTCGGCTTTTCAAACCATACATACTCTTACTAACCGGAGGAATGCTTTATTTAGCTATCGCTCAACTAGAGAAAGTTGAAACTACAGCAACTAACCAATCATCATCAAATATTCGTATCGCTAGTTCCACTATTCGCTCAAATATCGAAGCCGTTTTCGGCAAGCTTTACTTTCTTGAGACCAGTTTAGGCTTACCTAAGGCATCCAGCTTTGATGACAAAAAATTTCGCGAAATCAGTGATAATATCCTAAAAAGAACACCCAATTTCTCAGATATCGTTCGATACAAACCGCAATCTCAAAATTATATTTCCATTCGAGGCCTTCCACTTTCGAGCGAACAAATCGCCGTAATACAATGGCATTCAATAGACGGTGTTGTAGAAGATTTTTACATCTCTTCCGTTTACCAAAAAGCCGATGGACGATGGGTTTTCGCCGTTAAACACACTGCAGAAAAGCTCAACGAAGAAATATGGATTGAGTTTGATTTAATGCATACCACGCAAGGTTTAAGAGATTTAAAAACGCTTAATAATGGCTATGTATTTGTTGTAGACAGAGCAACAGAGCGACTGGTATTCCACCCGGATCCACAGCGTATCGGTTCTAAATCCATCAGCTTCCATGCAGGGATCAGCCACCAACTCTCACAAGGTGAAACCGTTGGTAAGCACGAATATTACTATCAAGATAACTTCAAAATATCGGTATTTGACGCAGACAACAGCTTAAATTGGGTGTTCATTGCGGGCACTGACCGCCATGACATCTTAACCAGCTCACATCAATTTACGTTGACGGGCTTAGTACTGGGCTCACTCCTGCTATTGTGGATTGGTGCCAACTATCTGGCTTATCGTTTGAACGTGTCCTTGTCACAACTGAATAAAGTCGATGACCTTGTAAGCTTTAAGCGAGAGTTAAAATCCATACTGGATAGTTTCACCTACCAAAAAGGCATTCAATTCTGTCTCTATCAGCTTGAGAACCACGCATTCAGTACCATCGACTATCACGGAAACAAATCCACGGTACATTGTGACAAAGCCCTTGCAGAGCGATTTACACCGGACACTATGGCTTACCGAAGTGGTAAGTACGCCGATCCACTGGCGTGTAAACTCAAAATACACCAACGTCATTACTGTATTCCTTTGCACTCTCGTCAGCAGTTGATCGCAGTGTTGTACGTAAACGTAAACTTACCGATCAGCCAGAGTATTCTACGAATGATCCGTGATTACACTGAAGTCTCTTTGTCTAACTTACTGCTTCAACATCAATTGAGCAGCAAAGATCTGATGACGCAGTTAGACAATAAGAGCAGTTTCAGCATCGCCATCGAAAACTACGTGAGCGAGCCCGATACCTATGTCGCTCTGCTTGATATCGATAACTTCGACCACGTAAACCGAGCCTACGGTGAAGCGGTGGGCGACAAGATGATCAAGCTGACTGCAGAATCGATACGCAGTTACTTCCCCAAGCCAAAGGGACTTTGCTTGGCTCGTGTTGGAGGAAAGGAGTTCGCAGTATTATTCAAAGCCAATGATGTGAAAGATGCCAAATTCCAGCTAGACCAGTGCAGAGTCGCAATCGCGGAGAAAACCATCGTCACTCCAGATATCACCTTATCGCTAGGGGTTAGCGTGGGATACTCGCAAATAGAGGGTGAAACAGACTCAGCTTTAGCGCTGGCGGAACAAGCGAAACTTATCGCGCAACAACTTGGTAAGAACCGAGTGGAAGGCCACATCAGGGCAGTTGCTAAAGCATCATAGGCAATAGCTAACGCACTCATATCGCACCGTTTGGTATGATACCGATAACAACAAAGCACCTAGGATTCATACCCTAGGTGCTTTTGTTTTTATGGAAAGTCATTACAATGCGCGTTCAACAAGACAATACCTCATTTCTAACGACACGAGCCTTATGAAGCTAAGTAACCGACTGCAAACTCTCCATTCCCTTGTCAGCAATGACTACCAACATATTTGGGACTGTTGTTGTGATCACGGTTTCTTGGGTGTCCAACTGTTGGCGGATAACAAAGCGCCTCACATTCACTTTGTCGATATTGTCCCGTCTCTGATGAATGAACTGGAAGGCAAGCTAACGCGTTACTTTCCCCAAGATAATTCAGAGCAACAAACGGTTACCAGCCAATGGCAAGTCTACTGCATGGATGTCGCCGCTATCCCGCTTGAGAAACATACTGGCAAACACCTGGTGATTATTGCGGGCGTCGGTGGCGATCTTACTCAAAAGCTCGTAGATGATATTCATCGCCAACACCCAGACAAAGCGATCGATTTCTTGCTGTGCCCTGTGCATCAGCAATTCGAGTTGAGAAGCCACTTACAATCGCTCAAATTTGGTCTTATTGATGAAGTGTTGATTGAAGAGAATCGCCGCTACTACGAAATTTTATTGGTCAGTAATAACCGAGGCGAAAGAGAAAATACTTCAACAGCAAGCGAGATTTCAAACGTCGGTGACAAGATCTGGACTCCAAACAGCGATGAGCAGATTAAAGTATCTCAGCAGTACAAAGCCAAAACACTGCAGCACTACTTGCGTATCCACCAAGGCCAGGAGAAACAAGGTAAACCTAGCCAAGTAAAGCATATTATTGATGCTTACCAGGCGGTTAAGCCATAGTAAGTACTAACTTAATGGTTTGAATATTAAGAAAGTCAAATTAATAAAAAAGCCGATAGTTCAATGAGCTATCGGCTTTCTTAATAATATCGATTCAGTTTCAGCTTACTGTTCTTGTTTCTTATAAAGCTTATCAGCCTCATCAACTGTCTCTACCTCAGAAGGCTTCTCAACCCCATAGACCGTATCAAGGTAGGCGTCTTTCTCTTTCCACGTGTTGTTCAACCAATTGTGGAAGCGACGTTTAAATGCCTTGTCTTCAAAGTAATTACCATTCACGTTCTCATCCATTGGATGCAATTTAATACGCACAACGACCTTCGTCATTTTGCCCTTCAGCATATCTTCAAACGGAGAGGTTTGGTTTTCAGGGTAAGCTAGCGTCACATCCACGATGCCATCTAAGATTGGGCCCATTGCAGATAAAGCAAACGCCACGCCCCCGGTTTTCGGCTTCAATAAGTGGCGATAAGGGGTCTTTGCTGACGCCAGTTTCTCGTGGTTTGCACGAGTCCCTTCAACAAAATTAACCAATGTTGTCGGTGCTAATTTGAACTTAGTACACGCTTTATTGATTGCATTAAAATCATCATTACGGCGTTCTGGGTTGCGTAATAGGAACTCACGAGAGTGGCGTCTCATGAATGGCATATCTAAGCCCCAGCAGGCCAAGCCAACAAATGGTACGTACAACAATTCATGTTTCAAGAAGTACTTCGTCATCGGCATTTTGTCTTTTAGGATTGAAGACAAAATCACAATATCTGCCCAGCTTAGGTGGTTAGACATCATCAAATACCACTGCTTGGTCGAAATATCTTCCCCCCCTTCCACTTGCCATTCGATATCGTTATTGGCGTTCAACATCCATAAATTAAGAGAAGCCCAACACCAGAATGTGAAGTTAGCGAGACGAGTACATGACTTCTGCACAACAGGGATTGGAAGAATTAGTTTAATGAGGCCAAAGAAGCTTACGGTAAACGCAGTCATTGCAGTATTGATGGTCACGAACAACACGTTCAAGGCCATACGAAGATTATCAAGCATAAAACACGGCTATATTGAGATCGAAAGCCGCCATTATACGCATCTACAAATTATTCTCTTTAGTTATTGGTGGAATATCCTAAGGGTCGAACCACTCAACAGATCTCGGACATGGCTCACTTAACTCTCAGAACGCTAATAGAAACAAAAAAAACACAATAGAGTCTTTTGGACACCAAAATAATCTAGTCTTTCTGACTCAATCAAACCTATATCCCACTAAAGAATTAGTACTGATAAGCATTCTCATTATTGGCATGGTACATGCAACTCCAAAAAGTAAGATAGTTGAGTATCCTTAATGAGATAACTTCTCTTCTTAAAGGTGGATGATATGACAGATATTCCTCATGGTTTAGTTACAGGCAAAGTCCTAAACAAAACAGAATGGACAGATCAATTGTTCTCACTCCAGGTTAGTGCACCTGTCTCTTCTTATCAGGCAGGTCAGTTTACTAAGCTTGGCTTGCTCAATAACGAAGGTGAGTTTGTGAGACGCGCTTATTCTATGGTGAATGCACCAGAGCATGAGCAAGGACATCAGCATCTAGAGTTTTTGATTATTAAGGATCAGAACGGTCAGCTCTCGCCTCAACTTCACGAATTGCAAGCTGGTGATGACATCTTTGTCGGGAAAGACCCAAGTGGCTTTATGACATTAGATGAGATCCCAGAGATCGCCGACGATCTATGGATGCTTTCAACCGGAACCGCGGTAGGCCCATTTATCTCAATACTTGAGAGCATGCAGATACAGCAAAATGAGTTGGCTTCAGACAAAGCCTCTTCATTCAAGAATCTGGTTCTAGTGCATGCTGTAAGAACAGAGCAAGACCTGACTTATCGAGATCGTATCACTCAACTCGTTAATCACTTTCAAGGGAGACTTAAATATGTGCCAATTATTTCTAGAGAATCAGTTACCGGAACTTTGCGCGGACGAATCCCAAATTTGTTACTTGGAGGCGACCTCGAGCAAGCCGCGTCTGTCGCTTTCAATCAAACCCGCAGTTTTTTCTACCTTTGCGGCAATCCGCAAATGGTTCGTGACACAAGCGAAGCGCTAACTAGCTTAGGTTTCGAAAAGCACTTACGCAGAAAACCCGGTCAATTCAGCAGTGAGAACTACTGGTAAATAACAACCGCCACTCGTTAGACAGAAGCACAACTTTCAAAGAACAGTTAGAGAAGAGGTTTTATATGAGTCATTTACGTATTCCGTCACACTGGAAAATTCAACGTTCCACACCCGAAAGTAATATTCATTCAATATTGATGAACTTATAAGCAAGCAACCTCGTAATGTGATTTTTAATGTTCAATAAGTGAAGACAAAAGATCAAATAACCATAGCAATTACAATGACTAATGGTGATAGACAAGAGAAAAAAACTCTAGCACACTGAATAGAGTTATTAGTTTTAATCCCGTTTCAGAGAATGAATTAGTGGGTTATTTATATTTTAGGTAAGAGAGGAAGCCATGCTCAACATTGCTTTTTTTAGCTCAAAATCATACGACGAAAAATCATTCGAACTGGCAAAAGGCGAACTCAACGCTGAGTTTCATTTTCACGATTTTCGACTCACCACAACAACAGCAAAAATGGCGTACGACAACGAAGTGGTTTGTGCGTTTGTAAACGACGACCTATCGCGAGACGTGTTAGAGATTCTTGCTCAAGGCGGCACCAAGCTGATCGCGATGCGCTGTGCGGGCTTTGATAAAGTAGACCTAGACGCAGCCAAAGAGTTTGGGCTGCAAGTGGTTCGCGTTCCGGCTTACTCACCAGAATCAGTAGCAGAACACACAGTCGGCATGATGATGTGTTTGAACCGTAAACTACACAAGGCATACCAACGTACTCGTGATGCGAACTTCTCTCTTGAAGGCTTGGTAGGCTTTAACTTCCACGGTAAAACGGTCGGTGTGATTGGCTCGGGTAAGATTGGCCTGGCGACGATGCGAATTCTGAAAGGTTTAGGCATGAATATCCTATGCTACGACCCATATCCAAACCCGTTAGCTGTTGAGTTAGGCGCTAAATACGTTAAACTCGACGAACTTTACCAAGAGTCTGATGTGATTTCTCTACACTGCCCAATGAGTAAAGAGAACTACCACCTATTAGATGCGACTGCGTTTGAGAAGATGAAAGACGGCGTGATGATTGTCAACACCAGCCGTGGTGAACTACTGGATTCCACAGCTGCTATCGAAGCGCTTAAACAGAGTAAGATTGGCGCACTTGGTCTTGATGTGTATGACAACGAGAAAGAGCTGTTCTTCCAAGACAAATCAAATGACGTGATTGTCGATGATGTGTTCCGCCGTCTATCTGCTTGTCACAACGTGCTGTTCACAGGTCACCAAGCTTTTTTAACCAAAGATGCTCTGTTCAATATCGCGAACACAACACTCACCAGTGTTGATGCTTTCTTTGCTGGCAACACCAGCGGCAACGAACTCGTTTAATAACAGATTGAGTTAACAGCAGGCTGAGTTAAAAACAAACTAGGTCTACAGATACAAAGCCACGCTATTCTGAAGTGAACAGCGTGGCTTCGTCGTTTATTCAGTATTCTAAAACCGTTCCTAGACGCAGAAATGACAATCTTCAGTGTCTAAACCATAAACGCCTTTTCTAATAGCAAGGTGCTCTTCACCGGCTTTGACGCCCATCTCGTAACCTGTATTAAGAGTACTTTGATCCATAGTTAAACGCTTAACCGCGAAGGCTTCAGGTGGCGCTATCACTTTAATAGTCGCATCTTTGGGTGGGTTACGAATGAACTCCAGAGACTGGTTGTAGTTTTCAGCACGCACCGCCATCGATTCAGCAATATTTGGGAATTTCTTTAATAGTTTCTTCAACATCCATTGGTGCTTTTGAGGCTTCATTCGGTAGCTCAATGGGTGAGACAGAATCACGGTAATATCGCGTGCGCCACGGCGATATGCTTCACGAACCGGAATCGAATCGGCTACACCGCCATCGGTATAACAGCCACCAGAGAAACACGGAGTTTCACGGTAAGCGATAGGTAAAGCCGTTGTTGCTTCAACAACATTAGAAAGGTTTTCTGGCTTAATATGGTAGTAGTCTGCACTGCCCGTATCGACATTTGTGACAGCAGCAATGAGTGGGATACTTGAAAATAGCTCGCCACAGTCCAGCGGATAACGTTGATTGGATTCGTTCCATAACCACTTAACGTCCACTAAGTTACCGCCCTTGGCAAAGCGAGCAGGGTTAAAGAAGGTCTTATCCGTCGCCATCGTGGTGATCACATCATAACTGCGTTTTGGTGCATGAGATAAGTAGCCAACCAGATTCGACACACCTGCAGATACGCCGATGGCAAAGTCATAAGGACGGAAATCGTCTTGCATAAAGGCGTCTAAAACTCCGGCAGCAAAAATGCCTCTCATTGCTCCACCTTCAACGATTAATGCGCTCTTATTCATCTCAAACTCTTCTACTTTATAAACTGATGGTCGTAGAATAATTCGATCACTCTTACAAAGATAATGGGCTGAGTTTATTAACTTAATAGGCAAAAGCTATCATTAAATATCAACTAAGATTCAATAGCTTATTAAGCCATAGGATCAAAAAAGGCCGTGAGTGCATCATTCAACGGCCTATTGATTAACCAATTACATTATCGATTACGAATTAAACTCGCTTACATCGATTTCAAGCAGTTTACCAATGCCTTCGCCGTATGCAGGGTCGGCTTTGTAACAGTGTCTTAGGTGACGCAGTTGAATCTCTTTAGGCACGCCGCCTAGGTTACGAGCTGTGTTATCAAACAGAATCGCTTGTTTTTCTGGTGTCATCAGACGGAATAGGTCTCCCGGTTGTGAGAAGTAATCTTCATCTTCGCGGTGATCCCAGTGCGCTGCAGCACCATCCAAGTTCAATGCTGGCTCTGCAAAGTCTGGTTGCTCAGCCCATTGACCTTCGTTGTTTGGCTCATAACCTAATGTGCCACCGAAGTTACCATCGACACGCATCGCGCCATCACGGTGGTAGCTGTGTACTGGGCAACGAGGCGCATTCACTGGAATGTGCTGATGGTTTACACCCAAACGGTAACGTTGTGCATCACCGTAAGCAAACAGACGACCTTGCAGCATCTTGTCTGGCGAGAAGCTGATACCTGGAACTACGTTCGCTGGGTTGAATGCTGACTGCTCTACTTCTGCGAAGAAGTTTTGCGGGTTACGATTTAGCTCAAATTCGCCCACTTCGATCAACGGGTAATCTGCATGAGGCCAGATCTTAGTCAAATCGAACGGGTTGTATGGAACCTTCGCTGCATCCGCTTCTGGCATCACTTGTACTTTCAACGTCCATTTCGGGAAATCTTGGTTATCGATGCTGTCTAGCAAATCACGTTGGTGGCTTTCGCGATCATCACCGATCACTTGTGCCGCTTCTGCATCAGAAAGGTTCTTAATACCTTGCTGAGATTTGAAGTGGAATTTCACCCAGAAACGTTCGTTATCAGCGTTGATGAAGCTGAACGTGTGGCTACCAAAGCCGTGCATGTGACGATAAGTCGCAGGGATACCACGGTCACTCATTACGATAGTAATTTGGTGCAGAGCTTCCGGCAAAGAAGTCCAGAAATCCCAGTTGTTTTTCGCGCTACGCATGTTGGTGCGTGGGTCACGTTTCACCGCGTGGTTTAAGTCAGGGAACTTAAGAGGATCACGAAGGAAGAATACTGGCGTGTTGTTGCCCACCATATCCCAGTTGCCTTCTTCAGTATAAAACTTCAATGCAAAGCCACGAATATCACGTTCAGCATCGGCAGCACCGCGCTCACCCGCAACTGTTGTGAAACGTGCAAACAAGTCGGTTTTTTTACCTATTTCAGAGAACAATTTTGCCTTGGTGTATTTTGTGATGTCGTGTGTAACGGTAAATGTGCCGTAAGCACCTGAGCCTTTCGCGTGCATACGACGCTCTGGAATCACTTCACGATCAAAATGGGCCAATTTCTCCAAAAACCAAACGTCTTGAAGAAGTTGTGGACCACGTTTGCCCGCCGTTTGAACATTCTGGTTATGAGCAACAGGACAACCCGCAGCTGTAGTTAATTTTTTACTCATCATCTATTCCTTATTACCTTTTAGATGCACCATCTTTGTTGCATCTTTACTTCTGAATGGTGGCTATTCATCACACAAAACCACGCAGTAATTAAGGATATAGAATACGCCTGGGCTAAAGTAAAATATAATCGTTTGTATTTATCGTTATCATGGATAAAACCTATCAAATTAATGATCTAAATCATAATCATTCAATATTGACAATAATATTTACAATATAATAATCATGAACTTACAACACGAAGAAAACCAAAGCTAGGCGCAGCCTACCTCGTAGAAGCCACTATTTTTGAGATATTTTGTGACCTAACCGTAAAGTCGCTGCGATATTTCTTGCCGTTCTTGTTAAGTTAAGCTCCGCCTCTTGTAATACTTTTTCTAAAGTTTGTGGCGATCTTACAGTTCCAAACAAGCTGCTCATTTCGCCGTAAAGCGCTTCTACTTCGGTGCCTAAAGATCCGGCAATTCCTATGGTTGGAATGCCCTGTAAGCTCGCACGTTTGGCAATGCCATAAGGTGTTTTTCCTTGCAGAGTTTGATTGTCCATCTGCCCTTCACCGGTAATCACAAGGTCGGCACCTTTCAACACATCATCGGCTTGCAAAACGTCCAGTACCATCTCGATACCGGGTTTAATTTGCATGTTGAATAGCAAACCAAGTCCCATCGGCGAGCCACCAGCCGCACCATAACCCATACGCTTTTGAACGGATTCACCGCCGTCTACACAACCTTGCGTTTCTGCGACTTGAGCAAAATTCGCAAGCGCCTTATCAAGCATTAAGACTTGTTCAGGTGTCGCTCCTTTTTGCGGACCAAATACATGGCTGGCACCGTTATCGCCACACAATGGATTATCAACATCGCATGCCACAATCAACTCGACATCTGCATAGCGCGAATCCAAACCTGTAAGATCTATTGATGCTAATTCTGCAAGTGCAGCACCACCTCGGCCAAGCTCTTGTCCAGTACTATCTTGCCCTTTGCCATCTTGCCCTTTACTAACTAACAAGCGTCCACCTAATGCTTGAACAATACCTGCACCGCCATCATTAGTTGCACTGCCACCCAATCCAAGAATAATCGTTTGAGCGCCCTGCTCTATCGCCTCCAAAATCAATTGCCCCGTTCCGAATGAAGAAGCAATCAATGGATCACGCTGCTCTGGTTTCAACAAGTCCAAACCCGATGCAGCAGCAATTTCAACCAGTGCCGTTTTGTTCGGGTTGCTATTGGATGACTCAAGCATCGCCCATTCAGCATTAACTTGTTGCCCTAACGGCCCTTCGACTTGATGTGTTCGCTTTTGCCCTGCTAAGCCTTGCAGTAATACATCTACCGTACCTTCACCGCCATCGGCCAAAGGTAAGATCACATAGTCAGCGTCAGGGAAGATTTCACGAAAGCCCTTTTCAATACACGCCGCCACCGATACAGCCGATAAAGATTCTTTAAACGAGTCTGGTGCAATAACAATTTTCATAGAAGTAAGCTCCAATGCTTAACGAATATCGACCAAGAAATAATTCCAAAACAACAAAACCACTATATAGAAGACTGCTCAACTGTACGGATTTCCCTCTCTAAATTTGACCCTTCGCTCAGATTTCAACGCCACTATTTTATATTCAGTAAAGTTACTGTTTGCTCGAATTCCATAATTTGACAAGTTTATTCCGCCGAACTTATCGAATTTCATTAGATTTAGTCTTAGAAACCAGATCCTGAACACGCTTTTTGTTTCGCATTACGGAATCATGAAATCTTTTTGTTTCACTTTTTAACCAGTTAACAGTTATCAGAGAAAAACTTAATAAGGAAATATTTCGCAACTTTGCTCACAGAATATTTTCGGAATAACAACAATAATTGATTCCGCATTATGGAATTTAACTTATCGGAGAGCACTGATGCCTTTAGTATCTACAGAGAAACTACAACAAGAATATGAACGAATCCTTTTGGCTAGAGACATGAAACCAGAGATGGCAAGCAAGCTTGCTGCAGGTTTTGTTGAAATGGCAAACGAAGGCACTTACTCACATGGCATCAACCGTTTTCCGGTATTCATTGACCAAGTAGATAAAGGTCAAATCAAATTAAATGCCGAGCCAGAATGTGTTAACAGCATGGGAGCACTAGAGCAATGGGATTGTAACTACGGACCTGGCGTTCTTAATGGTCTTATCTGTGCAGAACGTGCAATGGAATTAGCACGTGACTACGGTATCGGCATGGTCGGTATGCGTAATTCGAACCACTGGATGCGTGGCGGAGCTTACGTATTAAAAATGGCTCGTGAAGGTTTCGCAGGGATTGCATCGACAAACTCAATAGCAGTAATGCCAGCATGGGGTGGTAAAGATCACCGTGTCGGTTCAAACCCTCTAATCATGGCAGTAGCTGGCGATCCACCTGTTGTTGTTGATTGCTCAATGACTCAATTCTCTTACGGCCAACTTCAAAATTTCGTCCTTGCTGACAAAGAACTGCCTGTCGTCGGCGGCTTCGATGATAACGGCGAACTAACCAAAGACCCACATGTACTTTGGGAAAATAAACGTCTACTTCCAATGGGCTTTTGGAAAGGTTCATCAATGGCAATCGTGCTAGACATGATGCTAACTGCCATCACTGGCGGCCACTCAGTACCCGCACTAACTGAAGATATGGGTGGTGAGTTTGGTGTATCTCAATTCCTTATCGCTATCGACCTAAGCAAGACAATGGACCAAAGCACTTACGCACAAGAGATGAAGCGCATTCGTGACTACGTACTTGAATCAGAGCCTGCAGAAACTGGCTCAGTGATGATTGCTGGTTCTGAAATTGAAAACTTCATCAAGAAACACGAAGCAGCTGGCGGCATTGAAATCAATGATGGAATTTGGGAACAGATTACATCTCTGTAATTTGCCAAAGGTAGGGAAAGCTTTATGCAAAGTGTATTTAAGAGTATTTGGAAAAGTATCGATGTCATCATGGCGGTCATTCTGACTTGTATGATTATTCTCGTATTTACAAACGTAGTTTTACGCTACGGCTTTTCTTCTGGTCTTCGTCCCTCTGTAGAACTATCTCGCCTTGGTCTTGTATGGATTGTCATGCTTGGTGCAGCCGTTGTGCTGCGCCGAGGTGAGCACCTCGCGGTTTCGGAATTCTCTGAACGACTATTCCCTAAAGCAGTACCCGTACTAAGACGAATTTGTTGGGTAATTGTATTGATATCAGTTGGCATGCTTTACGTTGGTTCATACCGTCAAATGATGTCCAACTGGTCAGATATTTCTCAACTAACAGGGCTTCCTTCAGCATTATTTTACTTAGCTGGCGTGGTATCAGGCGCGTTAATGGGTGTGATTGCCTTTGTACGAATCTTCAAACCAGACTGGCAGCTAGATAGCTTAGAAGAGGAGAAAGAATAATGACGTTAGCCATTTTCTTATCGGTATTGATTGTCTCAATCTTACTTGGTCTTCCTGTCGCATTTGCACTGTTGTTGTCTTCAATGGCGTTGATGCTTCATATGGACTTCTTTAGTGCAGACATTCTTGCGCAGTCTTTAATTAATGGTGTCGACAGCTTTACTTTGCTTGCCATCCCATTCTTCCTTATTGCAGGAGAAGTAATGGCATCGGGTGGTTTGTCACAGCGTATTGTCCGCTTAGCGACCACTTACGTTGGGCATCGTCAAGGTGGTTTAGGTTACGTCGCAATCATGACGTCGGTATTACTTGCTGGCCTTTCAGGTTCCGCTGTAGCAGATGCCGCAGCCTTGGTAAGTATTCTTTACCCAATGATGAAAGCAGCGAAATACCCAGAAGCACCTTCAATGGGTCTATTGGCATCCGGCGGTATCATCGCACCTGTTATCCCACCTTCAATACCTTTGATTTTGGTTGGTGTTGCTGGCGGTATCTCAATTAAAAACCTATTCCTAGGCGGCATTGTTCCAGGCCTGTTGATGGGTATGACATTGATGTTTGTTTGGCGTTGGACGGTTCGTAGAGAAAATCTAGCGACCTCAGAAAAAGCGACAAAAGCAGAAAAGCGCGCAGCACTGAAAGATGGTGTTTGGGCATTGATGCTGCCAGTCATCATCATTGTTGGTATTCGCTTTGGTATTTTCACCCCAACAGAAGCGGCAGTCGTTGCGGCGGCATACGCAATCTTTATCTCTACGTTTGTGTACAAAGAACTCACCATTAAGAAGTTCTATCACATCGTACTGAACGCAGGTCGTTCGACCGCAATGGTAATGTTCTTAGTAGGTTGTGCAATGGTTGCAGCTTGGCTAATTACTGTTGCTCAACTTCCTCAACAACTCGCAGAAATGTTAGGTCCACTAGTGGATAGCCCTCGTCTACTCATGGCAGTGATTATGTTGCTTGTGCTGTGTGTTGGCATGGTTATGGACTTGAGCCCAACAATTCTGATTCTTGTACCTCTATTAATGCCTGTCATCAAGATGGCTGGGATTGACCCAACGTACTTCGGACTCTTGTTCGTTATTAACTGTTCAATTGGTCTGATTACGCCTCCTGTAGGCACCGTACTGAACGTAGTGTGTGGTGTAGCTAGAGTTCCTATGTCAACGGCTGTGAAAGGTGTATTGCCATTCATCGCTGCGTACATGGCTCTGCTCACACTGTTTGTCATCTTCCCAAGCATTATCACTGTGCCAATGTCGTTTGTCATTGGTTAATCCTCGACGGAGAAAATAATAATGAAATCCCTACTAAAACTTACGTTACTTGCTTCAACGATTGCATTGAGCTCAAACGCGCTTGCAACAACCACTCTAAAACTGGCGCACGCTGCACCAGAGTCAGATTTGCAACAAGACCTATCTTTGTTCTTTAAGAAAGAAGTAGAAGCTCGTTCAAACGGCGAAATCAAAGTAAACGTATACCCACAAGGTCAACTGGGCAGTGATAAGCAAATGATCGATGGCTCACGCGCTGGCATCGTTGATTTAGCGATGGTTGGCCTAAACAACTACAACGGTCTAATGCCTGAATCAGCAGCATTCACACTCCCATTCATGTTTCCAGATCGTCAAACAGCCTACAAAGTACTAGACGGCGAACCGGGTAAAGAAGTGCTAGCGAACTTCGAGAAATTCGGTCTTAAAGGCCTTGGTTTCCCAGAAAATGGTTACCGCAACATGACCAACAACGAGAAGCCGATTCGTCTACCTTCAGATGTAAAAGGCCTACAAATGCGTGTTAACGGCTCGAAAGCACTGAATGACATGTTCAATGAACTAGGGGCTAACCCGCAGCAACTTCCAGTATCTGAACTTTATACTGCACTTGAAACAGGCGTTGTTGACTCTCAAGACCACCCAATTTCTGTAACGCTGTCTTTCAAATTTGATGAAGTACAAAAATACCTAAGCCTTACACAACACGCATACTCGCCACTGGTTCTTACTATGAACCTACGTAAGTTCGACAAGCTAACTGAGGAAGAGCAAAAAATCATCGAAGAGGTTTCTGCTGAAGCCGTGGCAATGCAGCGAGAGCTAAGCATCCAGAAAGAAGACAAGATGATTGCTCAGCTAGAAGCGAACGGTATGCAAGTAAACCGTGATGTTGATGGCGCAGCTTTCCAACAAGCAATTCAGCCAGTATGGAGCGCTTACATCGAGAAAAATGGCGATGTCATGATCAACAAGATCAAGCTAGCCACTAAGTAACGCGATTGAGTGCGATTGCCTAGCGCGTTTTTGGCTAAGAATTTAGCTAGGCAATCAACTCGTACTTCAACTCAATACAACATAGGCAAATACCATGTCTCAAGAACCAAACGCGTATCAAGAATTAAAAGAACGAGTGTTCGCAGCAAACTTACAACTTCCTAAATATGGCTTAGTTACTTTCACATGGGGCAATGTCTCTGAGATTGACCGCGAACGCGGCGTTATTGCCATCAAACCATCTGGTGTGGAATACGATGTAATGACGGCAGACGACATTGTGGTACTGGATTTAGAAGGCAACCGTATTGAAGGCAAGCTAAACCCTTCAAGTGACACAGCAACCCACGTTGAGCTTTACAAAGCCTTCCCAAACATTGGCGGCATTGTTCATACGCACTCTCGCAACGCGACCATTTGGGCACAAGCAGGCCGAGATATTCCAGCACTAGGCACAACACACGCCGATTACTTCTACGGCGATGTCCCTTGTACTCGATTACTCACTAAATCTGAAATTGAGTCTGAGTACGAGAAAAATACGGGCTTAGTGATCATTGAAGAATTCAACCAACGTGATATCGACCCACAAGCAATGCCAGGCGTGATCATCGCGGGCCATGCGCCATTCACATGGGGCAAAGATGGTTCAGACGCAGTGCACAACGCGGTAGTAATGGAAGAGATTGCAGCTATGGCAACCGCCACTCGCTCAATCAGCCCAGAAGTCGCTATTCAACCAGAACTGCTCGATAAGCACTACAACCGTAAGCACGGTAAGAACTCATACTACGGACAGAAGTAAGGTTTCACACATGGATCAGCTGTTTACGCATCAGTCATCTAAGCACAAGCTATTGGCACTCGATCTCGATGGTACCGTTCTTAATTCACAGCACACGATTAGCCAAGAGTTAGTCGAGACGATCAAACAGATCGCTCAGCACACTCATGTGGTTATCGTTACCGGGCGCCACCATGTTGCGGCGAAGCCTTATTACAACCAGCTTGGCTTATCGACCCCAATAATTTGTTGCAACGGCACTTACATCTTTGATTATCAGAACGATACTGTCATTCAAGAAAACGCCATAGACAAGGCCATCGCAGCCGAATTTATTACGCTTTCTCAAGCACATAACTTAAAGATGGTGATGTACGTTCGTGATGCCATGCTCTATTCAAGAGCTCGTCCAATTGAATACATGGAAGCCCTGTTGACGTGGTCTCAAACCTTCCCGGAAAGCCAACGCCCCAATATTCAAAAAGTCGACGATTTCCAGTATGAGGCTCAAAGCTCTGACTATGTGTGGAAATTTGTTGTGGAAGGCGAAGTAAACACGTTTGCCGAGGTTCCTTTCGTAAAAGAGAACTTCAATGGCGAACGGTCTTGGATTGACCGGGTCGATTTCGCCGCAACGGGAAACAGCAAAGGTAATGCGTTGACTCGCTACATCGAACCTCTAGGGATCGATCTAGATGAGTGCATCGCCGTAGGAGACAACCATAACGATATCTCAATGCTTAAGGTCGTTGGGCTCGGCGTCGCGATGCAAAATGCCGACGACACGGTAAAGGGTGCTGCGAACCTGATCACACAAAAAAATAACGATGATGAGACAGGGCTCGCTGAACTCTTACACCGCTTATTTACCTAACCCTGCTCGTTTCTTGATAGCCGTTTATTTTATAAGAGAATTTTATGTTAGTCGGAAATACTCAACTTACTCAAATCAGTAAATCGTATCCTGTCGTTATTCAAAACGTGCTTGAGTACTTGAACAGCATCGACAAAGAACAACTCGCTCTAGGTCGCCATGAACTGCCAGGTTTTGATTCAAAACAGGCATGGTTTGTTGTACTGGAATATGACAAAGAGCCACTAGGTAACTTCCAACCTGAAGTCCATAAATACCATTCTGATCTGCAGATCATTCTGGAAGGTTCTGAGGTGATGGCTTGGGCAATCGATACAGGCGAACACAGCAACGCGCAGCCTTATAACCAAGAACGTGATCTTCAATTCTACGAATATCCGGGAATTGAACTGAGCTTCATCCATGCAAAACGCAATCAATTTTATTTGTTCACGCCAAATATCGTGCACATCACCAATATTGAAAATGATGACAGCCAACCAGTAAGAAAACTGGTGGTGAAGATTCACAACGATTTACTGGAAGCCAAGTAATGAATTACTACATTGGAATTGATTCTGGCGGCACTTTTATGAAAGCCGCGTTGTTTAACGAAAAAGGTGAGCAACAAGGCCTTGCTCGCGTATCGGCGAGCGTCATTAACGAGAAGCAAGGCTGGGTAGAACGCGATCTTGATGCCTTATGGGGAAACGCGGTCGACGTCATTAAACAGCTTCTAGATACCACAAAAGTCGATCCATTAGACATCAAAGGCTTAAGTATTTCAGCCCAAGGCAAAGGCGTTTATCTGCTTGATAAAACGGGACAAAACCTTGGTCATGGCATTATGTCTTCAGACTCGCGTTCGCTACCTATTGTTAAAGAGTGGCTCGAACAAGGCAAAGCACAAGAGATCTACCCAACCACACTGCAAACACTTTGGACAGGTCACCCGGTTTCTATCATTCGTTGGATCAAAGACAACGATGCAGAACGCTATAACAACATTGGCGCAGTGATGATGTCTCACGACTATCTTCGCTATCGTCTAACGGGCGAAGTGGCCGCGGAACTAACCAATATTTCAGAAAGTAACTTTTTCAACTCCATCACTGGTGAGTATGACAAAGCCCTTTTAAAAACATTTGGTATCGAAGAAGTTTGGGATGCGCTCCCTCCGGTTGTGAAACCTCAGCAACAAGCAGGAAAAATCACCGCGGCAGTCGCAACAGAGACAGGTCTTGCACTTGGAACTCCTGTATTTGGCGGGTTGTTTGATGTGGTATCAACCGCGATTTGTTCTGGAATCAACTCTTCTGAAGACACTCTGAATTACGTAATGGGTACTTGGGCGGTCACGTCTGGTATCTCAAAGCAAGTCACTCAAGAGACGCACAACTTTGTCTATGGCCATTACGCTGTCGATGGTGAATACATCATTCATGAAGCAAGCCCTACCTCAGCGGGCAATTACGAATGGTTCGCCGATTACCTTGGTGACAATGGTCAACTCGACCACCAGCAAAACCAAGCATTAGTTGAAGCATTAGACACGGCATCAAGCAGCCTCTATTTCGTGCCATTTCTTTACGGTTCTAACCAAGGTCTCGGCTTGAAGTCAGGCTTCTACGGGCTGCAATCGCACCATACAAAAGGTCACCTGATTCAAGCGATTTGGGAAGGTATTTTGTTCTGTCACAACATACATCTTGAACGTATGCGCCAGCGTTTTCCGAAAGCAAACGTATTGAAAGTGACCGGCGGCCCTGCGTCTAGTCCTGTATGGATGCAAATGCTGGCTGACCTAACCGGTATGACGGTTGAAATATCAGACGTTGATGAAACGGGCTCATTAGGCGCAGCCATGATGGCGATGGTGGGAGCAGGCGAATTCACATCACTAGAAGAATGCACGCAAGCCATTACCAATTCTGCATCACGTGTTGAACCAAATCCTGAACATTACGACCTATACCAAACAAAATATAAGCACTATCAAAGACTGGTGCAGTTGTTCAAACAATTTGAGGATGAAATGAATGTCTAAGCCCTTATTACAAATGGCACTTGATGCCAATGATATCGACACTGCATTAGCCTCAATAGAGCATGTTGCAGATAAGTTAGATGTGATTGAAATCGGGACGATTTTAGCCTTCGCCCACGGCGTAGATAGCGTAAGAATCCTACGAGAAAAATACCCAAGCCACATCATTGTGTGTGATATGAAAATCACCGATGCCAGCGCTATTTTAACGCGTCTAGCAATGGAAGCGGGGGCCAACTGGGTAACCGTGAGTGCAGCGGCTCATATCGAAACAATACGTTCAGCCAAAAAAGTGACTGACGAATTTGGTGGCGAGGTACAAATTGAGCTCTATGGACACTGGACTCTAGACGACGCAAGAGCATGGGTCGACATGGGTATTAAACAAGCAATTTATCACCGCTCACGTGATGCTGAGCTCGCAGGTGTGAGCTGGACCGAAGAAGATTTGATAAAAATGCAGAAATTATCGGATATTGGAATTGAACTATCCATAACTGGTGGTATTGTGCCAGACGATCTGCATTTGTTTAAGAATCTGTCTGCAAAGTCATTTATTGCTGGTCGTGCATTAGCCGGTAGCAATGGCCGTGACATCGCAGAAAACTTCCATACTGAAATAGGTAAACACTGGTAGCACATATATGAGTGAGCAAATTAAATCGTTGTCTAAAGCACTGACTGTATTGGAATTCCTTGGGAACTACCCGAATGGAGTTTCTCTACAAAAAGTGTCTGAAGGGACAGGCTTCAACAAGTCTTCTGTCCACCGTATTTTAGCGACGTTTGAAGCCTCTGGTTATGTTGCTCAAATGTGTTCAGGTAAAGAATATCGCTTAACAATGAAGTTGGTTCAGCTAGGACATGCTGCTATCAACTCTGATGTCACTGGCACGGTTAAGCCATATCTATCTGAACTGCTCGACGATGTGAATGAAACGGTTAACTTTCTCTCTTTTGATGCTGACAACATCATTTTTAAAGACAAGTTCGAACCCGTTAACTCTGCCTTTAGAACTCGAACCTACGTCGGGCTGCATTCACCAATGTACTGCTCTGCTGCAGGTAAATGTTACCTCGCATTCAGCTCAGAGAGCGTTCGAGAAACCTACTGGCAACGCAATGTCAGCACGATGAAGCCGTTAACTGAGAATACGATTCTCGATAAGTCTCAGTTTTTTGATGTTCTCGATAAAATCAAAGCGCGTGGTTATGCGCTTGATGATGAAGAGAACGAAGCGGGTATCTCTTGTGTTGCTGTTCCTATTTTTGACAAGAACAAATCTCCTGTATACGCGGTAAGTGTCTCGTCGCTTACGCCCAAAATGAAAGCACTCGGCTACGAAGAAATTGCTAGCAGAATTCAAGACATTACAACGCGTATAGAACAACAACTCTTTTAAGGAAAAAGAATGTTTGATTCTAAAAACAAATTCAGATTAGGTATTTACGAAAAAGCGATGCCAACTTCCCTTACTTGGGAAGAGCGCCTGATTCACGCGAAAGAAGCGGGCTTCGACTTTGTGGAAATTTCTGTCGATGAGACCGATGAGCGACGCGCTCGTTTGGATTGGTCTGATGAAGAAATTTACGAGCTTCGTCGCCTTTGTGAAAAGCACCAAGTGCCTTTCCAATCGATGTGTTTAAGCGCGCACCGTAAATTCCCATTTGGTTCTATGGATGAAGCTATTCGCACGGAATCGCTGATCATCATGGAGAAAGCGATTTCATTAGCATACAAACTGGGTATTCGTTGTATTCAAATGGCGGGCTACGACGTGTATTACGAGCCGCAATCCGCTGAAACTCACGCTCGCTTCATTGAAGGCATGCAACAAGCCACCAAAATGGCGGAGCGTGCAGGCATCATGTTAGGTGTGGAGATCATGGATACCCCGTACCTTAACTCTCTGAGCAAATTTGAAGTACTTAAGCGTGAAATCCCATCACCTTACTTCATGGCTTACCCAGACGTAGGTAATATTTCTGGTTGGAACTACGACGTGTGTACCGAGCTAAAATTGAGCCGCGATCACCTAGTACAAGTTCACCTTAAAGACACGTTACGAGTTTCAGAAACCTGTAAAGGTCAGTTCAGAGATCTGGTGATTGGTGAAGGCCAAGTCGACTTCCCTGCTATTTTCAAAACACTTGCTGAAATTGATTACAGCGCACCATTAGTGATTGAAATGTGGGCTCAAAATGACAACTGGTTCGAAGATATCAAACAAGCGAAAGCAACATTGAAATCTATCGCAAACCAATCTGGCTTTGAACTGTAAGGAAACGACCATGACTATTTTTCGCACCGCTTTTTTTGAAGCTGATTTAACTGAAGAACAAAAGCAAGACTTCTATCAATACATGGAAAATGAAGTCGCGCCTATTATTCGCACATTCCCGAATAACCAAGGGTTAACGCTGAATAAGCCTGAAGCGATTGAAACTGAAAGCCATAAAAACCTACTGCTTATGATGCAACACAGTTACGAGAACGAGTCAGCAATGGCAGCGGCTTTAGATTCTGAGCAACGAATCAAAAGTATGCATGCGACCAAAGTGATTATTGAGAAATACAAAATTCATGTTCATCACATCAATTTTGTTCGTGATTAACGGCTGAATAGGCAATACACCGTAAAGTCTCAATCGAAAAGCAGAAGATCATCTTCTGCTTTTTTTATCGCTATTGATAAGGAATCACTATGAAAGTATTCCCGTTAAAAGATGCCCCACTGGTTTTGCTGTCTCTGATATTTTTTATCTGGGGACTCATTACCGTTTCAAGTAACTCCCTCATTCCCTATTACAAAGAAGCTTTCTCTCTCGATTATAAAATGGCGATGCTCTTCCCCATGGCCTTTTTTATAACGCGAATAACAGTTTCGCTTCCAACGTCATTTGTGATGGCGAAAGTGGGTTATAGAAGTACATTGAAGTTCTGCTTGATGTGGTGCCTTTTCGGCTGCCTAACGATGGCATATTTGGTCCGAGGAGAACAACTGGTTACAACCCTGCTTGGTATCTTGTTGATGGCTTCAGGAGTATCGGCCATTCAAGTTGTGAGTTCACCTTACGTATCACTACTCTCGACACCTGATAAGAGCGTTATACGTCAAAGTGTGGCGACAGCATCGAACTCCGTTGGCACTGTGCTTGGCCCGTTAGTACTTACCGCAGTGATCCTCGTGGCGACAAGTTTTAACGTCGACAACACCGCCCATCAAGTGTCGTATCTGTTCTTACTCATCGCCCTGTTCTTTTTCGGCTTGTTGGTATTTTTTAGCAAAATGACGCTTCCAGATATCAAACCAAAACAGATGACCGGCTTTTGGCGAGGGTTAACACTTCTAATTAAAAATCAGCAATTTATGAAGTTAGCGTTGGTACTCTTGCTGTACATAGGTGTCGAGGTCAGTTTTGGAACCTTTACTATTACGTACCTTGCCGATCAGCAATATGGCGGCCTTGGTTTGGTATCCGCAACACAGATCATCGCTCTTTATTGGGTATTCATGTTTGTTGGCAGAGTGCTATTCGCAAAGTTCGGCAATACAGTAAACAAACATTATCTATTCTCACTGTCTTGCGTAATTGCAGCTTTGATTAGTGCCATTGCGATGTATCAAAATCATGTTTGGATAGGCTATTTAATGCTTTTCATCGGGCTATGTAATTCAGCTCTCTACCCTATCATTTACGCACAAGCGCTACATGCGTCCGGTAAGCAAAGCTCACAAGGGGCAGCGATTCTAATCATGTGTTCCATTGGAGGGGTTATTTTGCCATTCGCACAGGCGAGCTTGATTGATGAGATGTCGCTGAGCACGAGTTATATTGCGCCTACATTAGCGTATCTATTGATGGTGGCTTTGTATTGGGCGAGCTTAAAACATCGTATTTGAACCATCGGTTTGATACGTCGCTTGGCTTGAAGAAGTAAAGAAGTTTAGGGGGCAATCGATAGCGAGAAATTCGGCCTGAATGGCTTAGAGGTGAGAAAAAAGATACAGAGAATGGATGTAATGCTTCTGATATTAATTTGTGTCAGTGAGTGGCTAATCACCACCACTGATCACACTTAACGCAGGTTTATTTAAGAAATTAAACCCAAGCAGAAGCAACAAGTAGGATAATTGCACCCATGATAACGGTAGACTTAGCAAAAAATAGAACTTCATTCATTACTGAAGGTTTTGCTAGTGATGCGTTGTTTTCATTTGTGATTACTGTAGCGTTCATACTGTGTTCTCATCGTTGTGTGATCTGAGGTCAATTTTGCGCCATTATGTGACCAAAGTCAATAATAACTGTAGTTTTATTACACAACAATCTAAACTCCAATTGAAGAGCACACCAACCAAACAACGCCTCGAAACCTCTGCTTACTCCACGTAATTTTTCATTCAATCAACATCCATTAGATACAAAAAAAAGCCCGAAGCCTGATACACAGAACACTTCGAGCCTTTGTACGGCAATAGGTACACAACTTAATTCAATTGAGCCAACTCCGAGCGCATTGAACCGATGACTTGTCCATAATCTTCACTATCAAAAATAGCCGAGCCAGCAACAAACATATCCGCACCCGCTTCAGCAATCTCTTTTATGTTGTTAACTTTCACACCGCCATCGACTTCTAAGCGAATATCACGCCCAGATTCATTAATGCGTGATCGGATTGAACGTAGCTTATCAAGCGTAGCTGGGATGAAAGATTGACCGCCGAAGCCAGGGTTCACCGACATCACTAATATCAGGTCAACTTTATCTATGATGTAATCAAGATGACTCAACGGCGTTGCAGGGTTTAATACAACTCCGGCTTGGCACCCGTGCTCTTTAATTAACTGTAAAGTACGGTCAACATGCTCTGACGCTTCTACATGAAACGTAATCATCGTCGCACCCGCTTCAGCAAATTGAGGCACCAGTTGATCAACAGGCTTTGCCATTAAATGCACGTCAATCGGCGCTGTAATTCCAAAATCTCGTAGTGCTTTTAATACTGGCGCACCAAAAGTCAGGTTGGGTACATAGTGGTTATCCATAACATCAAAATGAATAACATCAGCCCCAGCCGCGAGAACACGTTCTACGTCCTCACCAAGGCGAGCCAAATCAGCAGAAAGAATCGAAGGTGCGATAAGATATTGTTTCATTGTTTTCCTAGTTATTTTTGTATCGTTAAATTCTGTTTAGCTAGCTGGAACAAACTGGGTTATGCGCCCATCCTCGACCATATAACAATCCATACCTGCAGCCGTTGCAGCGTGTTGCCCAATGATCGTATCTTCAAATACCACACAATCCGTCGGATCAAGTTCTAGCTGCCTTGCGACTTTCAAGAAAGTATCTGGGTTAGGTTTATGATTTTCTACGTCATCCGAAGTCACTATTGTGCGTATCATTGAAGGGATGTCCGTCGTCTTGAGAATCGCCCTCGCATGCTTTGCCTGCGCACCAGTGCCAATTCCAATTTTTTTCAATTGATACTGTTGCTGCAAGAGCGCATAAGTTTCAGGGATAACATCGCCTTTGTGCTCAATGGCTTCGAAGTTGGCGATTTTATCCGAGGTGATTTCCTGGGCATCCAATGTTAGGTCGTAACGCTTTAGGAGCTCTTGCGTGACTTTTCTCGATGGCATTCCACCAAGTTGATCTAACCATTCTTTGTCGTAGGGAATGCCGAACTTCTCACAAGTTTGTTGCCATGCATGAGCATGTGCCACCATAGAATTGACCAGAGTCCCATCGAGATCAAAAATAATTCCTTTATATTTATCTAACTTTGGCATCGTCAATCTCTCATCTGTTTTGAGACTCATAGTACTAATCGCACTAGATAAAACCTATTCATGATCTTCTTAATATGATCTTATTCAACAATCCGACAATTAACCGAAGTGATGCAATAAAAGCCGTTGTTTTACTATTGAAATCATATTTTGAGCACATCTCACCCATTTTTACTTAAACGAACTAGAGATGCATAAATTGAAGATGATATAGTCCACCAAAATCAAATACCTTGGACATGACCATGCATTCTAGCGACATCATCAAATTGGCAAATTTAGGCGTTAATATCGAAATTTCAAAAGACTCTTCATTGCATCCTTCTGATGCGTTGGAAGTGGTAAAGATTGTTGCTGAAATCGGTAGCCAAATCGTCATCAAAAAGAAGTACCACACAGACTACCTGATTCAGATGGCTGAAGTGGGCCGTGATCATGTGACTATTGCTGTTTAAGAACAGCCACTATTTCGAAATTGACATAACCTCAGCTTCAACAGTTTAGAGCGACATGTTGATATAAAAATGCAGCATATTGGGGGGCAATATGCTGCATTTTCTCTTTTCGTTAGGAGCACCGAGAACGCAAAGAGAAACTAGTTAATAATTCTAAGTAGAGTTAGTGGTCAAACAACATCGGAACACCCGTTTGCACACAAACATCATTCAGTCGTTTTTGTGCCGTAAGGATATTCTCTTTCCAACGTTCATCTTGAGCCCACATCTCAATCACGAGTGGTACGACGCACTCAGTCTCTTTCAACGTTTCAAAAATGGCATTGAAGTCGACTTCACCATCACCAATTACTAGGTCTCGGAATTGACCTTTGTATTCGTCAGTCACTTTATAAGTGTCTTTGAGGTGAATCTGAGTGATATGGGGCTTACTCAACTTCAGTTCCGTTACTATGTCGTAATTCCAACCGGAGATATTACCCACATCTGGGTACGCCGTGAAATAAGGTGAATTGACTTCACGACTCAGTACTTCAAACTTGCTCAAAGAGTTCAAGTAATCGGTATCCATGATCTCCACAGCGAGCATAACGCCCGACCTTTCCGCCAACTGCGCAGAAAGCTTCATGCCTTCAATGAACCTCTGGTGAGTCACCTTATCCGCAGGCTCGTAGTAAACGTCATACCCAGCCAATTGGATGGTACGAATACCCAATTTGTAAGCGAGTGAGATCGCTTTTTCCATATGGATAGCCGCTTGTTCACGAATCACCGGATCTGCAGATCCAAATGGGAACTTGCGATGCGCGCTTAAACACATGGATTGCAGCGGTACACCATGCTTTTCACACAGGCGACGTAAGACATACACTTCATCGTCATTCCAATCCAAACGGCTACGGCGCTCGTCTGATTCATCTACCGATATCTCAAGAAAATCAAAGCCGAGCTCTTTGGTTGTTGCCAGTTTGTCTTCCCAGCTGAGTTCGTTAGGTAGGGCCTTCTCATAAAGCCCTACTCGGTGGCGTAATAAGTTTTGGTACATAACGCCTCCTAATTCCAGTAACGGTCGATCTGAGCTTTTAGTGCTTCTGCTGTTTCTTTACCTTTTTCACCCGCAAGTGCGCGACCTGCAATAAAGGTTTTCGCTTTAATGCCTTCAAATAGGTAAAGGTCTTCAGGCACGATGCCACCTGTGATAGAAAGCTCGATGCCCATTTCAGACAATGCACGCATCTTCACAAGATCTTCTTCAGTCCAGCCCACACCAGCTAATTCAGCGTCACGAGAACGGTGATAGATAGCTTGAGAGATACCTAGGTCGACCCAAGATTGAGCATCGTCCATTGTCCAATTGCCGTAAATTTCGATTTGTATTTCACCGTTAAATTCGTCAGCGACTTTCTTACACGCACCAATGGTTGCGATGTGTGCAGCCGCAGAAACGGTTATCCAATCAGCACCCGCTTCGAATGCCATTCGAGCCAAAATTGCGCCGCCATCGGTGGTTTTCATATCGCACACAAGGATATGGTCTGGGTGGTTTTTACGAAGGGTAGAAACCGCTGTCATACCTTCAGCAAAAGCCAAAATAGTGCCCACTTCAATCACATCAACAAAGCTTTCAACGTTGTTTGCCACTTCAATTGCGGCAGGAAGATTTGTTTGGTCTAGGGCGATCTGAATCATTGGTTTAGTCATGTTGTTATCCTTTAATTTGTTCACGTATTAGACGGGCTAAGCCATCATGGTTGTTATCTGTTGAGCACACGCGTTGAACGTGTGATTTGACGATGTCATCAGCATTGAGCATCGCTACACCGAATCCGGCGTACTTAATCATGGATATGTCGTTGTGGTTATCACCGACGGCAATGACGTCATCGGCGTGATAACCGAGTTCTGCGATGTATTCAGCAAGGCGTAGGCCCTTACTGTTACCTTTTGCAGCAAAGTCGATTCGGTTTGACCAAGAACGCTCACCGTTGAAGTTCTCTCCTATCCATGGGTGTTGCATTAAACGGTCGACGGAATCTTGGCTCCCCTCTACCACAAACTTCCAAACGTGTTCAGCTTGTTGAGCTGTTTCTATGAATGATTCCACTTGGTAAATTTGTGGGCGATGTTGCTCTGGTGCCGTTTCAGCCCAGCTTTCCAATGCCAACATGTAGGCAAATGGGTTGTACTGTGAGTACGTCATGGCATGAGTTATATACATCACCATCTTGAGCTGAAACTCGTCAGCCATGTTAATGAAAGTAAGTGCCTTATCTTTCTCTATGGCGTTTTGAGTCAATACCGTTTCAGTTTGATAGTCATAAACATAAGTGCCGTTACAGCAAATGATTGGCGTATCTAACCCCAATTCGTAGTAATAAGGTCGTGCTGCTGTGTGGTGTCGACCAGTCACAATCACGACATGACAACTTTGTTTGGCTTCTTGGATCGCCTTTTTTACTTCTGGATGAATCGTGTGATCATCCTTTAACACGGTTCCATCGAGATCTAACGCCAGCACTTTATACATAGAGTCCTCTACTTATTCCCTGAAGTCGGGCCTAATCAATATTGAAGCTACTTCGAATAGAAACGACTTACTTAAACGAAATCCGATTTACTGTTGGCCGTAATAAGCATTTTCACCGTGCTTACGTAAGTAGTGTTTGTCGGATAGTTCTGGCTGAATTTTGATGCCGCTATTCAAGGTGCGCGTTGCCAACGCCATTGCCGACACTTCTTCTAATACCACCGCGTTATGAACGGCGTCGTTGGCATCTTTGCCCCAAGAGAACGGCGCATGTCCTGCAACAATCACACTTGGAACGGCCATTGGATCGATTCGACGTTGCTTGAACTCTTCAATAATCACCAAGCCAGTATTTTTCTCGTACTCTTCAGAAATTTCAGAGTGAGACAATCGACGTGTACATGGGATGTCACCGTAGAAATAATCAGCGTGAGTGGTGCCTAAGGCTGGGATGTCGATACCCGCTTGTGCCCAAATGGTGGCACTGCGTGAATGCGTGTGAACAATGCCACTCACTTCAGGGAAAGCTTTATAGAGCTCTAAGTGCGTTGCGGTATCGCTTGAAGGATTGAGTTTCCCTTCAACAACCTTGCCTTCGAGATCGACGACCACCATGTCTTCAGCCGTCATATCACTGTATTCGACACCTGATGGTTTAATCGCTATCACTCCGTTAACACGGTCAAACTCAGAGACATTACCCCAAGTAAATGTCACCAAACCGTATTTCGGAAGTTGCAAATTGGCTTCTAAAACACGTTGTTTCAATTGGCTATATTTAGACATCGTTGCCTCCTTACGCCGCTTCCGCTTGAAGCAATGCAGCATCAATTAAACGCGCCACTTCTTCTGGGCTTTTGCACGCGCGAAGTTTTGAGAAGTCTTCATCGAATTCAATCAAGTTCGCCACTTGCATGGTGCCTTCGATGTGCTCTTCTGAGTCCTTACCCGCTAGTGTTATCAGCACATCTACAGGCTCATCAACACCTTCAAACGTAATTGGCGTTTCAAGCACGGTTAGCGCAAACCCAGTACGAATAACACCGTCTTCAGGGCGGCAATGTGGCAGTGCGAACGCATCGTGAATACAGATATAAGGGCCTTCTTCACCAATCGCTTTGGTAATCGCGTCGTAGTAACGCTCTTCTGCAATACCCGCTTTCACCAATGCATCAGTCCCAAGCTTGATCGCCGCTTTCCAGTCAGCTGCTTTTGCGTTCAGTAGGATAGAGTTATTCTTGATAAGAGATTCTTTTAAGTTCATGTTATTGCTCACTTATATAATTGTTTTTATTGGCTCAGCAGTGCGACACCACTGAGCCGTTTTTAATTATTTATGGAAGTTGTTCTCGATGATGGAAACAAGTTCGTCGCCGAAAGTTTTCACCATAATCATGTTCTTAACCGCTAACTGTTGCTTACCTTCCGGCAGACCCGTGATCTTCGCTGCAAGAGCAACCGAAGTAACGATGATGTCGAATGAACCAAGGTGTGATTTGTAATCAGTGATGGCGCTGTTAAAGGTCGAGCTGGGGATGCCTTTCTTGTCCAAATACTCTTTGATTTTCTTAGAGCACATCAT
This sequence comes from Vibrio sp. 10N.239.311.G01, assembly GCF_041465805.1. NCBI lineage: Bacteria > Pseudomonadati > Pseudomonadota > Gammaproteobacteria > Vibrionales > Vibrionaceae > Vibrio > Vibrio sp. 10N.239.311.G01. The sequence continues at coordinate 110,891 of NZ_JBFSRM010000010.1, forward strand.
TGAAGAACCTTGTCCTGAGCCACAGCACACTAAGACACGAACCGGTTTCTGGTCAGCGGCTGGTGAGATTCGAGTTTCTGATGTTGTAGAAGCTGCCGTTGTTGAAACAGATGGTGCTTCAGCGGTTGCTGTCGATTGTTGTGGAACCGCGACTTCAACCTCAATACCTTCAGGCGTTACTGCGGTCATTGTTTCAGCAGCAGCTTCTGCGTCTTCTTCAGCTCGTAGTTGCTTAGAAGCGAAGTACATGTAGATGCCAGCCAAAGCCAAAATCACAAAGAAGAACATGCTAGAGCTTGAGATACCTTGCATGATTGGTGGGAATACCAGAGCCCAGTCAGCCATGCCCATCCAGCCATTAAACTCAGTACCTGATTGAGCGAAGATATGGATTGCCCACGCAGAGCCAACCACTTCGATGATGCCCATCACGAAACAGATCTTCATCACCGCTTTCCAGCCACCAAAGTGGTTAGCAAACACACCGATAGTGGCGTTCGAGAAGAACATTGGGATAAAGCCAGGAATGATCATGATTGGTGCGTCAAACGCTAGCATTGCAAGAACAGCGGTGAATTGACCCACTGCGCCCCACATGAAACCAAATACCATTGCGTTAGGAGAGTAGGCGTAAATAGCCGCACAATCGATTGCTAAAACAGCGTTAGGAATAAGGCGTTGAGAAATACCGTTAAATGCCTCGGACAGTTCCGCAACGAACATGCGAACACCAGTAACGATGACTTGAATGGCAACAGCGAATTTCAAACCAGTTTCAAAAATGTAGATAAACCAGTGCGTTTTACCTGCCATGTCCTGAAGGTTATCAAGACCGAACGAAAGAAGAATAATGCCGAAGAAGCCAGTCATTACTAACGTTGTTGCAGCGATACTGTCGTGGAAAATGTGTAACCACTTAGGCAGTTTGATGTGGTCAACACTGTCGTTCTTGTCGCCAAGCTTCGGTGCAACCTTGGTGGCTACCCATGAAGCAAACTGTTGTTGGTGACCAATCGAGAAACCCGCACCACCAGTGACTTCTTGAGTCGGCTTGAACATGATGTTTGAGGAGATACCCCAGTACAACGCCATCAATATTGCTGAATAAATAATGGTTTCCCACATACCTGCACCAAGTACGAAGTAGAAAACAGCAATGAGGCCAGCTTGCTGGAACATGATATGCCCAGTCAGCATGATGGTTCTGATACCCGTAATACGTCGGAAGGCAACAAGTAGAATGTTTAGCCCAAGAGCCAGTAATACTGCATACCCAACCCAAGAGTAGTTGTCGCCCATGGTTTCCATGGTGGACATCATGGAGGTGTACGGGTCAATTACCGATCCCGTTAATCCATGTATTTCACTCATTTTTTCAATAACCGGTTTAAAACCCGCTACCAATGTTCCTGCACCTACCTGCACTATCATGAAACCAACGATGGTTTTAATAGAGCCGGAGATAACAGTTGTTGCGTCACGTTTTAGAAGGATGTAGCCGAGACAAGTAACAAGACCGAGTAGCAACGGTGCTTTGGTCATTACCTGACTGTAAAAAATATAGAAAATATCGTATAAGAATTCCATATCTTTACCCCTGATTGATTTTTAATTTTAATGATTTGTAGGATGTGATGATTCTAGTTTTGCTCACGAACTAGACTTTACCAATCAAAAGTAATCATTCAATGCTCACTTGTGATTACTTTGATTTATATCAATTAACCACACCCAGAATGTGCTTAATTGAGCTTTAGATCACACGTAAAAATTATAAATACAATAAAATCAACCACTTATAAAAAATTGTGATTAATGTCTGGTTTTTATAGCGATGTGGTTTGACAATCATGATGGTGATTATTAGAATCAAAACAAATCAAAAGTAATCATTAAATTGTCACAACGACAAAAAGAGTGATAAATATGAATGAAGTACAAAGACATAACGGCATCTTGTCGCTGTTAGAAGATATGCAGACAATCAACGTCTCTCATATTATTGATAAATTTAGCGTTTCTCCTGCTACTGCTAGGCGCGATATCGCTAAGTTAGATGAAGTTGGCCGACTTAGAAAAATTCGAAATGGTGCGGAACGAGTAGAAACTCAGAAGAGAAAGTGGTCACCACTGAATATCAACAGCACTGAGTTCTATGAAGAGAAATCAGAGATTGCTCAAGCAGCTGCAGGGCTTTGTCAGGCTGGCGATACAGTCGTGATCAACTGTGGTTCGACGGCTTTCCTACTCGGTCAGCAATTATGTGGCGATGACGTTCAAATCGTAACGAACTACTTTCCACTCGCAAGCTACTTGATCAACGAAGATCATGACGATGTCATCATCATTGGTGGTCAATACAACAAAGCGCAGAACATCTTTCTAAACCCTGCCCCTAATTCATTAGGCGGCTATGCGGGAAACTGGATGTTCACCTCAGGTAAAGGCTTAACCGATGCCGGGCTGTACAAAGCCGACATGTTAACGGCCGTAGCCGAACAACAAATGCTCGAACAGGTCGATAAGCTTGTCGTCGTGGTCGATAGCTCAAAAGTTGGACAACGTACCGGAATGCTCTTTTGCAGCACCAAGCAAATAGACATCGTCATCACCGGTAAAGACGCCAATCCCGAAGTCGTAAAACTGATTGAAGCTCAAGGGACGCAAGTCATCCTAGTTTAAATCGCAGGGCTAACTAGCCCACCAATAATAATAAATTTAGCTCAGTGCCTTAATCCAAATTAAGGCGCTCGGCTCCCTACATCCAAAATTAATCAAATTATTGAAATAAAAGGTATTATCATGAGCAATGTAAACGAAATCACTCGCGAGTCTTGGATCCTAAATACATTCCCTGAGTGGGGCACATGGTTAAATGAAGAGATTGAACAAACAGTTGTGCAACCGGGTACGTTTTCTATGTGGTGGCTGGGTTGTACAGGTATTTGGCTAAAATCAGAAGAAGGTGCAAACCTATCAATGGACTTCTGGTGTGGTACTGGTAAAAAAACACAAGCCGTTCAAAAAATGAAAAACCAGCACCAAATGATGCGTATGGGCGGTGTGGAAGCACTTCAACCAAACCTACGTACCGCGATCTTCCCATTGGACCCTTTCGCTATCAAAGAGATCGATGCAGTTATGGCATCTCATGACCACGGCGACCACATTGATATCAACGTTGCAGCGGCAGTTCTACAAAACTGCGGCGACCACGTTAAATTCATTGGCCCTAAAGCGTGTGTTGATTTATGGATGAAATGGGGTGTGCCAGAAGATCGGTGTGTTATTGCTAAAGTTGGCGACGAGATCAAAATCAAAGACGTGAACATCAAGGTTCTTGACGCATTCGACCGTACAGCTCTAGTGACACTTCCTGAAGGAACATCTTCCCTAGACAAAGAAATTCTAGACGGAATGGACGACCGTGCAGTGAACTACCTAGTAGAAACAACAGGCGGTTCAGTTTACCACTCTGGTGATTCTCACTACTCAAACTACTATGCTAAACACGGTAATGACCACAAGATCGACGTTGCACTGCTTTCTTACGGTGAGAACCCACGTGGCGTAACAGACAAAATGACATCTTCAGACATTCTTCGTGCTGCTGAGTCTTTGAACTGTGAAGTAGTTGTTCCGTTCCACCACGACATTTGGGCTAACTTCCAAAATGACCCGCGTGAAATCGAAATGCTGTGGAACATGAAGAAAGAACGTCTTCAATACGGCTTCGCACCTTTCTTCTGGCAAGTTGGTGGTAAATACACATACCCAACAGATAAAGGCCGCATGCACTACCAGCACTTCCGTGGCTTTGCAGACATCTTCACAAATGACCCAGAACTGCCATACCGCGCATTCTTGTAAACATTAAGAAAAGCACTAACTAGGGAGCAATGCGCTCCCTTTTTTTATCATCGAATAAGGATGTTGATATGGTATTACGTGAGTTCAAAAAACATTTCAGTCGTGGCGACCTGAAAGCAGCAATTGGTGTCGTGTCCCCTGGAGCTAATGGTTATTACTTAATGGTCAAAAGTCATAAGTGGGGAGTAAACAGCTTTCTTGAATCCGACAGAAAAATGCAACCCAGGGTATTCAAGACTCAACAAGCTTTGTTGAACGCCGCTAAAGCGATCGGCTTTCCTTACCACTCGATCGATATCCAACATCTCTAACCGCTCATATTCCGATTAAATTAAGATCGGAGAGAGCCGTTATTCCAGCGGAACAAGCAAACCATTCGCCTAGCGAATAAAAGAAAACAGAAAGCATTTATTAATCCACTCGATAAAAATAATTCTTACAATTAAGCGTTTATATTCATTAATAATATTGGCGGCGGGCGGCATAATAGCCGCGAATCCTTCTAACGAGTTTGGTTATGTTCTACAAGCGTCTTTTGGTATTGGCTTTACCGCTTACTTTTGTGTTTCCCATCCATGCTGAAACATTTGGTGAGCGAATGGCGCGCATCGAACAAGAGAATGTACTGGCGAAAACCATGAGTGAAGAACAAGTTGAATTGATACAAAAAGTCGTACAGACCAATCACTGCGCTAAAGTGGCGTTAACCCATCACCAACGCATTTTGGGCCAATATAAGGTTGAGACATCTTCTTCTGAGTTATTCGTAAAATGGCGTCAACTCGGTAAGCAGTTAGACGCTCAATACGAGATGGATTACCCCGGCTACCCTAAGCACGCTTTTCAAGAATATCCTGCGGCTTCAGGCAAAGTCGATGGCTACCTTTTTGCTCTAATCGACAATGGTTTAAACGAGCAATCGTGGATCGCCAAAGAATTTAAGCAGTGTAAAAAGAATAAGCTCATATCCCGAACCTAAGCTCTAGTCTGCTCTGGTTCGAGAGTGCTCACTCGCATTAGTTCTAATAAAGTAAGAACAGCCCTTCATAACCGCCAATTTCTATTTCACTCACATAGTCACCAACGTTACCGTTAGCATCAACAGGTTTCATTGGAACATCCAGCGCGATGGTGAGTTTTGCCGCGTCATAAAAGCTCGGATTCTTACCGTGGAAATCCGTGCGATACAACACACGACCATTGCTGAACTCTCTCGCTAACACCATGTCCTCAGGGCCACCAGCAACCACCTGATTTTCAGATTGATACATAAAGTACGTGAACGTCGGTAGAACGTGAGTGATACCATTGGGCAGATCAGCATGCACCATTTCGTTCATCGAGGAATCGCCAACGATGGTGTAGTCAGCAGGCTGAGGTGTCGTTGTCGAAAGCATCAAAGGAATCGGCGCAAAGCCATGTGGGATTTGATGACTCGGCTCTCCCAAGTCAACGGCCAATAACGAACTGGGTTGGTAGGCGATGTTTTTAGGGACACCACTTTGCCAGAAAGTGTCAGCCGTCGTATTGCCACTTCCATAGACGTAACCATTGTTCCACTGATTAAAGTAGCTATGTTGAGCGTGTCGATTGAGGTGGTAGATCGCTAGGGTCGAGTATTGGTCTTGCTTCCAATTATCTTCACTATTTCCAAGATACTGAACTCGCCCATAACGCGTTGTCGCCTGAAAAATAACACTTTGCCCATTGTAGGCGAGCGCAGAATTATCCCAGAATTTTGAGATCCCCGAGTAACCACTAAACCCAGTAGACGGAAAAATGTAGTGCTCGCGTAAATACAGAGAGCCCGCCTCGCTAAGATGAGACTGTCCATTTCGACCCAGTAAGTTCGCGGTTCCGATATTCAACCCAATCGACGCATCACTTTCTAAAGCAGATAGATTTTTCAGAAACGCTGAAAATTGTTGCTTGTAGAGATCATCCGCTTGATTCGAACCCGCAACAGCTCCTAACTCTTGAACATGCCCGCCAGAGTGAACATAGAACTGGTTCGAGCCAATGAGTTTATTTGTGTCGTCGTTGTACGCACCATTCAAACCTTGTCTTGCCCAGCTTTGCTTGTAGTAGCGATGAATAGCAGATAGATAATCCGCGTTTGCGACGTTCGTTAGCGACCAAGATGAGTTAGCGCTCCACATTCGACCAAATGGCACCACTCTTGATTCCCAACGAAAACGTGCTGTCGCGTTCTTATTGGTTCGATTTCGATACTCGCTTGGCGACAAGTAGTTATCACCATCTAGGTCTGCAGACACATCAAAACCACGGATTTTTCGCCATTGGCTGATAGCATTGCCGTCCGGGGTTGAAGTCGGAGCATCGGTTAACTTGACGGTTGGAAAACTGTTTTTGAGTTTTACTTCTTTTAAACGCGGCCTGTCGTCGGCATTCTCACTTTGCCAACGAACTCTCACAACGTATAAGCGCCCACCATCTCTCAAAAAGGTTGAACCAAAATACTGGCCGCCGCCATAACTCGCACCGCTCCCATCATGAGTTGTAGCTCTTAACCAGTTATCCGGAAGGTTCCAGATCACCGATTGGTTTTTGGTCATATTGAGCGTTTTGTCTTTCTTTACATCAAGCCTTTCCCATTGTGAAACCCTACCCTGAGAATCAATAGCCGTTGGGTATTCAATCCAGAATTCGCCGCTGCCAGCAAACTGTGAGAACTTAAAGGTCAGCCGTTCGAACTGCTCAGCATGATAGACATACAAAGCCCCGCCCTGTTCGAAATTCTCAAACACATCGGCATCCCACGGAGGCTCTTGATACAGCCAAAAGCCAGCATGGTCTTCATTGGCTGTATAACCCAAGATCATAGGCTTTCGGTTTAAAAGAGTCTTTTCGCCGTGAGTTTTATCAACTTCGGCAATGACAGTATCTTCAGAAAAGTGCAGAAAATAGTCTTCGAAATTGAGGCCTTCTAACTCAGCTTGGTTACGGAGATCGTTCTCCAACCAACCCGAGTTCATCGCCATGACTTGGTTGTACATATAACCAATTGTCGTAGCCCGCTCATTGTCGGCTTTGTCGGCATAAGCTCCGAACACAATATCACTATTGGAAATTTCCCAATCAATGACGGCATTCGTAGATAGTGGAGAGCCCGAAAGATCAACACCAACTTCATGTTGCCCTGGCAGCACAACCGCTGTACCAACAGCAAAAGCGTAACCAGCGATTAAACATGACGGTATGAGTGCGAGCAGCCCAGAAATGAAGGTTTTCATGATTCAAATTTCCTAATCGATACTGTCATGCCTTAAATCACAAGACGAAAAGTCAGCCAACTTACGTGTCAATTTAGGAATCAAAATACGAAAAAAGTATCGACTACATGGCTCTATTGTTCAAGTGCTCGTCTGTCTTGTTTCATCGGTGGCAAGTAAAACGAGCAAATGCCGATTCAAAATCAATGCATTAAGGAAAATATAAGTTTTTGTTATTTTAATTTTATTTGGAAACCAAGTATCTCCGGCTAACGAGAAATCAGCTCAGATTTTCTCAAAATGAGAATAATACGGTTTGGAAGATGAGAAGTTATCAGAGCCTAGAACTCAGAATAGGACTTGGATTTGCTGTATCGAATCTCAGTTTGAGCGCCACACTATTGAAACTCAATTTGGATAGGCTGTCTAAACAAGAACGATGACAACGCACCTTAAAGCCTCTTGTTCCACTTCCCTTGGTGGTCACGGTCGCAATTTTCTTGTGTATCGTAACTAACATGCTTATCGATATTCTTCAGTTGAATCCCAACTTGATTGAACGCTTGTTGAATAGCCCCAGAGGCACTCTGTTGACCTTCGCCACTTAAGAAGTTCGTTCTATCCTGATTGGTATCGAATACACAGACAATTTTCAAACTTTGCGGAAAAGATGAGAAGTTGACCGAGTGAGTCACCCATAAAAAACCATCGAAGCCTTTCAGCGTGTCTTCACAAACGTCAGTTAACACGTCTCTGATTTGATTCTCGATTTTCTTATCTGATTTACGCATGCGGCAAAGGTCCTATTTAACACCTTAAAAAATAAGGTTTTTCGGTCAGTTTCGTACTACCTGATATTGGACACTGTGGCGGTTTCAAATGCAAAGTATTTATTGGGGAGAGTCGACTGGAAGATATAGAGGAAACGCCTCATGTTTGATAGCTTACGAGGCGATCAAACATGAGACGAGTATAGAATTTACTAAAACATTAGCTCGCCGCTTGTTCCCAATCAGTTAATAACTTCATGATTACGCGAGAGTCTTGGTGGGTTGCCATTGGCGCAGCAAGTTGTGTATCACCTTGCGCTTCGACTTTCACTTCACGTGTCGACGTCTCATAGATCTCTACCGTAAACATGTTTTCTGCCGTCGGTAGCCATGGATTAGTATCTAGCGTGATACAGCCTTTGCTGCCTAGGATCGTAAAACCATGCTTTAAACCGTGGTCTTCAGCAGTGTGGATTTGCGCGGTAAAACGGTCGTTGAAAAGCATCATCGCCGACGATTCACAGATATTGCCATCTTCGCCTCGTCGACCGATTGCTGAGATCTGCACGTCATCGAACACGCTCTCACCAAATTGCTGCTGCGCAACAGAGTGAATCAGCGACATTGGGTAACAGCCAAGGTTGTATAGCGCACCTTTGCTCGCAGGATTCACGAACTGATCAATCGCCGCAACGTAGGAACCTTGAATTGAACGCACTTCGCCAATCTCACCAGTTGCCAGTTCTTGATGAAGCTTGGTGATAAGTGGATGGTTTAAATACATCAAACCTTCAGCAAAGAATACGCCCGCTTCTTTCACGGCTAGTAAAGCTTGCTCGGTTTTTTCCATATCTACCGACAAAGACTTCTCACACAAGATCGCTTTGCCTTTTTGATCCGCTTTAATCACATACTCATGATGAACGTGGTTTGGTAGAGCAATGTAGATAATGTCGACCGACTCATCTTCAATCAAGGCTTCATAGTTGTTGAAGGTTCGTGTTGGCTGGTATTGGGCAGCAAACTCATTGAGTGTTTTCTCTGTGCGTCCAGCAACAGCATACAGCTCACTTTGAGCATCGCCTTTAATCGCATCCGCCATTACGCCTGAGATAAAGCTGGTTCCTAGGATTCCCCATTTCATGTCTTAGATCTCCTGCTCTTGTGCTTTGATAGGTCCACGTTGCGTTTCGAATGCTTGAACCAACTCGGTAATATCACGCTCAATAAACGCTTGGGTATGAGGCATCACAAAGTGCTGATTGATCGCCTCGCGGTTTACGTATTGCTCAAGCAAGATCACACGATCGCTTTGGCTTTGATCATAGGTTGCAATTGCTTGTAGGCAGCCCCGTTCGCTTTGCATGTCTAAACAAAACTGTTCGATAGCTTCGAGCGCAGCTGCTCGTTCTATGTTGGTTTTGATCTTAAGTTCGGCAGTAACAAAGATAGTTTCATTCGTTTGAGGCATTGCACGCTCTTATTTTAGTTAATTATCGGTTTGCCATTAATATAATTAACCCCTAATAATTGATAAACTCACGTTTTGTTTATTGTTTATCAACCAAGAGTGTTTAATGGATAAGTTAACTAGCATGAAAGTCTTCGTTTACGTAGTGGAACAAGGCAGCTTTCGCAGCGCCGCCAACCACTTCAACCTGTCGGCGACCATGATCAGTAAACATGTCCATCACCTTGAAGCGAGCCTCAACTCTCAACTGATTCATCGTACTACGCGTAAGCAGTCTTTAACCGATTCAGGGCAGCTCTACTATCGTGAGTGTAAGCGAATTCTCGAAGACATCAGCAATGCAGAGAACCTGATTCAAACCTTAGAAAATCAACCGCAAGGCACGGTAAAAATTAACTGCCCAGTTACCTATGGAAACAAGGTGCTCGCCCCTATCGTGGCCAAATTTCTCGCACATCACCCAACCATCAACGTTGAGCTGATGTTGAATAATGACCTTGTCGACCCTTATTCATCCGACATTGACCTGATTGTGCGGATTGGTGACCTGTCTGACTCCAGTTTAGTCGCTAGATACTTAGGGGAATATGAGATGTGTTATTGCGCGGCGCCCGAATACCTTAACCAACATGCTCAGATCAGAGTATTAGAAGACTTGGCACAACACCCATCGCTTGGATTCAGTTACAGCAGCCAAGCTCCTCACGCCACACCGAATAAAGAACGTGTGCGCTTGATGTCGAATAATGGTGATGTGTTGCGGTATGCCGCCCTGCAGGGTGTGGGCGTGTTGTTGCAACCGACTATCTTAGTCGCAGAAGAGATTGATCGTGGAGCGCTGTTGGAAATCCTACCCGGCATGGCGCCGTTACCAAAGCCGATTCACTTGCTCTACAAAACCAAGCAACTGTCGTTGAAGAACAGAACCTTTGTCGAGTTCTTGTTAGCTGCGTTTGCTGAGTAACTAAGCGCTTTCTAAACAACAAAGACCGCTAGACTGTTTGCCATTGGCTCATCAAGCGCTTGCCAAGATCAGAGGGCGTGGTGTTATGGACGATCATCTCATCACATTGGTTGAACACCATGAAGTGTTTTAGTTCATCGCATAAAGCATGAACCAACAACTCATGGTTTTTAATTCGCTCTTCCACAACCAAGTTACGGATATTGAGCAAACCACTCTTCCTGTCGACCTTGCAATCCATTCGTGCCACCAGCTCACCTTGCCACAGAATCGGTAAGCTAAAATAACCAAACTGACGCTTGGCCTCTGGAACATAGCATTCTAGGAGGTAATCAAAGTTGAACAATGATTGCATTCGCTTTCGTTGAATCAGCAGGTTATCAAACGGAGACAGTATCTTAAGCTTGGTTCTGGAAAGAGGTTGATTCAGCAGTTCAAAAGCACCTGGCAGGACATAGTAATCAGAGCCTTGAATATCTACTTTCAGAACCTGCTTATCTTCAAGCATCTGTTGGAGTGCTCTCTGAATCAAAGGCTTTGTGTTCTTGAGTAGGTAGCTCATTTCCGACGCTATTCCAACTCCGTTAGCCTCTAAATAACGTGTTATCAGATGCTCGATGTACTCTTGTTCTGTCGGCTCAGAGGTATCAATTCCGCTCGGTAAAACTCGCTCGGTTAGGTCATACACCTTATGAAAGTTAACTCGGCTTGGCACCATTAAGTCGCCTTGCATGAACAATGTTTCTAATGCTTGCTTGGCCGGTTTACCGCCCCAACCGCCGGGGTTTGGCCTATCCCCTTCAAAATCTTTCGCCATCAACGGCCCTTCATTCTCAATACGTTTGAGAACATGAGCCATCAGTGCGTCATTCTTTTTATACCAATGCTTGAGCTTACCGCTCGCAAAGCCATTCTTGCGGTGTAGGCTGAATCGGAAGTCACGCATGGGTAAATACGCGGCGGCATGCGACCAATACTCAAATACTTCTCGACGCTCTAACAGCTTATCAAGATGGTTCAGTTGGTAATCTTGATTGCGATTCCAAAGCGTGTGGTGGTGAGCTCGCTGAATCACAGAGATGGTATCAATTTGCACATAGCCAAGGTTTTCAATCGCAGACAACGTGTTCGCCAAAGCGCCCCCATTGCGTTGCTTTTTAGGTGGCAACTTCTTAGGCGGCAGCTTTTGCGAAAGCAATACCAGTTTTTGCGCTTGAGCGAGTGACAGTGATTCCATGAAATTCAGACTCTAATTGATAGCAATGATCCGTTTATGATTCAGCAATAAGCTCTTGAAGAATCTGCTTGTAGGTTTCTACCGTCTGCGCGCCCGTTACTGCACTCTTACGGTTGAACACCACAGTAGGAACCGCAGAGATCCCCATGCGTTGCCATTCAAACTCTTGCGCTTCAATTTGCTTCAAGTTGTCGGTGTTCTTTAGGCGCTTCAGTGCCTTCGTTGAGTCTAAGCCAACCGCTTCAAGCTCTTGTGCAATGACTTCAAGATCGGACAGGTCTTTTTGCTCTGTGAAGTGAGCAGCAAAGAAGCGTAGCTTTAACTCAGTCTGTTTGCCGTGCGCTAGTGCAAAATCGAGAAGTACATGTAGATGACGTGAATTGACCATTCTCATACTGTCATAGAAATTGAAATCGAAACCAACCGCTTGGCCGCGAGCCGAAAGCTGTTCTCGTGAACGTTGGCTCTCTTCTGCGCTAGAACCGTATTTTCTCATGATATGGGCACGCAGGTTTTCGCCCTCTTGCGGCATGTCAGGGTTAAGCTCAAACGGCTGCCATTCAAGTTCAATCTGGTCTTCTAAACCAAGTTCCGCAACGGCTAGCTCTAAGTTTTTGTAACCGACTACGCACCACGGGCACATTACGTCAGAAATAATATCAAGTTGAAGTTTCTTGCTCATAATCATTCCAAATATCGTTACTAAGGCGTATCCAATTCAAAGTGAATACCCATCTTTCTGGTTAGACTACAACAAGCTGAACACTCGTTCAAATTTAACTCAATACAACAGCAGCCAACAAAAAAGCCAACTCATTTTCACGAGTTGGCTTTGATAAAAATCGAATCTAGCTTAAGAGCGTTACGCTAGCAACTTCTCAAGTACTTGGAACACACCCGCGTCAACGTTACTTGGCGCGCCAAAACGCGCGATCTCTTTTAACTTTGGATGCGCGTTTTCCATCGCGTAAGAGTGGTAGCTCTCTTTAAGCATTTCCAAGTCATTTAGGTAATCACCAAAGCTCATGGTCTGCTCGTAAGTGAAACCTAATGTGTTCTGTAGATGTTTAATCGCCGCACCTTTTGACGCTTCAGCGTTCATCACATCTAACCAAATTTTTGCGCTTACAACCACTTGGTAGTTCTCACCGAATTTGGCATCAATAGTTGGGTTCACTTTCTCTTGTGAACCGTCGAAGTGACAGATAGCCACCTTGATGAAATCGTCTTCTACCGCCAGTAAGTCTTCTACTTGCTCACGGCGATGGTAGTACTTAGAGATCTCCGCCAGAGCACGCTCATCTTTGGTTTCGATGTATGCCGATTTCTTACCGCATAGCACCACATGCGCGCCTTCAATAGCTCGAGCTTCTTTAATGATCTCTTTAATGGCATCGGTATCAAGCAAGCAGCTGTAAAGTTCTTGGCCTTTGTGCATCACTAATGTGCCGTTTTCAGCAATAAACATCATGCGATCTTTAAGCGGGGAAAATGTTTCTAGCAAGCTGTAATACTGGCGGCCAGACGCGGCAGCAAAAATAATATCTTGCGCTTCTAAGCGCTCATAAAGATTGAAAAACTCAGGGTCGAGCTTTCCATGCTCATCGAGTAAGGTGCCATCCATATCAGTCGCGATAAATTTGATGTTTTGTTGGGGCATGTCGGGCGTACCTATTATTGGATTATGATCATTCGTTATCTTGAGTAACGGTTCTGGGTTCGATTATATCGCTAGAGTCGCTGGTGAATACAATGCTTATTTTACCGCCTGTCAGTCACTGTTTCACATCTTTCCAAGGCAAACGCTAACAGAAGCGCATTCCAGTTTGAAGGGTTAAGTCCTACATACAAGATGTGCGTTAGATCACACTCCACTATATTCTTTCCCGTCTCTCCATCACTTTATTCCGACCACAGTCATTATGATTTTAGCTATTATTACGACCTTGCTTTGCATCGTTACCGTCAAGTTTCTAATCACACTTGCGAACTTAGAGCGCCATCGTATTCACATTGAACCTAAAATATCGTTCAAAAGAACTGAGTGGCCGACTGTTTCCGTCATTATTCCTGCGCGAAATGAAGAAGACAATATTGAAATCAGCCTTGGCTCTCTATTGAAGCAGAGCTACCCAAAAGACAAGTTTGAAGTCATTGTTGTTGATGACTTTTCTACTGACTCAACCCGTGCAAAAGTAGAAGCATTGATCAGTAAGTTCGACGTTAACGCGCGCTGTATTTCAGGTAGAACGTTACCGACCGGATGGCTTGGTAAGAGCAATGCATGTATGGCTGGCGCACTCAACGCGAGCGGTGAATATGTGTATTTCATTGATGCAGATACCGATTCAGCACCCGCGATGCTACAGAGCGTTATCGACTTTGCTATCCAACAAAAAACTGATCTCTTATCGTTTAATCCAAAACAAACTTTTGCGTCTGTGGCAGAAAAAGCGACCTTGCCGGGCATCTTTCTATCGATCGCATCTTATATGAACTTTAAAAACTCGAACGACATGACTAAGGAAGAAGCGATTGCTAACGGTCAGGCGATGTTGTTTACCCGAAAATCCTACGACGCAGTCGGTGGACACGCCGCAGTAGCAAACGCGATATCGGAAGACATCGCCTTTGCAAAAGTCATGAAGGTCAATGGATTTAAGATTTTCTGGGCATTTGCAGACAAACTAATGAGTACGCACATGTATTCAGACTTCAACTCAATCTGGGCTGGCTTTTCCAAAAACATGAATCTTATTGTGAATTGTCAATCGCAAGCACAAGCTTTAAAAGTCTTCATCAAAGCCAACATCATCGCATGGGCGGGACCGCTTTTGATGCTGGTATCGGCGAACGCCTTCATCAGTGACATGTCTGCCATTCATGCTTATTCGCTCATTGTCAGCTCTGTGATGCTCTTGGTGTCGATCGTCACCTACTTCATTTTGGTTAAGGAACTGTTTGTTCCCGCAAAATTTGCGTTAACCGTACCCTTCGGTATTTGTGTTCAAAGCCTACTCGTGCTGAACAGTTACCGCTTATCTAAAACCAATAAAATCAGCTGGAAAGGGCGCTCATTAACATGATGAATAAGATTATTACTTTGCTTCTTCTTGCTTGTTCAGTTTCGGTGTTTGCATCAGACACCGATGGCTGGTCACTGGCACGCGATAAAAAAGGCATCGAGGTTTATAACCGTAAAATTGAAGGCAGTCACTTTAAAGAATTTCGAGCAGAAGGCGACATCAACGCGTCCCTCACTTCTATTATCGCACTCTTTATCGATACCTCTGTTGGCACGCAATGGGTAGAAAACATCGATGACATGGAAGAAATAGAGCATTTTAGTGCGGCGCACACGATCACCAAAACCTATACCAAGGCACCTTGGCCGGTTGCCGATCGTGAAGCTATCGTAGAGAACGTCATCACTCAAGATCCAGAGACGATGGTTGTCACCATTGATCAGCATGGTAGGCCTGATTACCTGCCAAACAATAATAAAAAAATCATCAGAGTGGCTGAATTAGAGGCGAGTTGGATCCTGACACCAATCGACGAAAACACCACCCATATCTCTTATCGAGTATTGAGTGATCCAGGTGGCGATATTCCGTATTGGCTCATTAACATGGTGGCCGTTTCTCAGCCTTACAACACGCTTCGCGGGTTATCTAAGATGTTGGATTCTGGTGAGTACACCGATCGTCGCCTTGATTTCATCGAGAACTACACGTCACTTTAACAATGCAATGAATACTCTAGAGGTCTATATTGTGAAATTTCCATTCTCTCCAATCGCAGCGATATTGCTTGTAGCATCAAGTTCAGTATTTGCTAATCAAATCATTGTCGATACTAAAGGTGTTGATGAAACACAGTATCACGCCGATCTGTATGAATGTGAGCAATACGCTCAACAAGTGAAGCCTGAAGAGGTCGATTCTCTTGGCAGCGATATTGTCGGTTCAACCGCTAAGGGTGCAGCGCTGGGTGCGGTTGGTGGAGCCGTCTCTGGCGGGAGTGGTCATGATGGTGCAAAAATTGGTGCTGGCATCGGTATTATCAGCGGCGCTTTAAAGCACGGTGCTCAAAAAAGACAATCCGCCGAGCTATCTGAGCAGCAGAAGTTTCAAGTGAATCGTAACTGTATGATCAACCGAGGCTATACCGTTCTTAACTAGCGGATAACCGAGCAAAATGGCGTTTAATCGATGTTCACGCCATTTTGCGTAGCTGAGTCAAAGCAGAGTTCAACCATAGTCCCTGAATCGCCACCTTAAAGTTCGTTCAAATAGACAGTGAGCATTGACCCCTATTTAAAATAGGCTTATCATTAATCGTCTTTTAACGATTAATGAAGGTGAGACGTCAATATGAACTCAACTTGCTCGACATCTGGTGGCTGTTCTCTGCCCATCGAACACGGTGATGCTAAAGCAGAAAAGCAAATGGCCGCACTGGCGAAAGCACTCGCTCACCCAGCAAGAATACGTATATTGAGTATCCTTTCCACGTTAGAAAAATCGGGCGGCTGCTTGAACAGTGATCTGGTGAGTGAATTGGGTTTAGCTCAATCAACGGTATCAGAGCACTTAAGAATATTGAAAGCCTCAGGTTTTATTACGGCTGAGTCGATTCCGCCGAAGATGTGCTATCGCATTAACCGAGATAATATTCAGCAATTTGAATCGCTTATCGACACCATTTTAAAATAGATTAACCACGCTTAGTTTGTCGAACACAATAAACTAAGCGTATTTTTTGCCTTTAAATATCGTTTTTCGACGATTAACGATAGCAACCAAAGAGATAATATAATGAAACCAAAATTAGGTTTTCTCGATCGCTACTTAACGCTGTGGATCTTCATCGCCATGGGCATTGGTGTACTGCTTGGCACCTTGTTCCCACAAATCGAACAGTGGAACGAATCAATGTCTGTTGGCACAACCAACATTCCACTGGCAATTGGCCTTATCCTAATGATGTACCCACCTCTGGCTAAGGTTAACTACAACCTGCTAGGCACCGTGGTAAAAGATAAGAAAGCGATCAAACTATCTTTGATCATGAACTGGATCGTTGGTCCAATTCTGATGTTTGTATTGGCACTAACTTTCTTGGGTGATCACCCTGGTTACATGGTTGGCGTGATTCTGATTGGTCTTGCTCGTTGTGTGGCAATGGTTCTAGTTTGGAACGACATCGGTGGCGGCAACAAAGAGTACGGCGCGGCATTGGTTGCTCTAAACAGTGCATTCCAAGTGGTGAGCTACAGCTTCATGGCGTGGCTATTCATCAGCGTTCTTCCACCAGTATTTGGTTACGAAGGCATGTTGGTTGATATCTCGATGATCGACATTGCACACAGTGTACTTATCTACCTAGGTATCCCATTCCTAGCGGGCTTCCTAAGCCGTAAGATCCTTGTGTCGATGAAAGGCGAGCAGTGGTACAACGACGTATTTATTCCACGCATCTCTCCAATCACACTGATTGCACTACTGGCGACTATCGTTCTGATGTTCAGCCTGAAAGGTGAAATGATTGTTGAACTGCCAATGGACGTTCTATTAATTGCGGTTCCACTGACTATCTACTTCACTGCGATGTTCTTCATCAGTTTCTTCATCGGTAAAAAGATGGGCATCGAGTACGACAAGAACGCATCAATTGCATTTACAGCAACAGGTAACAACTTCGAGCTAGCGATTGCCGTGGCTATCTCAGTATTCGGTATCAACTCAGACCAAGCGTTTGCAGGCGTTATCGGTCCACTGATTGAAGTCCCTGTGCTGATTTACCTTGTGAACGTGGCGCTTAAGATGAAAGACAAGTACTACAACGGTCAGACGGTTAAACCTAGCGTATAGCATCTACGTCTACACCTAGAACTAGAACTAACAAAAAGCAGCATCACTTTGAACAGAAAGGCTCACACGTTAAACGGTGAGCCTTTTCTTTATTCAGTTTCGTCTAATAGGCCTTTCAATGCTTGTTCAAGCCAAAGTAATGCAGGACCTTTTGAGCGTGTTTTAGACAGAACAAGATCAACCGGAGGCGACCAAGTTTTATGGTCAAATGACACATTCACCTCTACCAAGCGCTGTTTAATAAGCTCTTCTTCAACAAGGTGTTTCGGTAAGTATGCCCAACCGATATCGCTACCAAGAATCATCTCTTTAATGACGATAAAGCTGTTTGACCACCATACCTTTCCGGCAATCAGCGGAAACTGATCCATCACCTTACCTTTGTCTCCCCTCAACATTAACTGACGATGCGGGAGTAAGTCAGAGAGTTTCGCCACACCTGTTTTTGCGAGCGCATGACTTGGATGACACACAGCAATAAACGGTAAGTGACCGATAAAGCAAGGCTCAGAACCGACATCAAAAGCCAAGTTAGTAAACATTAATCCAATGTCGGCCCTCTCTTCGATAATTAACGGATTGACCTCTGTCGTGGTACACGCAACCAGTTCCACTTCAGTCGCAGGGAATTGTTGACTGAACTGACTAAGGATCTTAGATAGATTCGGGACCAATAGTGAATCATCTAATGCAATTTTGATGAGCCCCTCTTCACCACTGCCCATCGCACTAACCGTCACATTCAGATCTTCAACCTGAAGCACGATCGCTTTCACCTGTTTAAATAACTGCTCGCCCGCTTTGGTTAGTGAAGGCTTTCGAGTCGAACGATCAAAAAGCTCAACATTAAAATCTATTTCAAGATTACTGATGCCTTGGCTCACCGCCGACTGCACCTTCCCCAAATGACGAGCACTGGCAGAAAATGACCCTAATTCAACGGCATACACAAACATTTTCAGTTGTTCAATGTTGTACATTCGGTGTCTCCCAAAACTTACTATCACTATATGTGATGCTAACTATCTTTATATTATCACTTAAGTAGATATTATTTAGCCAAGTCATTAGCCCATCGGCGGCTATTTAATCGTAAAGAGAGTTAGAAAAATGTCACATAAAGAACGCATGTTGCACATGGTGCTATTTGAATTGGTTGCTTTGGTTTTGATGGCAGGGCTTGCAACCTATATTACAGGAAACGGCGCAGGTGAAATGGCAGGCTTAGCGCTCGCAATATCATTGATAGCGATGGCTTGGAACTACGTTTACAACTATGGCTACGACAAAATTTACGGAGCAGACCGAAGCAAAAGAACCACGAAAACACGTATCCTGCACGGATTAGGTTTTGAGCTTGGCTTAATGACAGTGACTCTACCTGTCTTGATGTGGGTTCTACAACTCGACTTCCTAACCGTACTGATCATGGACATCGGCCTAGTTATTTTCTTCGTACTTTACGCGATTGCGTTCAACTGGGCGTATGACTCGGTTCGATATCAATTGGTTGCGAAAGGAAAAGTGGCAGCTCTGGTTTAGAGCGGTAAGTTCGTCTCGTATAACAAGAACATACACCCAAATGAAAACTGCCAAACTACAACATAGTTGGCAGTTTATTCATTTATGCATATAAGCTCATTTGTTAACGCCCTTGTTACATAGCAAAAACATCACACAGCCCTCCCTAATTAAGTCTAATAATCCGCCACTCACGAAGTAGCATCACAAATCCAAACATAAACTCCTCGTACCAGTTGCGCATTCATTTACATATAGGTAGTTTGAGCGGCTTCGCAACCTATCAATTCGAGCAATGACGTTCATGCGAGCATCTTTTTCGAGCAAAAGTGTTCGGATTAACATTTCAAGTGACTTTAATTAACAATTTTATGCTCAAACGCTCACTTTTTATGTTCGTTTATTTTCGAGTTCGCAAATATATGCACAATACACGTGCTAGATAAGCAAAACTAAAAAGGACTCGAACATGACAACAAACAAACACCCTTCTTTATTTGGGCAATGCTTGGCTGAATTTATCGGTACAGGATTACTCATATTCTTTGGCGTTGGCTGTGTGGCCGCTCTGGTATTAACCGGTGCGACATTCGGACAATGGGAAATCAGCATCATCTGGGGCTTCGGTGTTGCGATTGCAATTTACTGTACTGCCGGCGTTTCAGGCGCACACATCAACCCAGCCGTAACGATTGCACTGGCCATGTTCCATGGTTTTGATAAAGCGAAAGTGGTGCCTTACATCATTTCGCAACTGCTTGGCGCTTTCTGCTCTGCAGCATTGGTTTACAGCCTGTACAGCAACCTATTTACTGACTACGAAATCGCACATAACTTTGTTCGTAGCAGCCAAGACGCACTATCAACTGCTGGTATCTTCTCGACTTACCCACATGCTTCACTTTCTTTCTTCGGCGCTTTTGCTGTGGAATTCGTGATTACTGCAGTGTTGATGTTTGCCATTTTAGCGTTAGGTGATGAGAACAACGGCGCATCTCGCGGTGCAATGAACCCTCTACTGATCGGTATTCTTATCGCGGTTATCGGTGGTTCTTTAGGTCCACTGACGGGCTTTGCAATGAACCCTGCTCGTGACTTCGGACCAAAACTGTTCGCTTACTTTGCAGGTTGGGATTTCGCACTAAGCGGTGCTCGTGATATTCCTTACTTCATCGTTCCAATTCTTGCTCCAATTGCTGGTGCGTGTTTTGGTGGTTGGTTGTACCCACGTGTTATCGGTGCTTACCTACCAGTAGAAGGCCAAGGCTGCACAATTCCAAACCAATGTGAAACAGAAGAAGAAGCTGAACAAGCTCAAGCTTAATCCCTAAGCGACCTTACATTTACTAAAATATAAATAACGAAAGAAAAAGGATTCTTACCATGACCGAGCAAAAATACATTGTTGCCCTAGACCAAGGCACCACAAGTTCTCGCGCTGTAATCCTCGATCACGATGCAAACATCGTTAGTTCTTCTCAACGAGAATTCACTCAGATTTACCCGAAAGCGGGTTGGGTTGAGCATGATCCAATGGAAATCTGGGCAACTCAAAGCTCTACATTGGTTGAAGCTCTTGCTAAAGCAGGCATCCGCAGCGATGAGCTAGCGGGCATTGGTATCACGAACCAACGTGAAACCACCATTGTTTGGAACAAAGAGACAGGCAAGCCTGTTTATAACGCAATCGTATGGCAGTGTCGCCGTACTGCAGACATCTGTGAAGACCTAAAAGCGCGTGGCCTAGAAGACTACGTACGTGACAATACAGGCTTAGTCCTTGACCCGTATTTCTCAGGTACAAAAGTAAAATGGATTCTAGACAACGTTGAAGGCGCTCGCGAAGACGCTGAAGCTGGCAAACTATTGTTCGGTACGGTTGATACTTGGTTGGTTTGGAAAATGACTCAAGGACGTGTACACGTTACGGATTACACCAACGCGTCACGTACTATGTTGTTCAACATCAACGACCTATGCTGGGATCAGAAGCTACTTGATGAAATGGGCATTCCAGCAATCATGATGCCTGAAGTGAAGCGCTCTTCTGAGGTTTACGGTCAAACGAACCTTGGTGGTAAAGGCGGTACTCGTATCCCAATCGCGGGTATTGCAGGTGACCAACAAGCTGCACTTTACGGTCAAATGTGTGTAGAAGCAGGCCAAGCTAAGAACACTTACGGCACAGGTTGTTTCCTTCTAATGAACACAGGCCAAGAGAAAGTAACATCAAAGAACGGCCTACTAACAACGCTAGCATGTGGTCCTAAAGGTGAGCCTGCATACGCACTTGAAGGTGCAGTATTCATGGGCGGCGCATCAATCCAATGGCTACGTGATGAAATGAAGCTACTGGCTGGCGCAGAAGACTCTGAGTACTTCGCAACGAAAGTGGATTCTTCAAACGGCGTTTACGTAGTCCCTGCGTTTACTGGTTTAGGCGCACCATACTGGGATGCTTACGCTCGCGGTACGATTGTTGGCCTGACTCGTGGTGTTAACTCTAACCACATCATCCGTGCAACACTGGAAGGTATTGCTTACCAAACTCGTGACGTATTGGATGCGATGCAAGCGGACTCTGGCATCAAGCTAGCAAACCTACGTGTTGATGGTGGTGCAGTAGCGAACAACTTCCTAATGCAATTCCAATCAGACGTACTAGATACAGAAGTTCACCGTCCTGAAGTAACTGAAGTAACGGCTCTGGGTGCAGCATACCTTGCTGGTCTAGCAGTTGGTTTCTGGGACAACATCGATGAGCTTCAAGACAAAGCCGTTCTTGACCGCACATTCATGCCGCACCACGACGAAGAGAAGCGTAACCGCCGTTACAAAGGTTGGAAACGTGCTATCAAGTGTGCACAGGTTTGGTCTGAACTGCACGATGACGACGAAGAGTAATACTGAGTATTCAGCTCATCGTTAATCATTAATCGTTGACCTAGGAACTCGAGCAGCCTCATCGATTAGATTGCTCGAACCTCAGCAAACGAAACTAAAAAGAGCACTATTTTGTGCTCTTTTTTGCGTTTGGGGCCTTTTTTTCATGTTTTGATCAACGTTTTTGCGGTTTAGACATAATTCCTTACCATCATTACTTCTCTCTGAGTATCAATTCGAGCACAATAGCGCGAGGTAATATTTAGAATTAGGTGCGCTAAAGTATTGCAGCGCGCAGGGAGTGGTAAGTTAAGTGAAGCAAATACCAAGACACCAGCAGATTGTAGACCTGGTAAAAACACAAGGATATGTGAGCACCGAAGAGCTCGTAGAGAAGTTCGATGTTAGCCCACAAACCATCAGACGAGACCTCAATGAGCTGGCTGATAGCAACAAAATCCGTCGTTATCACGGTGGTGCAACCATTCCTCTTAGCTCAGAAAACACCTCTTACAACACGCGTAAAGCGCTTAACTTCAATGAAAAAGATGTGATTGCCGACGAGCTGGTAAAACACATTCCAGATGGTGCAACCTTGTTCGTTGATATCGGCACTACGCCAGAATCGGTGGCGCGCGCGCTGAACAAGAACCACAAACAACTCAGAGTCGTGACTAACAACATCAACGTTGCCAGTATCCTGCTACCAAACCCAGAGATAAAAGTTATCTTGGCAGGTGGCGAGGTAAGAAACCGTGATGGCGGTATCGTGGGTGAAGCAACACTCGATTTCGTGAAGCAGTTCCGCCTCGATTTCGGCATTCTAGGGATCAGCGGCATCGACTTTGACGGCTCACTGCTTGATTTTGACTACCATGAAGTTCGAGTGAAGCAAGCTATCATCGAAAACAGCCGCAGCATCTTCCTGGCAGTCGACCACAGTAAGTTTGGTCGCAACGCAATGGTTAAGCTGGGTAACATCTCTCAAGCACACATGGTGTTCACCAATAAACAGCCACCAGAAGAGATCCTGAACATCCTCAAGGATTCATCGATCCCATTGGAAGTGATCGAGACCGCGTCTCAACCACTAGCGTCGGACGAATAAAAAAACGCTCAGAAATCATGTTCATTAAAAGAGCCCATTATTGATAGATCACTTTATCGATAATGGGCTTTTTTGTTACTTGGAAAGTCGCACTTGAACATGATTAATATCACTTCTATGCTCGAATGAGAGTTATTTGGAACCTTCGCTGTCATAAGCGAAGGTTTTTTTATGCGCAAATCACATAAAACGCGCATAAACGAAAATAATAAATGACCGCAAACGAAAGTTAATATACGATTCAATTATGTTCTAAAATGCTCGTTCGCTCAGAAAGAGGTCAAAACCATGAGTGCTCAACAAACTAATTCAAACAATAGTACATCTTCAACTCTAGACTTAATCGTTATTGGCGGCGGCATCAATGGTGCGGGTATCGCGGCAGACGCTGCTGGTCGTGGTCTAAACGTTGGTTTATACGAAGCAAATGATTTCGCCTCTGCGACGTCTTCTGCAAGTTCAAAGCTAATCCACGGTGGCTTACGTTACCTTGAACATTATGAGTTTCGTTTAGTTTCAGAAGCACTTGCAGAGCGTGAAGTGTTGCTGAGAAAAGCACCTCATGTTGCACAACCAATGCGTTTCCGTTTACCGCACCGACCATTTTTACGCCCGGCTTGGATGATCCGCTGTGGCCTATTCCTTTACGATAACTTAGGTAAACGTACGACGCTTCCTGGAAGTAAAACGGTGAACTTGGCTCAATCAGGTTTACTGAAGCCAGAAATGAAAACAGGTTTCGAATACTCAGACTGCTGGGTCGATGATGCGCGTATGGTATTGCTGAACGTATTAGCGGCGAAAGAAAACAACGCAGAAATACGCAACTACTGCCGAGTTGAAAAAGCGCACCGCGAAGGCGACATTTGGCACGTAACGATTCTTGATGTGATGACAAACCAACGTTTCGAGCGCAAAGCGAAAGCATTGGTCAACGCAGCTGGCCCTTGGGTGAAACAGTTCTTTGATGATGGTTTAGAGCAGGCTTCGCCTCGTAATATTCGTCTGATCAAAGGCTCGCACATTGTTGTGCCACGCATTCACGACGAACCACAAGCGTACATTCTGCAAAACAAAGACAATCGTATTGTGTTCATGATCCCTTACCTAGATAAGTTCTCGATCATCGGCACTACCGACCTTGAATACAAAGGCGACCCACGTAACGTCGCAATTGATGATGTCGAAGTAGATTACTTGATTGATATCGTTAACCAGCACTTTGTTAAACAGCTTGGCCGTGAAGACGTGGTTTGGACATACAGTGGCGTAAGGCCGCTTTGTGACGACGAATCTGATTCACCACAAGCGATCACTCGTGACTACACATTGGAATTGGACGCAGAGCTAGATCAAGCACCACTGCTTTCGATCTTCGGTGGCAAGTTGACCACTTATCGTAAACTCGGCGAAGCGGCACTGAACAAGCTAGAACCTTACCTGAAACACATGGGCGCACCTTGGACAGCTAACGACACACTACCGGGTGGTAACTTCAGCTGCAGCAGAGAACAGCTCGCTAAGATGATCCACACCAAGTACCCTTGGATATCAGAAGCACTGTTACTACGTTATGTGACTCAATTTGGTACTTACACTTGGAAGCTGCTGGAAGGTGCAACGAGCGAAGCTGATCTTGGTACCCAATTCTCAAGCGAAGCACACGGCGTTTATCAAGCTGAGATCGATTACTTGATCAATGAAGAGATGGCGATGACTGACGAAGACATCTTGTGGCGCAGAACCAAGCTTGGCCTGTACTTAAGTGAAACAGAGCAGCATGCAGTTTCTAGCTACTTAAAAGAGAATCTTGAAAGCACTGTGGTGAACTTTTCTCAAGTCGGTTAGTTCTTCTAGCAAAACCATCCGCTCCTGAATATAAATAATGACAAAGCTTAGCGCTCCCCACGCTAAGCTTTTTTATTGTCTACTATTCCGCTCAGCCTGAGACTTTATTCACACCTCTATTTTCAACAAAAACTAAATAGTGTTTTATTAATCCGGTTGATTATCAACTTCACAAAAGGTTGCTATTCTTTATCTCAACGAAACAACACATTTAAAAACGCTCACCATGTCAGCGCTTTAATAACGTTTGTCTCTATGTTTTCTCCCAATACGGCGGATTACCATAATATTCAGAGAAGTAGTCAATGAAGGCTCTCACCTTTGGTGCAAGTAACCTTGTGCTTGGGTACACAGCCCAAATTGCAGGCTCTGATGTTAATGGGTAATCTTCTAATATTTGAACCAGCTGACCGCTTTTCAGTTGTTCATAGGCACACCAATTCGATGTCACCGTGATCCCCATACCACCTGAGGCTGCGTCACGCAGTGCTTCCCCGTTATCTGCCCTGAACGACCCAGATGCCTTAATCGTCTTAGGCCCGCTTTCAGCATTGAAGGTCCAGTTTTCTAAACCAATTAAGCTAATACATTGATGATCGTTAAGATCTCGAGGTGTGGCTGGCTTACCATATTTGATTAAGTAATCAGGCGATGCACACACAATACGCTTGTCTGTCGCAAGTTTTCGGGCAATCAGAGTCGAGTCTTTCAGCTCCGAGATACGAATCGCGATATCAAAGCCACCCTCAACAACATCCACCATCGAATCTGATAGCCTGAGATCGACTTTTAACCCAGAGTAGCGCTCTAAGAATCCAGGTAAGGCAGGAACAAGATGCAAACGTCCAAAAGACGCAGATGCGGTAACTCGCAACGTTCCGGTTGGAGAATCACAACCCACACCGACCGCCGATTTGGCAGCATCCACGCTCGATAACACTTCTTCAGCATGAGGTAAGAATGCTTCCCCCTCTTCGGTTAAAGAGACCTTACGAGTGGTTCGGTGGACCAAGCGAACGCCTAAATTGTCTTCCAGTTTACTGATGTGCGAGCTTGCAACAGCAGGAGACAAACCAAGCTCTTGCCCAGCCATGCTGATGTTATGTGTGGAAGCTAAACGAACAAACAATTTGAGGTGTTCAATATTCATGAGATTACCAATAAAATCTTAAAAATCGCGTACCAGTAACCCTCATTATGCGTCATTCACATAATAATACAACGTATTAACTCAGTTGAATTGTGAAGAAGTGATTGAGCCAAAACGAAAAAAAACTCCCGAAGGAGTTTTTTTGTCTAAGTCTGCAATTCGCCATTTAGCTAGTCAGCAAAATTACCAACTCACTAGCCAGTTAAACGTGCATGCAGTGCATCTTTCAGTACAGAACGATCATGTTTCAGTTGGTGCATCGAGCCGTCATCAATGGGTGAATCTTTCAGCTCAAGCTTACGAATCTCTTTATCAAGGTTGTCGTACGTCTTCATGTCTGCTGCAAAGCCATCGTCAGTTTTAACAAGCTCAGCAATTTTATCTTTCATTTCAGGAAATTCGTGAACAAGAGAATGATTTTCACCTAGCATAGAAACCTCTTAAGTTGAGTAAAGTGATTGGTATTACGCATTCATTATTAACCTTAGCAAGGGAGTCAAATGACAAATGAGATCCAGTACACAGCGTAGAATATAGACAATTTAGATTCACAAATTTACAACATCCCCCTACAAAATCGAGGGTGTTAAATTGAATTGTCTCAGTAACGATATAGGCTCACGAGAATCATGAATTCTCGTAAGCACTACTTTTATCTTGTTGGATTTGAATCCAGCGAACAGGTCTAAATTTTGAATGAGACCTTTCAGCTATCAGTTATCTACCAGGCAAAAGTTTGAATCACGCTATCCTTCGCCATTGGATTAGATGTGATCGCATGATTCACCTTGGCTAAGAACTGCTCTCTAGAATCAAGTAGGAAGCCTTTCTGAGTCACGATGTTGTTACCGTGGTCACCCCAATAGAAAGTATCGATATTGAGGTTTTCGAGTAAGTATTTTTCCTCTTCTAAGATCTGAAGTTGAGTCGGCATGATGAACGTACCGTCATTAACTTGCTGCTCCAAAATCGTTCCTGGTTGTATTGCTAACGCCATTGGCGCTATCTGCTCAGGTTTCATGATATTCAGCAACCTTGTTGTCTCGACAATGTGCTCGCGGGAACGCTCACGACCGCCGAGTCCAAAAATAAACGACAATAGAGTTTCGATACCTGCCTCTTTTGCCAGTGCCATGCCCTCAATCGCTTGCTCTGGTGTCATACGCTTTTTGATATTATCGAGCACAACAGGATCACCAGACTCAAGACCCGCATACGCCATGCTCAACCCTGCACTTTTCAGCTCCTTAAGCTCACTCAAGCTCTTCCGACGGAAATCATTCAAACCGCTATAGAGTGATATTTTTCTACTTTCAGGAAAGGTGTGACGAAGCTTATCCAAGACCTTAAGCAGATAATCCGTACGAGCCGCCATCACGTTGCCATCAATAAGGAAAATCGATTCAACGTAAGGGTATATTAGGCGCGCTTCTTCAATATCTTTATACACGTCTTCAATGTCGCGAACCTTAAATCGCTTATCGCTGAACATATTACAGAACGTGCACGTGTTGATGCTGCAACCTAATGTGGTTTGAATAAGAATGCTCTTCGCCTCTATCCATGGACGATATACTTTTCCCTCATATTTCATATTGGTATCTCCGGTCTACAAGCACAGAGCGTGCGTGAATACACCAAAGCGTATCAACGTCAGCATTCGTTGATAATCCGCAATATAGTCGAATCAGTTTTTAGATTTTGTAGAAAATAAAAAGCCTTGTGAGAACACAAGGCTTTATAAGAAGTGGTTCTAGCAAGAGCAGCTAAAACATATTTGAAAGGACCAGTTAGCTACTGCACCCCTGAGTATGAACTCGATTCATGTCGTCACCGACTTGTGCTTCTTGAGAGCCCGTCGATTGGCATCCTGCCACGAATAACAGCGTTACAGATAAGATAAGCCATTTCATAATAAATCCTCTTTCGGTCATGACTAAAGCATAGTGTTTAAAAGCGCGGATACCTCAATCATTAACTAAAACCTTACCTACCGATAAGGCCTTGGTTAATGAACAAAGCATCGCTTCTTTAATTAACGACCTGCTTTTGTACAAAAAACCTTCACTTCAACGAATGAAAATCGTACAAGAACGAAAATAGGACAGCTATAGAACTAAGAATAAGAGCTAGATGCTAATCGCTCGTCGCCAAGCTCACCGCGGCTTCTGCATGAATGGCTGTGGTATCAAACAAGGGAACATCAGTGTGTTGCTGCTGAATCAGGAGGGCGATTTCAGTACAGCCCAGAATGACGGCTTCTGCACCTTGTTGGCCTAGCTTCTCAATGATTTGACGGTATACATCTCGAGATTCTTCTTTTACTTGGCCTCGACACAGCTCTTGATAAATGATGTTGTGGACTTTCTCTCGGTCACTCTCATCAGGAATCACCACATCGATACCGAATTTGTTAGTCAGGCGGCCTTTATAGAAATCTTGTTCCATCGTGAAAGCCGTGCCGAGTAATCCGACTTTCTTCACTCCTTGTTCCAGCAGTTTCTGCGCTGTGGTATCAGCGATGTGCAAGATAGGAATCGTGATCTTCTCTTCGATCTCAGGAACGACCTTATGCATGGTATTGGTACAGATCAGGATGAAGTCCGCTCCGGCTTTCTCTACCGATAAAGCCGCGTCCGATAAGATACCCGCCGTCTCAGCCCAGCGACCTTGATGTTGAAGCTTTTCTATCTCATCGAAGTTCACGCTGTACATACAAACCTTTGCAGAATTGAGCCCGCCGAGTGTGGCTTTAACGCCCTCGTTGATGGATTTGTAGTAGCTCACTGTCGACTCCCAACTCATACCGCCGAGCAAACCGATCGTTTTCATTTTGCTATTCCTTTAATTTCCGACTAACTCGATTAAACCGTCATGCATTGAAAATTTATAGTACGTTCTTGCTTAAAGCGAACCCATAACACCTTATTCCTTTCAAACGATTGCTTTCAAACCGTTCATTCCCAAAACCTCCGCTCACAAAAAAGGCTCGAATTTAAAATCCGAGCCTTTGAAGTTTTGACCAAGGGTATACTTGGCGTTAGTACACCTCACACCAATCTGATTTCATGTCGATCAGTGTCCAATCCTCTCTGGAATTCGCCTCATCTAGCGCTTTATCAAGCTTGCCAACGTGAGACTCACGATCGTACTGCCACTCGCGCTCAGCATCAGTGTGATGAACAATCATCGCCATTGAGTTGGGTTGGCTCGTAGCCCATTGCATCATCGCTTGGTCACCGTCTGAGTTGCCGACCGCTAGAATAGGTTTCTTGCCGATAATATGCTGAATATTGCTGACCTTTCCGGCTTTGTCATCAATGGTCAAAATGGACGAGTCTTTAGTAACGGTTGGCTTACCATCGTTGTAGCTGTAGTTGTATTTAAGCGCGCTACCGATGATTTGCTCTGTAGGAATATTATAAGCTTGTGGAGCCCACGCTCTCATGAAATCAACGCCTCCGCCCGACACAATATAAGTCTTAAAGTCATGCTCTTGCAGGTAAGTCAGCATCTCTTTCATTGGCTGATAAGTAAGGTCTGTGTAGGCTTTGTTGAAGCGTTTATCTTTTGTTACCGTCAGCCATTGCTCAACGTCTTGCTGGTATTGCTCAACAGTCATACCAGAATGTGTCGCCATGATGATTTTCAATAGCCCTTCTTCACCGCTGCCCAGAACGCTCTCAATATCATCTTCGAGTACAAACTTAAACGGTGCTTCGGTTTTCCATTCAGGGTGATCAGGCGCCATCTCTTTTACACGATCTAGTGCAAAGGCTAATTGGAAGTAATAAGGCTTTTCCGACCAAAGCGTACCGTCGTTATCGAACACGGCAATGCGATCTTCAATTGCCACGAACGTATCAGACTCAGCTTTAGTGGCTTGCCCAACAAAGTCGACGATAGCGGATTTGCTCTCGCTGTCCTTCCAAGAAGGCAGCAAGTTGGGATCACAATCTTTAGCAAAAGATGAGAAAGAGAGACTGGATAAGATCGCGACAGATAAGAGGGTTATTTTCTTCATAGCAACTACCATGTTGTTGAATTAATTTTAGGGTTTAATTCAATTCATCCTAGTTGGTCTACTCTGATTTGCCACTTATGAACACTATAACCAATGCTCATGTTGGTATTAGATTAGTACCACAGCTAAGCTGGCTGAGGGTGCTCTGCGATGTATTTATCGAGAACTTAAAAGGAGACAAACAAAAAAGCAGAACTTCAATTCCTCAAAGTTCTGCTTTAACAATCCATGACTGCTTACGCTCTGCGCTTTTTGAAAGCGTGCCAACCAGCGCTGAAAATTGTTTTTAACACCACACCGAGTGCGCTTAGTTTTGGGTCGGCGTTCTTGCCAGAGGCAATGCGCCACATCTGATGTTCATACCAAACCAGCCCGACCATCGCCACTTTGTCTAATGCGGGTTTTCCTGTGGTTGGCACCGTTAGCGGCATGCCGTGGCTAGGGTTTTCAATTAACTTGTTTGGGAAATCAGGATCAACCGCCATTGTGCGCGCAATACCAATAAAATCGGTCGCCGAGGAGTTTAATGCTTCATTCATTGCTTGCGCAGTTCGAAAACCACCCGTGACCACCAGCGGAGTGCTGACGAGTTTTCTCGCCTTCACCATGTAATCCATAAAATACGCTTCACGTTTTACCGTGCTGGCCTTGATTGGTTCAGCTTTGCTCTTTGAACCCATCATTGATGGACTTTCATAGGTGCCGCCAGAGATCTCAATCAGGTCGATACCGTTATCACTCAGTGTTTGAACAACCTGCATCGACTCTTCTTCAGTGAAGCCACCTTTCATAAAGTCAGCGCTGTTGAGCTTAATTCCGACAGGGAAATCTTCACCGACCTCTTTTCGAATCGCGCGATAAACCTCAAGCACGAAACGAAGTCTGTTTTCGAGTGAGCCACCCCATTTGTCTTGGCGTTGATTGTGTCTCGAAGACAAAAACTGACTCACGAGATAACCATGAGCACCGTGAATCTGCACGCCAGTAAAGCCTGCTTGTTTTGCAAGCTTTGCACTCAGCGAAAATTTATCAATGATTGCGATTATTTCCGTCTCAGTCAGAGCTCGTGGCGTATTGAAACCTTTTTCTAATCCACGCTCTAAAGAGATAGCCGAAGGAGCAACCGGGCTATCACATAAGAATTTAGGGATTTGCTTTCCTGGGTGGTTCAATTGCATCCATATCTGCGAACCATTTTGTGTTCCAGCCTTCGCCCACTCACGAAATACGCTTAAGTCACTTTGCTCATCTAACACCACGTTTTTAGGTTCACCAAGCGCACCTCTATCGACCATCACGTTGCCCGTCATGGATAGGCCAATTCCTCCTTGAGCCCAACGCTGGTAAAGCGTGACTAAACCTTGCTTAGGGTTATGATGTTTATCACCTAGCTGTTCACTCATTGCCGATTTGAACAGGCGATTTTTGATCACTTGGCCATTAGGAAGAGAAAAAGGGTCGTTGAGGCAGATTGGATTCATGCGCGTGGTTACTTTCTTGGGTTTATATATTGAGTCCAGTATGCCCTATTTTATCCGACAGTTTTTATCATTTAGTGCCTATTTCGAAGCAAGTTTCGCTCAAAAAGGAAATGCCAGCGGCATAGCAGCTGGCATTAATCGATTATAAATAGAATCTCAAAAACTGGGCTGACGCTGCTGAAATATGTCAACCAGAAAGGCTCGAACACCCTTTACGCTCATGGTAATTGTCGTTATTGTGATTCTCTACGCCATCATCACAAGGACTGTCTGAGAGTTATGAACAGCACGATTGAAACTATTCTGGGGCACCGCTCCATTCGTCAATATACAAATCAACCGATTGAAAAAGCACAACTTGATGTGATTATTCAGGCTGGTCTCGCGGCTTCATCATCGAGCTTACTGCAAGCTGTTTCTATCGTGAGAGTGACAGACACAGAGAAGCGCAAACTGTTAGCTGAATACGCAGGTAACCAAGCTTACGTTGAGAATGCGGCTGAGTTTTTAGTGTTCTGTATCGACTATCAACGCCACGCTAAAATCAACCCTGAAGTGAAAACCGACTTTACTGAACTGACCCTGATTGGCGCGGTAGATTCTGGCATCATGGCGCAAAACTGCATGCTGGCAGCTGAGTCTCTAGGTTTAGGTGGCGTGTACATTGGCGGGCTGCGTAACAGCGCACAACAAGTCGATGAACTGTTAGAACTGCCACAACACACCGCCGTATTGTTCGGAATGTGCTTAGGTCATCCGGCACAACAACCAGAGGTGAAGCCTCGCCTCCCTGCTCATGTAGTGATGCACGAAAACCAATACCAACCGCTGAGCCTAGATGACATTGCCAGCTACGATGATTCGATGCAAAGCTACTACGCAAACCGTTCAAGCAACCAAAAACAGAGCAGTTGGTCACAGCAGATCACGCAAAAGCTGTCTGGCGAATCTCGCCCGCATATCCTGCCTTACTTGAACAGCAAGCAGCTGACCAAGCGTTAAGCCGTTAAGCCGTTAAGCCGTTAAGCCGTTAAGCCGTTAAGCCGTTAAGAGCTTGCAACAAACCACAGCAAACAGCAGTACAAACAAAAATGTCAGCGTAATATACGCTGACATTTTTATTTATCCGGAGGCGGCTAGCTTACAGATATTTCTCAATCGGTAACAACTGTAGGAAACCTGATTGCATGCGTTCCCACTTACCCGTTTCTGGTTCGCTGTCCCAGCTTTGATCGCCTGAATACCAATACACATCACCGTCTTCCAGTTCCAAACGCCAGCTATTGTCGTCACTCATTGCTTGCTCAATAGTTTTTGCTAACGTTTCAGCAATCTCTTTATTCTCGATGATCAAAACCGATTCAGTATTGAGGTAGGTAGAACGCAAGTTGAAGTTAAATGAACCGATGCTCGCGATGCTGCGGTCGAATACGACTGATTTTGCGTGCAAGCCATAGGCCGTCTCAGGTGCACATTTCGACAAGTCCTGAGTCGATGCTTCACAAAGCTTAGATTCTGGTTTTAGCTCAAACAGGTCGATACCATGCTCCAACATATCGTAACGTCTGCCCGCATAAGCGGAGTGATTGGTCACCAGATCATTAGACGCCATAGAGTTCGTTAGCGTTTTTATCTCAACCCCTTTGTTGTTCAATCCCTGCCACTCTTCAAGCTGACCATCATCGAATACAAGGTAAGCCGATTCCAATAAGATCTCTTGTTTCGATTCGCTCGCTAACTTACCTAGAAGAATCGCGGTCGCTTTTGGTTCATCAGTATTATCGGAGTCATCAGGGACGGGTTGATCATAAACAAAACGCGCATTCACCCAAGTCATCTCACCAACCACCTCTTTCAGTAAACTATCAGCAGCCTTACGATCTAATGGTAATTCAGGATAATTTTGATAATGCGGAACGACAATATTATCTATCTTCGAGAGATCAGGTTGTTCGTCATCACCCAGCATATCGACAGGGTAAGACCAACGGCTGTTCCAGTATTCAACAAAACTGGTTTGGATGGTGTTAACTACCGAGCCCATAACTAATACATCGCGGTCTCGGAAATTGATTTCATCAGAAAGGTCAAAGTATTCATCACCGATATTACGGCCACCCACCACAGACAAGGTACCATCTACGGTAAACGACTTATTGTGCATACGGCGATTTAAACGAGAAAAGTCACCGACAAAGCTCAACCATTTACTGAAACCACGGCGTGTTGGCGTTGGATTGAAGATACGAATCTCGACATTAGGGTGCGCATCCAGTGCCGACAACAAACCTTCACGTTCGTTGAGGTTGATATCATCCAGCATTACGCGAACCTTCACTCCGCGCTCGGCCGCTGCTAATAAACGGCTAGCGAGATAGCTGCCCGATTCGTCAGAGTTCCAGATGTAATATTGAATGTCGATGGTGTGCTCGGCACTTTCGACCAGCGCTAATCGCTGTGCCAAGGCATCCCAACCAGACTCTTGCAGACGAACCGCAGTGGTGCCTTGCTCTAAAGCTTCAGGCTGAAATTCATTGGTTAGAACCGATAAAGAACTAGGTGCAGGAGAGGTTGGCGGTTCTGTTGGATGATCGATGCCTTCAGGAAGTGAAGAACACCCACCTAAAACGGCGATTAAGATTAACGTTAAACTGATGCGTTGGAGCACAGGCATGTATCTGACTTCCTTTTCACGATGCGTCTTTAGAAACTTTCCGTACAGCTTTTCAATGAACAAGCTATTCCGATCTATTCATTGATTATTACTGCTAAATCCTGAAATTTATAGGTAATTATCCAGTATAAATTTGAAGATCAGTAAATTGACCTACAAATCACCTAAGTTGAGTGAGTGTCAGGCAATATAAACTTAGCGGGTTTTCTACCATTTCGATGGTGAGTCTGTTCGGTCTGGGTGATGCTTCACCATTGTTTGGAGATCTAGTTTCACCGCTTGATTTCACACTAACAGGCGTGTCGACTTACTTATAT
The DNA here is from genome assembly GCF_041465805.1 of Vibrio sp. 10N.239.311.G01. NCBI lineage: Bacteria > Pseudomonadati > Pseudomonadota > Gammaproteobacteria > Vibrionales > Vibrionaceae > Vibrio > Vibrio sp. 10N.239.311.G01. The sequence continues at coordinate 145,318 of NZ_JBFSRM010000010.1, forward strand.
GAGATTGTGCAAACTCATTACTTACGTAAGCGCTAAAGCTGTTGTTCATCTAAGGGGCATGTAAGGATCAACACCGAAAACATTGTTCACGCTACATAACGTTTATCGTCCCTACACAAGCCTTCCCTACAAGCTCAAACGGGGCTGAATAAAGTCGATAAACGCCGAGATACGTTTAGAGACCGATGACGACTTGTAGTAAACCGCATTCACTCGCTCTCGGTCTGTGTTGGCAAGTTTGTCTTGTTCCAGAATAGGGATTAGGCGACCCGCAGCCATATCTTCCTGCACCATAAAACCCGATAAACAAGCAATCCCATTTCCAGCTAATGCCAGTTGACGCACGGTTTCACCATTACTGGCTGTCACGGTAGGCGCGACATAACTTTGGTTTGGTAAAGGCCAATGGTTAAGCACTTTGTTCCCTGCAAAACCCACAATTTGATGTGAACTCAAATCTTCAGGTTTGGTGGGCAGCCCACGCTTAGCGAGATAATCAGGTGACGCCACAATATGGAGTAAACTTTTTCCTAACGGGCGCGCGTGCAGTGTTGAGTCGGACAACTTACCGATTCGAATCGCAACATCAGTTCTCTTTTCCAGAAGATCAACGAAGCCTTCGTTGGAAGTGAGTTCCAACTCAATGTCTGGGTAAGCCTCTTTGAATGACTGCACCAAAGGCACTAGCTGATGGAATACGAATGGACTGGCGGCATCGACTCTTAAACGACCTTTTGGCAACTCACCGCGCGACACGATTTCTTCTTCCGCGCTCTGAATCATCTGTAATCCCACCCTGACTGAATCGACAAACTGCCGTCCTTCTTCCGTCAATTCCACGCGTCTCGTTGTTCGGTTGAATATTGAGACGCCGAGTTGTAACTCAACCTTACTCACGGAGCGAGACACCTTGGCGACCTGCACATCCAGCGCCTCTGCCGCCGCAGAAAAACCACCAGCATCGACAACGGTGAGTACCATTTCTAAATCATCTGAACGGGTTAACATAAGGCTCCTTCGCTATCTTCATTTTGTTTAATGTCATCTCGCTTGTGCTCATCACAGCTCAAATCATCTATGTCTTTTCGATCTCATCAGCTTAATCCAATGATCGGTTAACTCTTCAATTATTGCAAATTTAACAAAGGTTATTTGTTAATGATGGCATTTTTCACAAATATATTTTGCTAGATAATCCTCGCCATCAAACGAAGCGCTCCTATTGCAGTCACAAGCTGCCCCATTTTATCGCGCTCGGTATTTAACAAAGAACAGTAAGAGAGATGATTATGCCATTAGCATTACTTGCATTGACGCTCAGCGCCTTTGCCATCGGAACCACAGAATTTGTCATCGTAGGCTTGATTCCTACCATGGCGAGCGACTTGAATGTATCTCTGCCATCGGCAGGCCTATTAGTCAGTTTATACGCGCTTGGCGTTGCTATTGGCGCACCAGTATTAACGGCATTAACCGGAAAGTGGAATCGTAAAGCGGTATTGCTAACCGTGATGGCATTGTTTGTCATTGGTAACTTATTGGCGTGGCAAGCTCCAGGCTATAACACGCTGATCGCCGCACGAATTTTGACTGGCCTTGCCCATGGTGTGTTCTTCTCGATTGGATCGACCATCGCGACAGGTTTGGTTTCAAAAGATAAAGCAGCCAGTGCCATTGCGATCATGTTTACGGGTTTAACGGTTGCATTGGTAACCGGCGTACCACTGGGCACTTATATCGGCCAAACCTTTGGCTGGCAAGCGACCTTCTTGATCGTTGCTCTGCTTGGTCTTATTGCTCTTATCGGTAGCGCTATCTTGGTTCCAAGCAACCTTAAGCAACCACCAGCGGCGAAGATTTCGGCACAGCTAAAGGTTCTAACTCAACCACGCTTACTGTTGGTTTACGCTATCACAGCACTAGGTTATGGCGGCACATTCACAGCGTTTACGTTCCTTGCTCCAATACTGGAAAACGTATCAGGGTTTGATTCGAGCTCAATCAGCTTAATCATGTTGGTCTACGGTGTGTCAGTAGCGGTCGGTAACATCTGGGGCGGTAAAATGGCCGACAAGATGGGCCCAATTAAAGCACTGACCGTTATCTTCTCTGGTTTAGCCGCAGTACTGGTGGTATTCAACTTTACCGCAGTAAACCCTTATGCAGCTGTTGCCACCATTTTGGTTTGGGGTGCATTCGCATTCGGTAACGTTCCAGGACTACAAGTATATGTTGTGAAACTTGCGGAGAAATACACACCAGACGCAGTCGATGTCGCTTCTGGGTTGAACATTGCAGCCTTCAACGTCGGTATTGCATTGGGATCATGGGGCGGTGGTTTGATTGTCGCAAAATCTGGATTAATGAACACCCCTTGGGTAGGTGCTGTGATTGTTCTGATCGCTCTTGTTCTGACTCGATTCAGTGGTGCGTTAGATAAGAAGCAAGCACAACAAGCTGTTCCATCTAGCATCTAGCATCTAGCAAGAATAGAAAAAACAAAGCCCGAACCTAGGTTCGGGCTTTATCAATTCAATCTGATTATTACTCGTTATCGATCGCTTTCAGCACTTTACATGGATTACCGACTGCAACCACATTGGCTGGGATGTCTTTGGTTACGACACTGCCCGCGCCAATCACGCTGTTTTCGCCAATGGTGACACCGGGGCAGATAATTACACCACCGCCAAGCCAAACATTGTTGCCAACATTAATCGGTGTGCCAAACTCAACGCCTTCTTCTACACGGCCTTTCACATCGAGTGGGTGACCTGCAGTCAGGATTTGAACGTTCGGACCAAGCAGCACATTATCGCCAATAGTCACTTCAGCCACATCCAAAATCACGCAGTTAAAGTTAGCGTAGAAGTTCTTGCCTAGCTTGATGTTCGAGCCGTAGTCACAACGAAATGGAGGTTCTAAATGTGCATTTTCACAGTCCGGAATGAGCTCTTGCGTTGCTGCTTCCCATTCAGATGTGCCAGGAATACTGTTATTGAGTTTTTGAAGCACCTTGCGACATTCGATACGAGCTGCATAAAGCTCTTTATCCCAAGCCTGATAAGGTTCACCTGCTAGCATTTTTTGTTTTTCTGTTTTCACGTTACTTACCTGTTCTCACATCAATTAGCTATTTTCATATTACTTATCTAGCTCCACATTACTTAACTAATGGTGGTCAATTCATCGACCAAAAACGCAATATCGCACATCTAAATAACAGTGAATAAGGAGTGTTTGAGCTTGGTTTAAGAGATGCGCAGCTCGTCACTTTTTGTAGGTAAAATATGAAATTCGAACAGTGCTAATTTAGCTTCGCTATCGAATCACGTAACACCAAACTACCAGTGGTATTGATGGTGGTCGCTTGCTCTGTTTCACCGACAATTTGCAGGATCGCCTTTTGCGTCATTTGCTCTAATGGCACACTCACAGACGTTAAGCTTGGCGTTAAAAACGCCCCCACTTTGCTGTTATCAAAGCCGACGATCGAAACATCTTGAGGCAATGAGTACCCAAGTTCGGTTAACGCCTTAATCGCACCAATCGCCATATCATCGTTTTCAGACAAGATAGCAGTGAATGTGGTTCTGCTTTTTGCCAAAGCTTGAGCCGCGTGATAACCGCTCTCCATCGTCCAATCACCTTGAACAACGTTGGACTCATCCAATGCAACACCATGTTTAGTTAACACATCTTGATAGGCTTGGTAACGCAGCTCATCGGTCGAAGAACCGGCTTTACCACGAATCACTGCAATATCGGTATGACCCTGCTCGATGATGTGTTCAACCATCAAACAAGCACTCTGATAATGGTCGGTGGTAATAGCATGATTGGGCTTCGACGGCATTTCACTGTTGAGTACCAGAATCGGAGTGTCGGTGCTGTCGATGATCTTTGCAATCTCACATTCGGTTAAGCATTGCGGATAGAGGATGATGCCCGCGCACTTCATATCCAGCAGGAAGTTGATCGCCTTTATTTCGTCTTCAGCGCTGTGTTTGCCATCGGTGATCACCAGTTGGTGATTCGACTTTTCGCTATAAGAAGCCGCGTGATACATCAAGGAAGAGAAGTAAGGGCCATTGAACAACTCATTGGTGATAACAAAGCCGATGAAGTTGGTCTTCTTGGTCGCCAATTGCTGAGCCAACAAGTTCGGTCGATAACCTGTTTCTTGAATCGCATCAAATACCTTTTTCACCACATCTGGGCGCACGATGTTCTTGCCATTTAAGACACGAGAAACGGTCGATTTAGATACGCCTGCGCGGTTTGCGACATCAAGCATGGTTACCATTCGCTTCTTTTCCTTTATAAAAAATTAGCCGACATAGGCCGACTAATTCATTGCAAAATGACAGCTCACAGTTCACATAACTGCGCTGGGGAATGCATTCTAAATAGTGGCACCGTTAGATGCAATCACACCTTTATACCACTCGAAAGACTTCTTGCGCTTGCGTTCTAGTGAGCCAGATTGATCGTTGTGCTTATCTACGTAAATGAATCCGTAGCGTTTTTTCATCTCGCCCGTGGTGAACGAAACTAAGTCGATACAGCCCCAAGGGGTGTAACCCATCAAATCAACACCATCAATCGCAACGGCTTTTTTCATCTCTTTGATGTGGTCGCCAAGGTAAGCGATACGGTAGTCGTCATTAATGCTGCCATCTTCTTCAATGGTATCAACAGCGCCAAAACCGTTCTCAACGATGAACAATGGCACTTCATAACGTTCATACAGAGACGCTAAACAGAAACGCAAACCGGTTGGGTCAATTGGCCAGCCCCAATCGCTAGACTGGATAAACGGGTTATCGACCGAGTTTTCATGACCGCCGTCCATCGCTTCTTCAGTCGATTGGTGAGAAGAAGAATCCAAGGTATTAGACATGTAGTAGCTAAAGCCTAAGTAATCAGCCTTGCCTTCTTTTAGGATCTGCTCATCTTCGGGCTGCATCTCAATATTGAAGCCTTTGATTGCCCAGTCATGCTTAGCGTAATTTGGGTAATGACCACGCACCATTACATCCGAGAAGAAATAACGGTCACGCATCGCTTGCTGTGCCACCATGATGTCTTCTGGCTTTGAAGAACGAGGATAGAAAGGCACCATCGCACACATTGCGCCAATTTGAAGATTTGGATTGATCTCGTGACCTTTCTTAACCACCAACGCACTCGCAACAAACTGGTGGTGAACCGCTTGATACATGGCTTCTTGCGGCTTTTCACATTGCGGGAACTTCACGCCAGAGCACAACCAACCGAAGATGTCTGCCGAGGTGTTCATCTGGTTGTTGATCTCGTTAAACGTCATCCAGTATTTCACTTTGTGCTGGTAACGCTCCATCACCGTAGTTGAGTACTTAACGAAGAAGTCGATCACTTTACGGTTCATCCAGCCACCATATTCGTTAGCTAGATGGTAAGGCATTTCAAAGTGGCTCAGTGTTACCACAGGCTGAATGTCGTATTTCAACAGCTCGTCAAACAGATCATCGTAAAACGCTAATCCCGCTTCACACGGTTCAGCTTCATCGCCATTTGGGAAGATACGCGTCCACGCGATACTGGTACGGAAACACTTAAAGCCCATCTCAGCGAATAACTTAATGTCTTCTTTGTAGCGATGGTAGAAATCCACTGCGACTTGGTTAGGATAGTTTTCGCCATCAATCACGCCATCGGTGATTCGACGTTGTACACCATGAGCGCCCGCTGTTAATACATCAACAACACTGACACCTTTACCATTCGCATCCCAGCCGCCTTCTAGTTGATGCGCTGCTACTGCACCGCCCCATAAAAAATCGTTCGAAAATTCGTTGTTCATACCATTACTCACTACAAGTTATTCGTGAAAAAGATCAGAATTTGAGCTGCAATTACAACTCTGAAATCGATTTCAATAAAAGCAAAGATACAGATTGAAACCGGTTTCAGCAACAGTTAAAAGATCTTTTTTGATCGATCTAAAGACTAATCAACAGTCAGCATTACGATCAATGCTGTTCAAAATACTGATCATGCAGTGATTTGCCAGATTGGTCTTGAGTGCCAGGGTAGAACTGAACGAGTGTCTGATCGGCTAGTGTGAGGTGAATCCAACCCTCTTTGACTTTCAGCCAATTGGTACCGTTGGTCTCATAGACGGCAGGAAACTTGCCCCAGCCAGACTCTGATACCTGCAGCTCTTGAAATAGGTTAATCGGGGCTAGCTTATTGCTGTCGAAGTTTGCGTCGGCATAGACAGATAAAGGCTCGATGGCATCGTTTGGCTTAAACGTATAACAGCTCACAGAGGCTGAAGTGCGATCAAACCACTGGTAAGGTTGTGCACCGATTAAATCGTAGACCGTGCAATCATTGAATTGAATCGCCCACTCTTGGTGAGCTTTAAAACCGAGGTAACCTATGGGTTGTGATGGTTCAGGCTTTGAGTCCGCCTCCTGCTCATACACCGGTTCTGAGGTAGCACATCCCATAAGCCCAAGACTAAAAAGGAAAGTCACAGCAAGCTTCATCATTGTCATACCTCAGTTCCGTTAGTAGATGAGTAACTCAATTAAGTCTCTACATTAAACGGTAAGTTCCAAACGATTACCATCCGGATCGAGTACACAGCTCTCATAATAGCCATCGCCTGTTCTTCTTGGGCCATCTAAGCGCTCATAGCCGTCTTCGACCAAGTGTTGAGTCAGTTGATCGACCGCCTGTTCCGAACCTAATGATATCGCCATGTGAATGAAGCCTGTGAACTGGTCATAGATGTCGTCTTTCGATTCAGGGACAGAGTCCATTTCCATAATCTCTAAACGACTTCCCGTATCAAACGAGAGGAAGTATGAAGAAAACCCTTTAGTTGGGTTGTGATATTTTGAGTTCGATGTCGCGCCGAAATAATCTTCATAAAATAGCTTCAGAACTTCAAGTTGTTTGGTCCAAATTGCGATGTGTTCAATCTTCATTTTGTTTGCCTAAGTTTGATGTCTAACGCTAGATTACTCATCAAATAAGGAACTATAAACAGAACGAAATTCATCGAAATTGTTCCTGATTAACGGACTCGATTTTATGTCCATAACTGCACAGTATTGGTATCTATGTTTGTGTAATAGTTATCTTTCCTCCATAGTCGGGTTTTACACATTCTGAGATATAAGCCGTGAACTTTCTAAAATTAATAACTCTCGCTGCGATATGGGGCGGTTCGTTTCTGTTCATGAGAATTGCCGCTAATCCATTGGGCCCAGCAGTGTTAATTGAAGCAAGAGTACTGTTTGCAGCAATCACGCTAATGTTGGTGTCTTTGTATTTAAGAAAAAAGCTGACGTTCAACACTCATGCTAAACACTTCTTTATTCTTGGGCTGTTTAATACCGCAGTTCCCTTTTTACTGTTCGCTTATGCCGCGCAAACACTTAACGCTTCGACCCTAGCCATCTTGAATTCTACCGCGCCAATATGGGCGGCAATCATTGGTGCGATATGGATTAAAACAGCACTCGAGGCGAGAGTTCTAGTAGGACTTGGGATTGGGGTAGCGGGAGTAGGAGTACTCGTTGGTTGGGATGCGATAAACATTGGCCATGAGGCTGTACTTCCGATTTTTGCTGCGGTGATGGCCGCGTTTAGCTACGGAATAGCTTCAAACTATACCAAACAAGCCCCTAAAGTTGAGGCATTCAACAATGCTCATGGCAGCATGTGGGCTGCGGTATTGCTGGTTTTGCCGTTTGTATTCTTTATTCCGATGAGAGAAACACCCGACGTTACGATCACTACATCGGTTGTCTTATTAGGCGCGGTATGTACTGGGTTAGCGTATCTACTTTACTTCAATCTCGTCTCTGAACTCGGCGCACCTTCAGCCCTGTCCGTGACCTTCATCATTCCGGTATTTGGTATTCTATGGGGTAACTTATTCTTAGATGAAGCAATTGGCATCAATACGATTGTTGGTTCAATTCTGGTTATCACCGGCACCATGTTGGTGACAGGAATGACGCCTTCTAAGATGATAGAGAGCGCCAAACAGAAACGAGCAGCAAGAGCGGCTCGTTAATCAGCCATATATTGCTGAATCTTGTTTCTCAGCCACTGATGAGCAGGGTTCAAATCGGTTCTTTTATGCCAAATCATGTATTGCTGCATAGGTAAGATTTCAAACGGCTGATCAAGGACTTGAAGCTGGAAGGATTCGGAAAATTGATTGGCAAAATCACGCGATGTACTGCCGACACAATCTGAGCCCGATACCAGCACACACATGGTCATCAGCGAGTCACACTCGGCACTCACTTTTCTCTGTTTCAGTGGCGACTTGGTAAAATAATCTGCCGTGTATAAACGGGTTCGACGCATTCTAAAAGTAACATGCTTTTCGTTGTAATATTGCTCTTGCGTCACAGAGCCATTGATTCTCGGATGCCCCTTTCGAGCTATCAGCACCAACTCATCTTCAATCATCGGCTGCTTCATGTAGCCGTTAACTTGCGGGTAATGGATATCAATCGCTAAATCAGCTTGTTGCATGCTCAAGCCTTGCAATAATTCTTCTTCGTTGTTCGGCACCATATTGAATTCAATCGAGATATTGCCCAACGTCTCATCTTGCTCGACGAGAGGTTGAAGCTTGGTTAATCCAATCTCATTCACCAGGATACGAAACACATGATGCTGCTGATTATCAAATGTCTTTAAAGTGCTTACTGCGCTGCTTATCCCTTCTAGAGCAGGCTCTACTCGGTCTGCCAATTGCACCGCAGCGTTAGTCGGAATAATCCCACGCCCTTCACGAATAAACAGGTCGGTATCAAGCTGAGATTGCAATCGCTTCAATGCCCCGCTAACCCCAGGCTGAGTCATACCAAGCGATTCTGATGCAAGCGTGATCGACTTTAATCGATACACTTCTAAGAACACGCTCAATAGATTTAAATCCAACTTTTCCACGTCGCTCACCGTTACTCTCCCTGTCAATGTGGTCTTAATCAATCATAGGTCAGGATTCGCCTTCGTTCCCCAACCATTGCATGACTCAATACATAGCCAATCGTGATGTATTAAATAAAGCTTACTTTATTTTTTGCTATATGTCTTATTCCTATAATCGCCTCAACGAAACAAAATTCTGAAATGAAGAGGCTCTTATGACGACTTCACGCACGTTCAAAAATGCATCACTGTTCCTAGCTATCTCGCTCGCATTCCCTGCAGTTGCAGCTAACCATGACCACGCACACTTCAGCGAAATTGGCGACCAAGGTGGCAAAAGCGCAACCGAGATGACGACTAAGGCAAACCAAGAGTTCGCAAAAACACTTAACTTTGCCGACACTCGCGCTTTCGACAATAACAACAAGGGTCTTATTGCTAGCTTCGACCAAGAGACGGGCGACATCATTCGCAATAGCTTTAACTTTATCGACCCAAGTGTGACGAATGCAGACCAAGCACCAGATTCAGTAAACCCTTCACTGTGGCGCCAAGCGGTATTGAACCAAGCAGCAGAAGGCTTATATGAAGTTGTTCCGGGTAAAGTTTACCAAGTTCGAGGTGCTGACTTAGCGTCTATCTCTTTCATTCGTAGTGACAACGGTTGGATCGCTTACGACGTTCTTCTTACCAAAGAAGCGGCCGCTAAATCACTCAAATTCTTCAAGAGCAATGTGCCTGATGGCGGCGAACTGCCCGTCGTTGCTATGATTTACTCTCACTCGCACGCTGATCACTTTGGTGGCGCAAGAGCAATCAAAGACGCATACCCAGATGTAAAAGTGTACGGTTCGAAAAACATTACTAAAGAGATCGTCGACGAAAACGTATTGGCGGGTAATGCAATGTCTCGTCGTACCGCTTATCAGTATGGTGCAACCCTGAACCGACACGAGCACGGTATTGTTGATGCTGCACTGTCGAAAGGCCTATCAACCGGTAGCATTACTTACGTACTGCCAGACTACGAGCTGAACCATAACGAAGAGATTGAAACTCTGGTTATTGACGGCCTAGAAATGCAATTCATGGATGCTTCAGGTACCGAAGCGGCCTCTGAAATGGTGACATATATTCCAAGCATGAAAGCACTTTGGACTGGCGAACTGACCTACCAAGGCATGCACAACCTGTACACGCTGCGTGGCGCTAAAGTACGTGACGGCTTGAAATGGTCTGAGAAGATCAACGAGATGTTAATCACTTGGGGTGAAGAAACAGAGGTGTTGTTTGCGTCTCACTCATCGCCAATCTGGGGCGAACAAGAGATCTCTGATTACCTAAAAATGCAGCGTGACGCTTACGGTTTTACTCATAACCAAACGCTTCGCTTAGCCAATAACGGCGTGGTTCTGCAAGACATCGGTGACGAGATTTACAAGGTCATGCCAGACAGCATCCAACAGTCTTGGCACACCAACGGTTACCACGGTACTTACTCTCACAATGCTCGCGCTGTGTACAACATGTATCTTGGTTACTTCGACATGAACCCAGCTAACCTAAACCCACTACCAATCAAGCCAGAGTCAGTGAAGTTTGTTGAGTACATGGGCGGCAGCGACGCTGTGATTGAAAAAGCACAGCAAGATTTCCAAGAAGGTGAATACCGCTTCATTGCAACAGCACTGAATAAGGTGATTCAAGCTGAGCCAGAGAACAAAGTTGCACGTGGCTTATTGGCAGATACATACGAGCAGTTGGGTTATCAATCAGAAGGTGCAGGTTGGAGAAACATCTACCTAACCGGCGCTCAAGAGCTTCGTATTGGCACACAACCGGGCGCACCGAAAACTGCATCTCCGGATGTGTTAGCGAACATGACGATTGAAAACCTACTCGATTACTTAGCCGTAAAAGTGGATTCGCTAAAAGCACAAGAAACACCATTTACATTGAATATTCAGTTGCCTGATGTAAAAGAGTTCTACTACGTTGAGATGTCTAACGGCAACCTGAACAACATCCAAGTATCAGAGCTGCAAGATGCGGATACGACACTGATCATCAATAAGTCTGACGTGTCTGACATCGTGCTTAAGAAAACAAGCCTTGGAAAACTGTTAGAAGACGGACAAGCAGGCGTGAAAGGTGATAAGACATCACTTAACAAACTGCTGTCTTCACTGACAGAAGCTGACACCTCTTTTGAGATTGTACCGCGCCCAAGTAAAGGCGAAGAAGTTGATGCAGAGCTATACCAAGATTCAGCGGTACACGCTCATTAAACGCCGGATACACTAAATAAAAACAACAGCAGTTAGCTAGAAAAACGTTCTATAAAGAACATAAAAACAAGCCCCTCCCTTTTGGTTGGGGCTTTCTTATTTGTTCTCAATATATGCTTCTGAATCGCTATTGAGTTTGCCCGTTTACGTCGCAATCCCAATAAGAAGGTGAACCATAATATTGAACAAAGTAATCGATAAATACGCGCACCTTTGGTGCAAGTAACTGAGCACTCGGGTATACCGCCCAGATAGCCGCCTCATCCTTTAAAGGGTAATCCGGCAACACCTCAACCAGCGAACCTTCCGCGAGCTGCTTGTATGCTATCCAACTCGCGCACATGGCAATGCCCAAGCCATCGACACATACATCCCTTACCGCTTCACCGTGATCGACGCGGATAGCACCTAGGCTCTCTTCGAGTTTTCCGATATGAATACTGGCTACCGGAGGTGACAACCCAAGCTCTTGTCCTGCTTGACCTATATTGTGCGTAGACGCGAGTCGCACAAACAATTTTAGATGTTCAATGTTCATCAATAATGGCTAGCCTGCGCTGAGTACACGCTGCTTATTGGCCGCAGCGGCACGGGGAATAATGTGAGTTTTAATATAGGCATTAAGCTTAAACCATGCAAAAGCGCCCGCTAAAACATTGGCGACTGTCGCAGCAATAACCGCATTGACCATGTCTCCGGTTATCGAGCCGATCCATAAAGCGGGAATGTAGAAAACAAACAAGCGTAGGAAAGAGACATTCAAAGCTTTACGCGGCACACCCAAGGCATTAAAGACCGACGCAACCAACATGCAAAGCCCAAGCGGCCCATAGCTGAACGGTATAAATAACAAGGTCACTTCAAACCAGCTGCGTATGCTTTGTTCTTCCGAGATAACAGGAATAATCCAGCCACTAAACAGCGCCAACAATGTTGCCATCACGGTGTGGAAAACCAATAAGAACTTCGCTGTTGTATTCAATAGCTCAGGGATTTTGCATCGCTGCTGCGCCCCTAGGTAACGACCAATCATAGGCGGGATAGACATCGTCAGAGCAAGAGAAAACACCAGCATAAAACTTTCAACACGGGCGAGTAAGCTCCAAAAAGCCATCTCATCGGTTCCGATTCTCGCAATCAATAGCATTGAGAAGAACGCGCTGACCGCAGGTAATATCTGATTCGCAGTGGTTGGCATTACCGTCTTGAATAACTCAAAACTGTAGCCTTTGATTCGGTTACTGCACGCGCCATTGAAGCCAAACCAACCTTTGCCGCGAGACTTGATTAGCATGTAGATTGCGCCGAAAGCGTAGCCAATGCTCGATGCGATCGCCGCCCCTGCGATGCCCATATCCAATCCAAAGATCAGAATAGGGTCGAGAATTAGGTTAATCACGCTAGCAGCCAAGAACATGCTTCCGGTTGTTTTGGTATCGCCATTGGCACGATAAACGCAGGTGGCCAGATAAAGCACCGCCACCATCAATGCACTGAACAACCACAGTGGCCAGTACACATTAAAAATAGACAGCATGGATTGGTATTGAGCGTCAGAGACATCATTCACAAACGACGCAAAAACAGAATCGCTAAAAACAATCAGCCCTATGCAGATCAAAGCAATCACCAACACTCCAAATCCAACCGACAGCGTCGCAATTGAAGTAGATTTACGTTGTTCTTTTGCCCCTACCGCTTGAGAAATAATGGACGTTGCCGCCACACCGATGCCCACTTGAACACCGGTAAACGCTGCTTGAAATGGCAAGGTGATACCGTGAACCGCCAATTCATTCACCCCTAGCTGACCAATAAAGATCGAATCGACCAATTGAACCATCATGATCGCAAACACACCCAGCGTCAGTGGCAGCGTTTTCTCAATAATGGTTTTCAAAGTCGCGGATCTCATCTGCATAAGTCGGTTCACTCTTGTCTGTACCTTGGGGCTAATTACCTAGTTGAGCAGTATACGAAGCTAAATGAAAAGGATAAGAGCGCCAGACAAGGAATGAGTTTTTAGATTTCGTTGACAATCGAATTAGCAAGATACCTTCAACGTTAAAATATCCATCTAAGACACTGAATAAATTGAAATTATCAAACGCGCCAACACTCTTAATAATTCGTTAATAGTGTTTCGTTTAATGGTTAATTGTTGGTTCGAACATTCCTCGCTAGCCTGAATTTAGGTCGCATTCACACTGAATAGGCTGAAATGAAATCTCTCAGAAGGAATATGGAAATGGTATATCAAGGTTATACAACGTTTAAAGCTCAAGCCGAGGATGGAATTCTTACCGTCACTTTTGACTTCGGTACTGTGAATGTTCAAGGGCAAGAGACTTTGATGCTGACGAAGCCGAAGCACTCAAAGCGGAAGCTTATTGGTTGTATCAAGCTACGAGCAAAACCCCTGCGGTTAAGCGCTTCCAAATTGCCGATGAGCAAGGCCTAGAGCACGATATGGAAAACCAACGTAACTGGGAAACTCTGGTTATGAACGTTCAAGACATCAAATAACTCGGTCACTTCTCTTAATTTGGGTCAGTCACAAACTGACCCATTGTCTTACTTAATCGTTAAACGCCAACGGTTAACCACCAAGTGTTAAAATGGTCATTATTTGCCCCATAGACTCACATTTGAGTCTTCAGCTTGTGAGCCAAATGCAACTATGTGTCATTAATCTTTGTTATAACGTTGTTCAAACTATTTTTTGAAGGACGGAATATGCAAAAAATAATTCTGATCACAGGTGCCACGGATGGCATTGGTTTAGAGACCGCAAAAGCACTAACGCAGCAAGGGCACCATGTTCTAATTCATGGCCGCAACCCAGCTAAGGTCAATAAAGTCGTGACCGCTCTGTCTCGCCTGTCTAAGAATGCAATCATCGAAAGCTACATCGCAGACCTATCGACGCTCTCTGAAGTTGAGGCGCTCGCAACCCAAATCAAAAGCGATCACAAACGACTCGATATACTCATTAACAACGCAGGTGTGTATAAGGTGTCGGACATCACCACTCCAGACAATCTTGATGTGCGTTTTGTCGTAAACACCATTGCGCCGTATCTACTGACACAAAAGCTGCTTCCTCTTTTTGATGCGACAGGTCGTATCGTCAACCTATCTTCAGCAGCCCAAGCACCCGTAGATCTAGATGCATTAATCAGTCCGAATGCGGGCGAACTTGATGGTCCGGTTTACGCGCAAAGTAAGCTGGCGCTAACGATGTGGTCCATCGAATTAGCCAATACTCTTTTAGACAAAGGCACCGCAATTATCCCTGTAAACCCAGCTTCTTTCCTTGGTAGTAAATTAGTGAAAGATGCTTATGGCGTTGATGGCAACGACCTTGCGATTGGAGCCGATATTCTTTGTCGTGCTGCGCTCAGTGATGAGTTTGCCAACGCTTCTGGTCAATATTTTGATAATGATTCTGGGTTGTTCAAAGACCCGCACGCCGACGCATTAGACAACACTAAGAACCACAAGCTGGTGACAGTGCTTAATCAATTACTCGAAGAAAAGCTGTGCGTTACGCACTGATCATTCATTAGTAAAAAACGACCACTAACACTCCCCCCCACCACCACACACACAATCCAAGCCGCAGTTCTATCTATACAGACAAAGAACTGCGCGCTCTTTCGATTATTAAGATTTCTTTAATACTGATTCCCCGCTTTGCCCAATTATCACCCAAGATGCAGATTGCTAAACTTGCCCCCGTCGAAACAACACAGGCTACGGCCGAGGAGCATTTATGCGTTTTGAAGGTAAAGTTTATCGTCCTTGGATGGAAGCAGAGAGCGTACTCATCCAGACAACATTGGGGTGCAGTAATAACCAGTGTACCTTCTGCACGATGTTTGATGATAAGCGTTTCAAAGTAAGAGACATCAAAGACATCTTTGAAGATATTGATGCGGCGAGAAAAATCTACCCGCATGTTGAATCTATCTTTTTGGTCGATGGTAATGTGATGGCGATTAGAACCGAGATGCTGATTTCGATTCTGGATTACATCAAGATCACCTTCCCAGAGATCAAGAACATCTCTCTGTATTCAGGGTTCAATGACTTCCGTCGTAAGAGCTTGTCTGAATTAAAAGAGATTAAGTCGGCAGGTTTAAGCATGGCCTATTCAGGCTTGGAGTCCGGTGACCCAATTTTGCTTGAACGCATTCAAAAGCGCATGACGCGTGAGCATGCGATTGAAGGAATGAACCTAGCCCGTGAAGCAGACATCAAGGTACTGGCTTCTTTCATCTTTGGCCTTGGCGGCAAAGAGCGTTCTATAGAGCATGCGATTAATACCACCAGCTTGTTGAACATCATGCAGCCAGATGCGATTGCACCGATGGCTTTAGCCGTTCAACCGGGATCGGTATTGGAAAAAGAAGTAAACCGTGGCGAGTTTGTTTTACCAACGCCATTGCAGATTCTGGAAGAAGAAAAATACTTGCTCGAAAACCTAGAAGATTTCGATTGCTACTACTGGGGTGACCACGGCAATAACATCTCACCAATGCGTGGCATGTTGCCTCAGGCTCGTAAGCCGTTTCTTGATAAGATAAATCAAGACATCGCGCATAACCCAATCACTAAGCAAAACGTCATTAAAACCTTTGCTTGGTAACGAGTAACCTCTACATCGTTTGAAGCAGCCACAAAAAGGGCCAGTGTCAGCTGGCCCTTTCATTTTCTAGCTATGTATCTCTCTATCGAACTATCTGGAGCCGACCGCTCGGACTAATTCTGCGATTCCATCCCAATCACCCTTGTCCATTTTGTCTGTCGGTACCATCCAAGTTCCACCGCAGGCAACGACTGATTTCAGTGCTAAGTAAGACTCAACGTTCGCTGGGCTTACACCGCCTGTAGGCATAAAGTTAACCGGGTAAACAGCCGTCAACGCTTTCAACATTGCGACACCGCCAGATGGCTCGGCAGGGAAGAACTTTAGTGTCTTAAGCCCCATTTCCATTGCTTGTTCAACCAAGCTTGGGTTACTCACTCCAGGAACAATCGTAACCCCTCTTTGCTGACAGTATTTGACTGTGGTTGGATTCAAACCTGGGCTGACAATGAAATCAACACCCGCATTAATGGCAGTATCCACCTGCTCTGTAGTCAGCACAGTACCTGCGCCAATCAGTAACTCAGGGTAAGCTTCACGCATCAAACGAATCGACTCTGCTGCCGCTTCTGTACGAAATGTCACTTCAGCACAAGGCAAGCCATTTTCAACCAGTACTTTCGCAAGCGGCACAGCCTGAGCAACGTCATTAATGGCGATCACCGGAACGATGCGAATATCTCTGAGTCGCTGTTCAATTGTTTTCATTGTTCATTTCTCTCATTATCAAACAGACAAATTAAGCCAAGTCGCTGCCGTTGCTTGCGATCACTTTTTTGTACCAGTGGAATGACTTTTTAGGAATACGATTTAACGTACCATTGCCTAGGTTGTCTCTGTCCACGTAGATAAACCCATAGCGCTTGCTCATCTCTCCGGTCGACGCCGCAACAAGATCGATACAACCCCAAGGTGTGTAACCCATCAATGGTACACCGTCTTCCATTGCTTCATGCATCGCAACAATGTGCTGACGAAGGTAATCAATGCGGTAATCATCGTTCACTTCTCCAGTGTCATCCAAGGTATCACGAGCACCTAAGCCATTTTCTACCAAGAAAAGTGGTTTCTGGTAACGGTCATAGAGTGTGTTCATCGTAATTCGAAGACCTGTAGGGTCAATGACCCAGCCCCAATCACTTGCTGGAAGATGAGGGTTTTTGATGGACTTAACGACGTTCGCTGCACTCGTATTTCCTGCATTCATATCAGCGGAAGCACAGCGTGAAGCGTAATAACTGAAAGAAATGAAATCGACAGTATTTTTCAGAATCTCGAAATCTTCTTCTTGTGTTTCAAGCACCACACCTTTGTTATCAAACACTTTTTGAGCATAAGATGGGTAGTAACCACGCGATTGAACATCGATAAAGAACAGGTTCTCGCGGTCTTTTTCCATAGCCATCAGCACATCTTCTGGCTTACATGAATATGGATAGAAGTTACCGCCCGCCAGCATACAACCCACTTGGTTTTGCTCATCAACTTCATGGGCAATCTTGGTTACCAAAGCGCTTGCTACTAGCTCATGGTGAGCTGCTTGGTACTTCACTTGATCGTGATTTTCGCCTTCCTGAAACAACAATCCAGCACCAGAAAACGGGCTCGCTAGTAAGATATTGATTTCGTTGAAAGTTAACCAGTATTTCACCAAGCCTTTGTAGTTTTCGAAACAGGTTCTCGCGTAACGGCTAAAGAACTCAATCATCTTACGATTACGCCACGAACCATACTCGTTGACCAAGTGCATAGGCACATCGAAATGGCACAAGGTAACGAGCGGCTCAATACCGTATTTCTTACACTCTTCAAAAACATCACGGTAAAAATCTAAGCCAGCTTGGTTCGGCTCTAGCTCGTCACCTTTTGGAAAGATTCGGCTCCAAGCGATGGATACGCGGAAGACTTTAAATCCCATCTCTGCCAGCAAGGCGATGTCTTCTTTGTAACGGTGATAAAAGTCTATCGCGTTATGGCTTGGGTAGAACTCGTCTTCGCTGAGCGTCACCTTATCAACCTGACCAAGCTTAATTGGCATGCGGTTCTCACCATAAGGGATCATATCTACGGTTGTTAGGCCTTTACCACCCGCTAAGTGAGCGCCTTCAGACTGGTTTGCAGCAATAGCGCCGCCCCATAAGAAATCTTCGGGAAATTGAATGTTTGACATCGAATACCTCGGAAACAATAAAAGTCACCTTACGCTGAAGTAAGGTGACTGAATAAATTAATCAATTCTAATTAAGACGCGGACACTACTGTCGGCTTGTCTTCTGCCTTACCAGCTTCTTTGTTTGCTGACTCTGAAGTTGCTTTCTCATCGGCATCATCTTCTGGAACATCTTCAAAGCCTAAAACTAGGGTTAGAACAAATGACAGAACAATAGACAATGCGATCAGACCGAACACCCAAACGATACTCATTGGGTCATTCACATCGAAGAACTGAACACTCGTAAACAAGCTTGGTGCTGCCATCGAGTGACTCGCAAGGCCACCCATGCCCGCTAATGCACCTACGATAAAACCAGTAATCATTGTTGCGATAAGTGGACGTTTCAGACGAACAAGCACGCCGTACAATGCAGGCTCAGAGATACCGGCGAAGATAGCTGAAGCACCTGCGGCTAATGATGTCTGCTTTAGTGCGCTGTTTTTGGTTTTGTAAGCAACAGCCAGACACGCACCACCCATACCGAGGTTGGCACCGATTTCTGAAGGCATAACCATACCTTCACGACCCGTCTCAGCAATGGTTTGAATAATCGTTGGAGTAAATACACGGTGCATACCAGTAAGAACAAGTAGAGGCCACAGTGCGCCCATGATAGCAACCGACAACCAACCTAATGTGTCATGAATTGTGTAAACAAGCGCTGAAAGTGCAGTACCAACCCAAATACCAAATGGACCGATAAGTACGATAGCAACCGGAGCTGCAATCAATACGATAAGCATAGGTTTCAGGAAGTTTTTAGTCACAGCAGGGGTAATGCTATCTACCCAACGTTCTATGTAAGAAAGAGCCCAAGTCATCACAAGTACAGGAATAACCGTGTAGGTGTATTTCACTGACGTGATTGGGATACCGAAGAAATCAACGTGCTTGCCTTCTGCTGCTTGCGCCATCAATTCCATAAAGTTCGGGTGGATTAAGACACCGGCAATCGCAATGGAAAGAGACATATTGGTCTTGAATTTGATCGATGCGGAAGCAGCAACCATAACCGGTAGGAAGAAGAAGGCGCCATCGCCAATCGCTTTCAAGATAATCAAGGTAGGTGCATTTGGCTCAACCCAGCCCAGCATCTCAAGTACCATGGCGAGCAGCTTGACCATTGAAGCGCCAATGATTGCTGGGATAAGAGGCGACATGGTACCAACCAGTGCGTCCAACATTTTCGCACCAATTGACTTAGCCGTTAGCTTCTCTTTTTTAGCAGGAACCTCTGACTCAGATACAGTGGATAGCTCACAAAGCGCCATCACTTCTTTGTATGCATACGATACCTCGTTACCAATGATAACTTGTACTTTGTCTCCATTATCAACAACACCCATCACACCTTTCAGTGCTTTTAGCTTGTTAATATCGACGCCATCTTGGCTGTGTAAAACGAATCGTAGTCGAGTCATACAGTGTGTTAGGGCAGCCACATTTGTCTTGCCCCCAAGATGCTCAACAACAGATTTCGCAATTGCGCGGTAATCGTTGGCCATTTTATCCCCCAAAGATCTCTTTCCAGTGATTTTTAAACGCGAATATAGTGAGATGTGACTAATTTTCCGTCAGTAGGATGCAAAAACAATCACAATTGTTGTGAATTGTTGTTTTGTGTCCTTCATCACACTTCCTTAAGTTACCGGTAACATGTTACCGGTAACGATTATAAGATAAAGCCATATTTACAAGCGATGTTCAAAATTGAGATCACGCGCAAATTTGTTAAGAGGATTGAGTTATGGCTGGTAGTAGTGTCATCGTCATGGGTGTCAGTGCTTGTGGGAAAAGCACGATAGGCGAGCAGTTGGCAAAAAAACTTGGGCGTAAGTTCATTGATGGTGACGACCTTCATCCTCGAGCAAACATTCAAAAAATGGCGTCAGGCCAACCTCTTAATGATGATGATCGCATTCCATGGCTGGAACGCGTTCGTGATGCAGCGTACAGCCTAGAAAGTAAAAATGAGCACGGCATTATTGTGTGTTCTGCGTTGAAGAAGAAGTACCGCGACCAAATTCGCGAAGGGAACAAAAACCTCACCTTTCTCTTTTTAGATGGCAACATTGGCCTGATCTTGCATCGAATGCGTCAGCGCCAAGGCCACTTCATGAAAGAGAACATGATTAAAAGCCAGTTCGAAACATTAGAAAGACCCGATCACGAGCCAGATACGGTTGTCATCAGCATTGATGGCGATATTGATGACGTTGTGGACTGTGCTGCGATTGTGCTTTCAATGACTGATGAGGCAGAAACAGCATGACCCTTCCAACCATCCAAGCGGTGACTCAACGATTAATTGAACGAAGCAAAGAGACTCATGAAGCGTTTCTAAACCGAACCCAACACCAAGCCTCTGCTGGCAAAGGTGGTAAAGGGCTTTCTTGCGGCAACTTGGCTCATGCTGTCGCAGCTTCTTGCTCCGATGAGAAACGCTCGATTCTTGATCTCACTAAATCCAATGTGGCGTTAATCAGCTCTTACAACGATATGTTAAGCGCTCACCAGCCGTATCAACACTATCCAGATCAGATCAAAAAGGCGTTAGCTAAGTTCGGCCACACCTCTCAAGTAGCAGGCTGTGTTCCTGCGATGTGCGACGGGGTAACTCAAGGGCAACCAGGCATGGATATGTCTTTGTTTTCAAGGGACTTGATTGCTCAATCGACCGCTCTTTCACTGAGTCACAACGTGTTTGATTCAACCCTATTACTTGGTATTTGCGACAAGATAGCTCCAGGACAACTGATGGGCGCGCTCTCTTTTGCACATCTACCCACCGCTTTTGTTCCGGCGGGCTTGATGGCAACGGGCATCAGCAATGATGAGAAAGTACATATTCGCCAAGAATACGCGGCTGGTAAGGTAGGAAAAAGTGCCTTACTGGATATGGAGTGCAACGCTTATCACTCAGCGGGCACCTGCACTTTTTACGGCACAGCCAATACCAATCAGCTGGTATTTGAAGCGATGGGGCTGATGCTTCCGGGCTCAGCGTTTATTCATCCTGACTCTAAATTGCGCGCATCACTCACTCAGCATGCCGCCATTGAAATTGCTTCAATGACACCACAAGCCGCAAACTTCCGCCCGCTTTCTGAAGTCTTTACCGCTAAAAGCTTAATCAATGGCATTGTTGCCCTACTCGCATCAGGTGGCAGCACTAACCACAGCATTCACATGGTCGCAGTAGCACGCGCAGCAGGATTTATTCTGACTTGGCAAGACATCAGCGATCTATCCGATGTAGTGCCTTTACTTGCTCGAGTTTATCCCAACGGTCCAGCAGATATGAATGCGTTCCAAACGGCAGGCGGAGTTCCCGCGCTGCTACGCCGTTTAGATCAAGCCAACTTACTGCACCGAGATGTCACACCTACCTTTGGCTCGTTTGAAGATCAAATGAGTATTCCAGAGCTTGAAAATGGAAAGCTAACGTGGAAAAAGTGCAAACAGTCGGCAGATGCAGAGGTAATTGCAGGCCAAGAACAGGTATTCCAAAGCACAGGCGGAACGCGAGTCCTTTCAGGGAACCTTGGCAACGCAGTGATTAAAGTGTCAGCGGTTGCAGAAGAGCAACGTGTAATAGAAGCACCCGCGGCAGTTTTTGATTGCCAACATAAGGTAGAAGCTGCGTATCAACGAGGTGAGCTCAACAAAGATTGCATTGTTGTGGTGATAAATAATGGACCAGCTGCGAACGGTATGCCTGAACTGCATAAGCTCATGCCGATTCTAGGTAATGTTCAGAAACAAGGGTTTAAAGTGGCTCTGGTTACTGATGGGCGCCTTTCTGGAGCCTCAGGAAAGATCCCATCCGCGATTCATGTCTCACCAGAGGCTATTCGAGGAGGAACTATTGGGCTTGTTTGCGAAGGCGATATCCTGCGCTTAGATTGCGCGAGTGGCGAACTCAATAACCTCAACGACATGCAATCTCGCCAAGCGAAGGTATTTGAGGCAGACGCCAACCAGCAAACCATGGGGCGCAACCTATTTAGCGTGATGCGCCAAAGCGTTTCGAGTGCAGAACAAGGGGCGAGTTTTATCGTCTAACTGTGTCATTACTTAAATGTAAAAGCAAAAGGGGCATCATTTCGATGCCCCTTTCAGTTTCCACGATACTTGGTTAAACGCTTTCGCCATCAGTGATGCGATAGCCCATATCCACTACCGTTTCCGTAACTGGCTCACCTTTCAATCGGGCAAGCAGTAGCTCGGCACTTTTCTTACCTATTTCATAACGTGGCGTATCCACGCTAGTCAGTTTTGGGCGTATGGTTTGACCAATATCTAACGCGTTATAGCCCACCACAGATAGCTGTTGCGGCACTTGGATTCCACGTTGCTGGGCAATGAGCAAGGTACCTATCGCGATGTCATCATTGGTGCAGAACACGCCATCTAGATCTGGGTAATCCGCAAGAGCGCGATCAAGCAGATCTTCAGCCAAAGAGAAGTTAGAGTGCTGTTCAGTCAACACGTGTTTAGGCTCTAATCCAGCCTCATACATCGCTTTGTCATAGCCTTGCAAACGCAACTTGGTTCGCGCATCCAATCGAGCGCCAAAGTAAGCAATAGAGCGTTTACCAGCTTCAATCATTCGCTTCACGACATGGTAAGAAGCATCAATATGGTCCAAGCCAACAACCATATCGATCGGATTGGTTGGGAGTTCCATCGTTTCAACAACAGAAACACCTGAATTCTTGATCATCTGTAACGTGCGGGGGGTGTGGTGGCTTTCCGTCAATATCAACCCATCAACCTGATACGAAAGCAGCGAAGCAATCTTTTCCTCTTCTTCCACAGCATCATAGCTAAAGTGAGCAAGCAACGTCTCGTAGCCATTCTCTTTAGTAACCGTTTCGATACCTTGAACAAACGCGGCAAAGATTTGGTTTGATAACGAAGGGAGCAAGATACCGATCGCTTTACTCGACGATTTAGAGAGCATAGCTGGCGCTTTGTTTTCGATGTATCCCATCTCTTCAATAACCGCTGCAATTTTAACGCGAGTTTTGGCTGCGACTGAATCGGGATTGCGCATGTAACGAGAGACGGTCATCTTTGTGACCCCCACTTTGTCTGCAACATCTTGAAGTGTGGTTCGAGTTTTCTTCTGCTGTTCTGTCATAACTATTTGAACTCTTTATTATGTTACAAGTAACATTATAAAGTTCTCACCGCCTCAAGTTCAACCCATTCGTTCTCATCGACACATAGTATTGAAATCGTTCTACCATCGGCAAATTAGTTTGGCGTTAACGAAAGGTTGGTATCACGCATGCTTGATGAAAGCTTGGCTTAACTGCTGAAAGAGTGAGTCTACGTTGGGTAGAGTTGTCAGATGTGCGGACAACGGAGTATGAACTTGCGCGTCCACCACGGTTGGATTGCCACAAACTTGATTATAAAAATTTACGGGTGCAACGATGTTCTCTAGGTCGACATCCAACAAGATACAAGCTTGCGAAAGTACGATTTGGCCGCCCCCTTGTTTAAGCAAAACACGCTGCGCCGTGCCCACTATTTTTTGTTTATTGATATTGAGGTTGTAGTCACCATCACAATAAGAACCGGGAGTCGCGTGTACATCCACATTGATGCCCAGTTCTTTAAAAAACAGGGTTAAGATATTGCACAGATGTAGATACGCTTTTTGGATGTTGTAGGCTTCATCACGAGGCCAATGGTAAATGTGCGATAAGTTAATGATCCCCGGCAGTTGGGGAACGGGAGCGCCGCCTGTTTTACGTGAGGTGAGTTGCCAACCTTGTGCCGCGAGTTGCTTTCTAGACTCGACCGTCACAGGCCACTTTTTACCTGCGGGCAAAACAAGTGTCGGCGCTTTTGCTTGCCACAACATTAAGGCTTGCCCAATCTCACCCGCCTGAATTTGCTGCAATAATTCAGCTTCTTTTTCAAACGCACGATTAACATCAATGTGCGGGTAACGTACGAGTTTATTCGTTAACTTCAATGCACTTTCCTCTACAGATAGTGGTGACCTACCATTTAACGTTCTACAATGGTTGATGAGATATGGGACTATGTGCGATGAAACATAGCACCAAAAGTTAGTTATTGGCGCCATAGTAGCTTGTCAGTTGCCCATCTCAAAGGTGAGTGCTAACATTTGTACACACACCAATAAAGGAATACATCATGGACACTAGAATTCAATTTCGTGTTGATGAAGAAACAAAACGCCTAGCTCAACAGATGGCTGAGAGCCAAGGTCGCACACTGAGTGGTGCTTGCCGTGAGCTTACTGAGCAACTCGCTGAGCAACAAAGACAAACATTATCTCACGATGCATGGCTAACTGAACAAGTAAACCTAGCATTTGAGAAGTTTGACTCAGGAGAATCCGTTTTCGTTGAACACCAAACTGCTAAATCTCGAATGGAAGAACGCAAAGCCAGAATACGTAATCGAGGTAAGCAATGATTTTATGGGAAGAAGAATCACTCAATGATCGTGAAAGGATCTTTGAGTTTATCTATGACTTCAACCCTGATGCGGCAGAAAACGCTGACAACCTCATTGAAACAAAAGTAGAAAACTTGCTTGAGCAGCCTCTAATGGGTGTACAGAGAGACGGCATTCGTGGGCAATTACTTATAATTCCTGAGATTTCAATGATCGTCTCCTATTGGATCGAAGGCGACATTATCCGAATTATGCGCGTACTCCACCAGAAACAAAAGTTCCCAATGGATTGATTACTTCCTCTGGGCAACTAGCCCAATTAAGGGGTGAACAACGCCTCCACCCAACCTAAAGCATTGTGCCATAAACACTTAACTTGAAGTAGGAGCAAAAGTGCCAAGCGTTGTGAATCCCTCTTAAATTGCTTGTTATAACACAATTGCTACACGTCACTTTCCGTTAGTATCTGACGACAATTTCGTACTGTGAGGACGCGAATTTCATGGCTGAGGCTATATATGATTCGATAGTGACCAAACAAGATTTCGCGGTAATTGGTATGAGGCAGCTCAGGAACCATTCGCCCCATGTCAGGCATACTTGAGAGTAAATCAGTTTTATCAAAAACCTCATTAACCCAGTTTTCTGCCGCCACTGGATTATCCAGTGAAATAAACTCGGCTGCATCACCTAACTTTTGTAATGCTAGTGGTGACCAGACTACTTTCATTTCTTAATGCGCCCCAATACTTGAGCACGAGCGTCTTCATTGGAAACACCTAAACCTGAAGCTAATTGTGCTTCAGCAGTACGCATTTCTTCCAGTAACTCGATCTTCTCTTGCATTGCTTCATATTCTGCAACATCAAGGACAACCGCAACACCCTTACCACGTTGTGTGATAACTAGTGGTCTGCGAGTTTCGTTAATCTGTTTAATAAATGACGTCACGCCAGCACGAAATTCAGACAAAGGCTGAATATCTTGATCAAAATGGATGCGGCTCATATTGAACTCCCTATGGTACAATTTAATGTACAAATAATAGTTCAAATAGCAATTTTGAGCAATAGCCTGATTTTGTGTTATAGCCCTGTTAAGGTGTGAGCAACGCAATACCGATGCTACCGTATACCGCCTTAAACACTGAACGCAACGCATAATAAAAATGCCACGCGTTGCGAATCACTCTTAAATGCTTGTATGGATAATAAGCACTCCAATCGGGTAATGTGAGACCCAGGCTTTAGCTGC